>NZ_JPQO01000134.1 GCF_000773685.1 Acinetobacter sp. HR7 | reverse complement strand
TTAAAATTGAAGAGCATGCTCTTCAATTTAACGCAAAACATGGAAATTGTGTAGATACCTATGCCCTTTGGGAGAGGGTCGGGGTGAGGGTTATTATTTAGCTTCACCTCTCCCTAGCCCTCTCCTGAAAGGAGAGGGAACTTCATTGCGTATCGTATAATTACAATAAAATTAAGAAAAAATAAAAAATGAAATTAGATCCTCAATTATTAGAATTCGCAAAATCCATGCGCCAATCATCCACAGATGCAGAACAATTGATGTGGCAATTGCTTCGAGCTAAACGTTTTATGAATCTTAAATTTCGTCGTCAGCATGTAATCAAACCTTATATTGTAGATTTTTACTGCCATGAAATTGGTTTAGTGATTGAATTGGATGGTGGTCAGCATGGTGCTGATGATGCGATTGAATATGATGCTGAACGGACTAAATTTTTAGAGGCTTTGGATTTAACTGTTGTGAGATATTGGAATCATGATGTGTTAGGAAGCACGGATGTGGTGTTAGAGGATTTGTGGCTGAAATGCACTGAATTAAAAATACCTCTCCTTAACCCTCTCCTAAGAGGCATAGGTATCTACACAAT
>NZ_JPQO01000133.1 GCF_000773685.1 Acinetobacter sp. HR7 | reverse complement strand
ATTAACGAACGCAACGAAACCAATGTGAAAGGTGTATTTGCTGCAGGTGACTGTACCACTGTTCCATACAAACAGATCATCATCGCGACTGGTGAAGGTGCCAAAGCATCACTGTCTGCATTCGATTATATCATCCGTTCTGGCCAATAAGAAAAAGCACCTGGGCTTCCCCAAACCCAGGTGCTAGATACAACGACTGTTGTATTTAATTCCCTTTTTACAGGAATCCGGGACGCTAACACCGGGTTCCTTTTTTTGTTTTTAGATCAGCTAGAAGTGTCCCCAATCACTTCGAGCTGTTCCTTTCCTCCACACTGTTTTTGTTTTGGCTTGTTATTATTCTGCTTCCCCCAAGGCTGATCCTTGAAAAGCACGAAACATGCCATTTTTTAATCAGGTTCTAGAGTTAAATAAATTCAAGCCTTTGAATTTTTCCATCAGTTCTTCTTTACTTTCTACATGCTCTGGATGCGGAATAATGCACTCAATTGGACACACCGAAACGCAGGTTTGGTGATCATAGAAACCGACACATTCAGTACAGCGATTCACGTCGATTTCATAAATTTTGTCGCCTTCATAAATGGCATTATTCGGACATTCCGGCAGGCACATGTCGCAGTTAATGCATTTATCGGTAATCAGCAGTGCCATGTTTAGCTCGCCTGATAAGCCAGTGAAGAGGCAGAAATATCCGCAGTTGATGTCGGCAGATTACGGATCAGCAGTGCATACTGCATATCTACATCTGCAGGCACTGGAATTTCCACCACATGACCTGAACCTTTGGCCTCTTCAATCGGATTGCCTTTTTTGTCTTTCATTTCAGTCAGAGTAAAGGTGATATTACCTTTGGTGGTCATCAGTTCCAGAGAATCCCCCACGACAAAGCGGTTTTTTACGTCAATCTTGATGTAATCGCCGTTACGTTCCAGCACTTCACCACAGAATTGCTGATGGTCGAAGCTGGAAGAGCCATTTTCGTAGTTTTGATATTCACTATGTACATGGCGACGCAGGAAACCTTCGGTATAACCACGGTTCGCCAGTCCTTCAAGTTGAGTCATTAGTGAAGGGTCGAAAGGTTTGCCAGCCAGCGCATCATCAATAGCTTTACGGTAAATCTGGGCAGTGCGTGCACAGTAGAAATAGGATTTGGTACGGCCTTCAATTTTCAGTGAATGTACGCCGATTTTGGTCAGGCGTTCCACATGCTGTACTGCACGCAGGTCTTTGGAATTCATGAAATAGGTGCCATGTTCGTCTTCTTCGGCTGCGAACATGTCTTCATCATTACGTTGCAACAGCACAGGCTCATTGAACTGATGTTGTGCTTCTTTATGTTCTTGATCGATATCTTTTGAACAGCAGCCTGAATCTAGATTTTTCACCGGGATCACATCGCCAGTTTCATCTTCTTTGGCGTCAAGTACCTTGTATTCCCAGCGGCAGGCATTGGTGCAGGCGCCCTGGTTAGCATCTCGCTTGTTCATGTAACCAGATAGCATGCAACGACCAGAATAGGCCATGCACAGTGCGCCATGTACGAACACTTCAATTTCAATATCTGGAACTTGCTGTTTGATTTCTTCGATTTCTTCAATGGATAACTCACGTGACAGGATCACACGGGTCAGACCCATATTTTTCCAGAATTTCACGGTCGCCCAGTTCACGGCATTGGCCTGTACAGACAGGTGAATGTCCATGTGCGGGAAATGCTCACGTACCAGCATGATCAGGCCAGGATCAGACATAATCAGTGCATCCGGCTGCATTGCCACCACAGGTTCAAGGTCACGGATAAAGTTTTTCAGCTTGGAGTTATGCGGCTGGATATTCACCACGACATAGAACTTTTTGCCAAGCTCATGCGCTTCTTTGATCCCAATCGCTAGATTTTCATGGTCAAATTCATTATTACGAACACGCAGACTATAACGAGGTTGGCCTGCATATACCGCATCTGCACCGTAGGCAAAGGCATAACGCATGTTTTTCAGGGAGCCAGCAGGTGAGAGAAGTTCAGTAACGTGAGTTAAGCTCATGATGAAATCAAATGACCTATAAAAAGTACGTCTTTATTTTATGTATCTGGAAACAGGATTCAACCAAGTATTTCACTCGGAAATCATGGTTTTTGTTGATATTTTCAACATTATCAAATAAGTAAAACTGAAATAAATATAGTGTTTATATGTCGTCTGAATCTGTCTGTTCGAGCGTTTTTAGAATCTGACAATGGTCAACGGTCGTCGGTGTATTGCAGCTATTGCGAAGTTCTGAAAGCTGGTTTTTAAAAGCTTCTAATTCTTTCATTTTGTTGGTGATATGCTCTAGATGCAGATCAATAATCTCGTTAACTGCTGCACAGTTCTGGTCAGGATTTTGTTCCAGTTCAATCAGGGTTTCGATTTCCTTTAAGGACATATCCAGATCGCGGCAACGCTTGATAAAAAGTAAGCGTTTCAGTGCTTCATCATCAAAATAACGGTACTGATTGTTTGCTCGAAAATTCGGCTTGATAAAGCCACGTTTCTCATAAAAGCGCACTGTATCCGTAGTTAAATGGGCCTTTTTCGCCACTTCAGAAATTAAATAAAAAGACATGCGTACCTCGTGCTTGACCTTGGAGTTACTCCATAGTTTCTAATGACTGTATCGCATTTAGGATAAAAAATCATCGGAGAAAAATATGGCCTGTAGCTGCAGTCATGAACCGGCACCGATCAAGCCAAATAGCAAATTTCGTATGGCATTATGGATTGCCCTGTTCATTAATTTATTGATGTTTATTGTGGAACTGGTGGGCGGAGCCTATGCACATTCATCTTCATTGTGGGCGGACTCACTGGACTTCTTTGGGGATGCGGTGAACTATGGTATTTCTCTCGCAGTACTGGGAGCAGGGCTGTATTGGCGTGCAACTGTAGCTTTGGTCAAAGGGCTGACTATGGCTGTGTTTGGGTTAGTCGTGGTAGCTAAGGTGATTTATGCCTATATGCTTGGGATTCCGCCTGAAGCATTCACTATGGGGATTATTGGTATTCTTGCTTTGCTGGCCAATGTTATTACCGCTGTGATTCTGTATGCCTTCCGAGAGGGAGATTCCAACATGAAATCCGTATGGCTGTGTAGTCGTAATGACGCGATTGGCAATGTCGCAGTCATTCTGGCAGCGGTTGGCGTCTTTGGAACCGGTAGTTTATGGCCAGATATGATTGTCGCCGTGATTATGGCAAGTCTGGGATTAACAGCCGGTTATCAGATTGTGAAGCAGGCGTTGCTCGAACGGGCAACAAGCCAGCAGTCCATCTAATTCTGATTTGAGAAAAAGCCACCTTCGGGTTAATGCCAGTCAGTTAA
>NZ_JPQO01000132.1 GCF_000773685.1 Acinetobacter sp. HR7 | reverse complement strand
TTTTGCTAGTCTAGAGCCTCAAGATTTACATTTCATTAATTTTCCCGAAGCCTCACACGAGCGATCTCTCACTAACGCTCTAACTTCTCTTTCATGTTCAAATGATTTTCTTTTATTCCAAAAAGCGTCATTTATGCCAGCATAACTTTTATTGTAATCAATATATTTTATTCTTCCTATTTGGATCGACGGATCACAACCCATTGATTCATATAGTCTATTATACGTTGTTCTAACAGCTATTGCGTTGTCAAGATAACTCGAATATAAACGCCACATCGCCTCTGATTCATATTCATTTTCATGCCAGCAACTTACATAAGTTGTTTTCTTTCCAATTTGACCTGAATTTTCTAATTGATTTAAAAGATGCTTAGCTTGATTTTCTATTTCACTCTCTTCTAGAGTACATATATGACCTTCTGGTGGGTTCTTAATAGCATCTCTAAAAAAATTTATATAATGTAAATCCCATCTATCTTTATTCTTTTTACCCCCTTTCGCTCCTTCGAATAAATCCTCAAAGCAATCTGCACGTGTAAAATAAAGTGACCTAGATGATAATAAACTTACATACTTTGTAAAATCCATATATCTCCAAAGCTTTGTATTAGACTCAGGGATGAACCGTACCGGGTTTGT
>NZ_JPQO01000131.1 GCF_000773685.1 Acinetobacter sp. HR7 | reverse complement strand
TCGCTGTATCGCGTCGGTATGTGTGCATTATAGGGCAATTTCTTACACAAGCAAGCGCTTTTAACGGACACAAATCACGAGTGTATCATTTTTACGCACCAATATAGATCATTTTTATTTCATATTTAACATAAATACATGATTATAAAATAAAAATAACATAAAGTATTAATGCATTATTTTCGACTTATTTTGTTGGGTTTGTTGTTTTAATACTCACACTATGAATCATGACGGGTTTTACCGGTACATTCTGATGCATGGCATAGGTGCGGGTTGGCACTTTGGCGATTTTATCGACAACATCCATACCTTTGGTTACTTTACCAAAGACCGCATAACCAGCATTACGTGCAGAACGGTTCAGGAAGTCATTATTCACTAGGTTAATAAAGAACTGGGAACGTGCTGAATCTGGATCATTAGTACGTGCCATCGCCAGTGTACCGCGCTGGTTACTTAAGCCATTGTAAGATTCATTTTTGATGGGCGCCTTATTATTGGCTTTTTCTTCCATGTTGGCATCAAAGCCGCCACCTTGAATCATGAACTCAGGAATTACCCGGTGAAAGATGGTGCCTTTATAAAAGTTGGCTTTAACATAGTCTTCAAAATTTTTGGCAGAGATCGGTGCTTTGTCATTATAAAGCTCAATCTCAATGTTCCCCATGGAAGTACTCATTTCCACCACAGTATTGGCAGCCATTGCCGGTAATGCCATTGCCGTCAGGGTGAATGCATATAATGATTTTTTTAACATTAGACCTCTTGCGAAAGT
>NZ_JPQO01000130.1 GCF_000773685.1 Acinetobacter sp. HR7 | reverse complement strand
TTTTGCTAGTCTAGAGCCTTTAAAAAACAGATATCTATTGCTTAAAAAATATTCTAATATCGCAGAAAAAATAGACTAATGAATAAATAAACCAATAACAGGAAAAATTATAAATATGCCCATTATTCTTATTTTAATTGCCGTAATCGGCTTGGGGATTTTCTGGGGTTATCCGAAATATGAAATGATGCAACTTGAAGATCAAGCACGTCAGCAACTTCAATCAGGTCAATTTGCAGCTTTAGAAGCGAAGTATAAACCCATCCTTGAAAGAAAAAAGATAGAACTTACGATTCTGGACCAGTATCCTAATATCCGTTTTTATACACGCTGGCTTGAAGATGAAAATAAAAAGCTTTCTGCAAAAAGTGAACAGAATGTCAAAAATATAGCTTGAGACTCAATTGAATCCTTTCAGAACTTTGATTACAAGTCTCGAACCGCGGTCTTGAATGTGATTGAAGAAGATCAGGTTATTTTTCATATGAATGTAAAAAATAAATTCGGGATGGAGATGCTGCAACATCAGCAAAAACTTTCAGATTGCCCAAGTTTTTTACACATGAGAGCCTTAAAAGCCGGAGAAGAATATGTTCCACCACCTCAGAAAAATAACCAAGTGGAAATGGTAGCACCAGCAGTCAGTACCTCGGTTTCTGAAGAAGCTGCACAACTTTGAATATAAAAAAACCTATGGATAAAACTATGAATATAAAATTTGTTGTTGGTGGACTTTTAGTGATCGCTGGACTATTTTTCGGCACTGAAAAATATTGGGAGCATACCTTTCAGCAGCAAGCGCGAGATAATTTAAAACAGCTACACATGGATGCACAGACTAAACAGCGCTTGGAAAATAGTGGTCTGTCGATTTCAGGGGATATACTGAATCAGTATCCAAACATTATTACTTATATGAAATTAACCACTTTGGCGGATGATCAACTACCGACACAAATCCAAACCCATGTGCAACAGTTTGGATGCATGCAGGTTGATTTGTTAAAAGGCCAAGAGCCAGATTTGGTGAAAGCCTATGCGGTGGTTCTTGAAGAGGATCAGGTTGCATATACCTATACCATTCAAAATAAATTTGGGAAGGCTTTGTTTGAACATAAACAAATACTAGCAGATTGTCCGAACTTTATGGCCTTGCGTCAGTTTTGACATCCTCTCCGACCTAAAGGACGGAGATTCCTCCTGCGAGACGCCCATGTCCGAGCGCAAGAATATTCAGTGCTGAG
>NZ_JPQO01000129.1 GCF_000773685.1 Acinetobacter sp. HR7 | reverse complement strand
TCTATTTCAGGACAAGACATTTTATTGCCTCATATATCTAAAATTTTTTCAGCTATTCATAGATTTACTAAAATAATAGTACTCAGAACATATAACTTTATTTTGCTAAACGTAACAAAACGTCGCTGAGCTGCGTTCTAACGCAATGTTCTGATAAAGTAGAGAAAAATCGGCAAGTTGCAGGGATGAAAATGACAACCTATCAAAACCTAGATCAACAATTTATTGCTGGGCAATGGCGGCAGGGTGGCTCAACTCATACCCTTCAAAATATTAATCCCTATACCCAGCAGGAAATCTTTAGTTTAAAAGCAGCCAGCACTGAGGATGTGGATGATGCTTACGAAGCTGCATTGTTAACTTTTGAACAGGAAGCCTTAGCTTCAATTCCAGTACGTATAAAACTGATTCAGAATCTGACCAGCATTATTCAGCGTCGACGTGAGGAAATTGTGAACTGGCTGATTATGGAATCAGGCAGTACTCGTTTTAAGGCCAATATTGAAGTGGATGCTGCACTCGGGATCATTCAAGAAAGTTCTAAATTTCCAGACCTTATCAAAAAAGAAGAATTAGAAAGTCTTGATCCAGCACGTCGCAGTTTTGTGGTAAGAAAACCTCTTGGTGTGATTGCGGTGATTAGTCCGTGGAATTTTCCGTTTCATTTGTCTATGCGCTCGGTAGTGACTGCACTCGCTTGCGGAAATACAGTAGTGCTCAAACCTGCGAGTGATACGCCTGTAACGGGTGGAACTTTATTGGGTAAACTGTTTGAAGAAGCAGGAGCCCCACATGGGGCTTTAAATGTCGTTGTGGGTACAGGTAAGGAAATCGGAGACTATTTTGTGGAACATCCGATCCCAAAACTGATTTCATTTACTGGTTCTACAGAAGTAGGTCAAAGTGTCGGTAGTAAAGCTTTGGCAAGTTCCCGTATTAAGCGACTGGCATTGGAGCTCGGTGGAAATGCTCCATTAGTTATTCTGGATGATGCCGATCTGGATTTGGCGGTAGAATTGACGGTAATGGGACGTTTTATGCACCAAGGTCAGATCTGTATGAGTACTAACCGGGTCATTGTCGACGAAAGCTTGCATGATGCATATATCGAAAAATTGGTGGAACGTGTGAAAACCATTCCAGTCGGTGATCCAAACTTACCGGATACTATTATTGGTCCGGTCATCAACCAGAGCCAGGTTGAAAAACATCGTAAGATTATTGAGCATGCCAAACAGATTGGTGCAGAACTCGTCTATGAAGCTGGTATTGAAGGTAATCTGGTTTCACCGCATATCTTTACTCATGTTGATCCATATTTTGAGATTGCGCAGGAAGAAAGTTTTGGCCCGATATTGCCAATTATCAAAGCAGATGATGAAGAGCATGCCTTGATCCTGGCGAATAACTCACGTTTTGGTTTGTCGAGTGCTGTATGTACATCAAATCTTGAGCGTGGAGAACGTTTTGCTATGCAGATCGATGCGGGTATGACCCATATCAATGGGATTACTGTCGCTGATCAGCCAAATGCACCTTTTGGTGGGGAGAAAAATTCGGGATTGGGCCGTTTTAACGGTCGTTGGATTTTTGAAGAATTTACCCGTACACACTGGATGACAGTACCAAAGGTTTAATCTGGTTAGCAAAAACATACAGGGCAGAGATCACCGGAGCATTATAATGTTTCGGTGATTTTTTGTTTTTAAAGACTATATGTGTGCCAACTTTAAACCACTCACTGTGCAGCAATTGCATGATCTGAATCTTCCGGACATTCCATTTGAATATCCTGAAGAAGTCTATCCCCATTACCAGTTGCCGTTATTATTCAAATCTGATCAGGGCCTGGAATGGCGCTTGGTTAATTTTGGTCTGATTCCGAAATGGGCAGAAGATAAAACAATTGGTACACGTACCTATAATGCGCGTAATGAAACCTTGTTGCAAAAACCAACCTTTGCTGAGGCGACCGCAAAATGCAAATTTGGCGTAATTCCAGTATCAGAATTTTATGAGTCTAAATATTTTGATAATAAGCCACAGCGCTGGGGTGTCCGGCGTAAAGATGGCAAAGCCTTTTATATTGCAGCCTTATATGAGATTGCACGAGTACAGGATGAAATTGTCCGTTCCAGTACCATGATTACTATGGACGCGATTGACCATCCCATGATGAAGGAATTTCATGAACCGGGAAATATCAAACGATCAGTGATTGTGATTCCACATCATCGTTTGGATGAGTGGTTAAGTATGACAACACCGAATATTCAGTCTTTTGTAGAGGGATTTCCTGTTGAGGAATTTGAATGTTCTCATGTTCCAAAAGAGAAGGTGAATAAAGAAACACCCCAACTGAACTTTTTTGATGAGGATTGAAAAAACAGAAAGATGAACCTAGCCTAAAATTCATCTTTCTGTCTTAAATCTTTACGACATGGCCTGATTGTTATAGCAGGAGATCAGCGCGCAAGATTTTTGAAGATATGACGAAGACTTTCCATGGTCTTTTCAATTTGAAGCGGTGTTAAGCCTTCAAATGATTGTTCCAGAACAATATTGGTCAGATCGTTGATTTTGTGAGTCATTTCTTGTCCTTTCTCAGTGAGGACAACACGGGTAATACGTGCATCATCTTCACAAGAATAGGTATCCACTAGACCCTCATCTTTTAAGCGGTAAACAATTTTAGTCGTCGTTGACATTTTAGAGACCACCATTTCTGAGAGCTCAGAAACACTTGCATGTGGTTTTGCTTTCAGTGCCAATAGAATACGACGACGTGAATTATCTACACCGTATTTTTTTAAGGCATGGTCAACATTGAGAACATATTGTGCGTGGACTTGAGTAACCCAGTAGTATGGGAAATTTTCTAAAGAGAATTCTTCAGTAGATGGTAAAAACTTAGCATACTTTTTAGTCATAGCAGTTTCCTTGTATTTATTTTTCTCAGGCGGTTTTATTTTATGCAATTGTTTATATAAAATTCAACCATTATTTCTTATAAAATCGACAGAATGTGCTGCATTGTTTTTAATATCGCTAACAATTCCCACAAACTGCATAATGGCTGGGAAAGTCGATAGTTTACAGTCTTTTTAGTGCAATGTTATCAGTGAAATATGGTCATACGTCGGGAAATTTGATGATTTAAATACTTAAGAAGAAAATAATATGAATGGAAATAAGGGCTTAGAATTATCATGTGAGTATCAAAGATTTCTCATAGTGGACACAGGCTCGCTATAAATTTGTATCAATTCATAAATAAGCCTAAAAATGTGATGAATTTTGCATGAAATGAGGTTTTTGGTGCTTGTTCAGTAAAGATTAATGATGCCTCTGGATATTTTGAATGCATTAGCAAATCAATAAATGGTGGGATTACATAGCTTATCTAAACAATTCTGAGCTGGACTAAAGTGGATGAATTAAGTCGAAGAGATCATCTAATCGGTTATATTTTCAATCTTGATAAGCCTAAATATTGAGAGGTGATTAAAATCCTTAGAATTAGCCTTGCTATATTTCATAGATTAAAACATTTACAGATATATGATCTTTCAAAGATAGTCTCTCATATTCTGCATTGATTCTATTCGAGTTCTACTCGAGCTTAGCTTATACCTTCTTTACAAAGTACTGTCAGGGTTGCATATAAATTGTCCGAGAAAATCAAGACATAATTTTACTATGCACGTTGCTTATACTCGTTTAACTTCTAACATTGTTTAGCCTGTAGCCCTAGGATCTATATTTTCTATAAAGGTTATCATCACAAAATTGCTGATGGTTTTAGGCCAATGATTAAGCTTTAAGTGGAAGTGTTCGAAGTGGATATAGAGAGCAATCTGATCCAAAGGGGGAATATTCATTATCCAGTCTCATTATTAGGTTCGAATGATATTCATAATATGGTATAGGTAGGATCAGCAAAGACATATTTGCCAGCTTTTTTATTTCTAAATAATGTGACCTCGATAGTAGAAAGATCTAAACACTTTAAGAAAGGTTAATAGCCTCTATTGCATTATATCTGTCTTAAAACCATTTATCGGATTTATCTGACATAATTTTCATAAAACTTGATGAGATCGACATTATTTGCTATTGGTTATATTAAATATCAACAACTTAAAAAGAACGCCAATCTCAACTTTAAATAAGCTTTTCAAATTGAATCGGCGAATAACCACAT
>NZ_JPQO01000128.1 GCF_000773685.1 Acinetobacter sp. HR7 | reverse complement strand
ATTTATTTATGCAACAAAGCCATTTCAGAGATATCCTTAGAAATTTCACTATAATCCCCCGTTAATTTAAGTCTATATACTCTACATTCTTCTTGATGATCTTCTATTGAGAAATAAGGGTCTAATAATCTTGATGCATAATTATTAATGGATATATGACATCTATGATTAGTATCAACATATATTTTTTTAAAAAATTTACTAGACAATAATTCTCTCAGATAATCTGAACTGCTTCCTCTAAAATTATAAATAGATTGATTTACATCACCAACAGCTGTACCTATCAAACCAAGCTCTACTAATTTCATAAATAAATGATGTTGAGCTTTAGATGTATCTTGATATTCATCCAGAAAAATGTGAGTAAATTTTGCCTTTATATATCTAACTGCTGACTCTGACTTATTTAAAATATAAAGTGCTAATGCAGGAAGTGCCTCTATCCAAAGATAGCCTTGCTTGTAGAGCAACTTAAAACCATTATCTAAAATAATATCGTTAACAGTGGGGTATTTATATACTTCTCTAAAAAAACCTTTTTGTTTATTATTTAACTTATCAATAATAGTACTTTCTCTGGGCCTTCCTTTCCACAACTGAGACAAAAATGGGAAAATTATTTCTTCTAAACAAAATTTATCAATAGTTCCAAAAAAACTTTGTTTTGTATTATGACCTTCTGCTTTACACTTTCTTTTTAGCTCAAAACTAGCCTTTTTCGTAAATGAAATGGCTATTACTCCCTGATGATCTTTCAAAGTAAGGGTTATATTCCGTACTTTTTCTTTTACAACAGTAGTCTTTCCACTACCAGGACATGCAGCAATTACTAAATTTCCAGAATATTTAATAGCTTCAATCTGCTGAGATGTATAAGAGGTACTCATCATTATTTTTTTTCAAGTAATTCTTTCAAGTAAATTAATGGTTGTGCAAGTGCATCTTTTTTCAATTTTCCTAAATCATTTCTAATACCTTTTAATAACTTACGCATACGAATGGCTTTCTTTTTTTGTAAGTAATCAATTGCTTCTATTTTATTGCTCTTATTTAAACTAGCTAGAACTTCTTTAGTAAGTGAATTAACTAAATCTGTTTCCAAATCAATATTTGAAATAAAGATACCTTTCTCGTTTATCATTTTACTGAATGATTCCCATCGTCTATCCTTAGGTACATGTTCCGAAGTAATTTCAACTCTACTATGATGCCACCCGCTTGCACCAATAGCTCTTAAACAACGATTAATTCCTGTATATTGCCATAATTCCTTACCTTTAATCTTAGAAACATCATTATCTGTTCTCATTACCCATGGAATTTCCAGTGCATTTAAAATTTGTGTATATACCTCGAAAGCAACCCCGTCTACAGATAATAAAGATATGTTTAAATGATCTAAGTCAATTCCAATTGCTTTAGCTAAATCATTATAAAAAAGCATTTCGGAGGGTCCTTCTACTAAATAGACTCCATTTGAAAAAAAAGCCTCAGCTGGTAGGATACTAATCCTATACCCCATTTCTTCCCAACCATCTTTTATACACTGCGCACAACCATTACTAGCTGCAACAGTTGAGTTAGATTTTATTAATAATCTTATAATTGAATCTGGTAAAAAATAAGATGCTATCTGGGGGGAGTGCGAGGAGATAATAGCTTGTCCAGGTAATTCATCAATGAGATATTTAGCCAACTTTCGTTGTTGGTGAGGATGTAAATGAGCTTCCGGCTCTTCAATAACATAAAATACCACTTCATGATTTGTATCATGTTCAGCAATACTTTTCGCTTTCCATAGAGCTAACAAAATTTGGTTATTTCTACCATCACCTCCTAATAATACATTATTACCATGTGTAGAGGCTCCTAGTTTAAGGCTATTAATAAAATCTGTGACTTGAATAGCACCAGAATCCAACTTAACAGAATAATCAGAATGGTGATAAGATAATTTTTTTAATTCTTCATTTACTTCTTCTGTAGCCTTTTCTATATAAAACAATTGCGATATTTTTTCATTTACCTCTTTTAAATCTTCACATATCTCCTCTAATACTAATTTATCTTCTTCTTTTTGATTTTCAGTTAGGTTCTGTTGAGCTAACTTTAAGAGTTGACGCTTTTCCTTTTGAATAAATCGATGTAGGTCTCTTTGTGATTGAATATACTTAAGATTGACATACTTTAAATAAAATCGACTATTAATCTCTTCTAGATCTTGAAGTGAATGACCTATAAAAATCCGATATGTTAGATCGTTACGATTAGCTGTGTATCTTAAAAATGTACGGCCTTTATCATCAACATATCCTTTTAACACAGATATAACCGCATCTTCAAATACTGATTTAAAACTGATCGTTATTTCAATATTATTACAAACCTTTTTAGGCATTAAATGAAAGTCAAGTTCTGATGGCTCTATATCATCTTCTGACAAGCTCTTATCTAGTAATATGCGCAAAGCATGCAGCATATTACTTTTCCCAACATCATTTGCACCTATAACCAGAGTATCTCCATTAAATCTTATAAATGCATCTTTAAAATTTCGGAATCCCTTAATACGCAATGACTCAATTTCCATATCCCCTCCAAATCTTAATAAATATATTTTATTAAGATTCATCATTCTCCAATAAACAATAAATCTTAATTATAAGAAATTTAAAAAGTTAATTTAATAAATTAACTTTAATAGACTAAAAATAAGAATTAATTTTCAGACCTCATTAGCCTATTTTAACTAGGAATTGGATATATTAATCCCCTTACTCTCCACCGATTACCATTTACAAAAGACTCAAAATCATTGCCATCATCTAAATTTAAGTTATCTGCATGATCTATTACAATAATTTGAGGACTAAAAGCATTATAAGACTCAATTTCCTTACAATAATTTGCAAATTGATTAAATAAATTTTCAACAGCTTTAATATCTTCATCCACACTATTTTCTAATTTTAGCTTCTGTCTTTGTATAGCTTCTTCTTCTCTTTGCTCCTCAAAAGTTAAAGAGTTATCTCTATTAAAATTAGGAAAATATACTTGAGTAGGTTGATCAAAAAATAGAATAGATGGAATAGAGCATTCAGCGCCTAATTCTGCAAAATATTTATGTAAAGCCAAAAAAAGTGTTATATGACTATAGAGCCAATTTGCCCCACTACCCATAGATCTTAAATAAATTTTTTCATTTTCTGGAGTTAAATGATAAAGATCAAAAGTTTCAAATGAAAAAGGCTTTGTTGCACAAACCT
>NZ_JPQO01000127.1 GCF_000773685.1 Acinetobacter sp. HR7 | reverse complement strand
ACGGCTAAAGGGATAAAAATGTTTCAGCATTTATTTCTATAAGCAACTGGATACTGGCTGCGTTAAAATATTTCTACATACAGCTGGCGAGGGTGAAGACATGAACTTAAGTTATATCTATATGGATTCACCCGTCGGGCAGTTGCAACTAGTGGCAAGTAGAGATGCTTTGGTGGCAGTGCTTTGGGATTGTGAAAAGCCCAATCGGGTCAAACTAGCAACCTTGGTGGAAGATCCTGAACATCCCATTCTGAAATTAGCCAAACAACAATTGGAAGAATATTTTACCGGCCAACGTACCAGTTTTGAGGTGCCCCTCGATTTTGCTGGTACGCCATTTCAGAAAAGTGTCTGGCAGGCTTTGTTGAATATTCCGTATGGAGAAACCCGTACCTATCGCGATATTGCGCTGGAAATTGGCAATCCTAAAGCCGTACGTGCCGTAGGTGCTGCCAATGGCCGTAATCCGATTTCGATTATTGCCCCATGTCATCGCGTGATTGGTACTAATGGGACATTGGTGGGTTTTGCAGGCGGTCTGGAGCGTAAAGAAATTCTATTGAATATTGAACAAAATAAGTAAGATAGTTATATCTCAATAAAAATTTATTCCAGCCAAAATGAATCCTGTTCTTGCCCCAGTGATTGAACATTTCTGGTGGCTATTTCTTTTATTATCATTAGCGGCTTTATTTAAACTGTTTAAGCCTTTTATGAAGGGGAAAATGGGTGAGTTTGCCGTTGCCATGCATGTCAAACTCTATCTAAAACAGCCACATTATATTTTGTTGAATGACCTGACCTTTGAGGATGGACAAGGCACCACAACCCAGATTGATCATCTGCTGCTGAGTCCATTTGGGCTGTTCGTGATTGAAACCAAGAACTATAAAGGCTGGATTTTTGGTGGTGAACGACAAAAGACCTGGACCCAGAAAATTTATAAGCAGACCTTTAAATTCCAGAATCCGCTGCATCAGAACTATAAGCATGTCAAAGTGCTGGAACAGATTCTGGTAGAAATTTTAAGCCCAGAATATATTCATTCACTAGTGGTGTTTATGCCGGAAGCTGAATTTAAAACAGCTATGCCGGCAAATGTCTTTCGAGGCGCCAGCTGGACCGATTATGTGAAACGCTTTCAGGAGCCAGTGATTTCTGAAACCAAATTGAAACGGATTCAGCTACAGCTGGAAAAAGCTATGCTGGAGAAATCTTGGCAGACCAATCGCCAGCATGTAGAGAACTTAAAACAGCGTAAACAGGTCAAATAAAAAAATCCCTGAGATATTCAGGGAATTTCAGTTTAATGCTGGGCAGCTTTCAGCTTTTCAATGATTTCATCTAGCGGTTTGACCCGTTTTACTTCATCCCAGAGTGCTTTGGCTTCTGGATAATGTTTGGACATCATACCGAGCCATTGTTTGTAACGTCCGACCATATTCATTTCCTTTTTATAGGAACCATTCAGAAAACGAATTTGCAGACCAAGCAGCTCATTCCAGCTGATCAGTGGCTCATCATTATTCTGGTGGATACATTGGGTCAGGTCAGGCGTAGTGACAGCACCACGGCCAATCATCAGGTCTTCACAACCAGATTCCAGCTGGCACTGTTTAGCATCAGCATTGCTCCAGATTTCCCCATTGGCAATGACATTAATTTTCAAGGCTTCACGAATGGGTTGCAGCTGATCCCAGAAGGCCGGTGGGGTATAACCATCCGCTTTGGTTCGCGCATGTACCGTTACCCAGGCAGCACCGGCATCTTCAATGGCATGGGCATTTTCCATCATGAAGTTTCTATCCATATAACCTAGACGCATTTTTGCTGATACGGGAATATGGGCTGGAACGGCATCACGCACTGCCTTGACCAGTTCATAGACTATTTCAGGTTCATCCAGCAGTACTGAACCACCGCGGTGACGATTCACGGTTTTGGCTGGGCAGCCAAAATTCATATCAATCGCCGGTGCGCCCATTGCGGCAACTTTAACCGCGTTGGCTGCCAGCATTTCCGGGTTATTTCCCAGAAACTGCACATGTACCGGCGTACCGGCAGCAGTTTTGCCGCCATTCAGCAGTTCAGGACAGTATGTATGGTAGATATGATCCGGCAGTACCGAATCTGTGACACGAATAAACTCGGTCACGCACCAGTCAAAGCTCCCGACGGATGTCAGTACATCACGCATAATCGGGTCAGTTAAGCCTTCCATGGGTGCAAGAACAAGTTTCAACGTGTTCACCTGTGAATTTGAAAAACGGTGTTATACGGCTTTTTGATCGGAATGTCTAGGCAGTTTAACTTTCACGTTTATCCCTTTAGCCGTAAAA
>NZ_JPQO01000126.1 GCF_000773685.1 Acinetobacter sp. HR7 | reverse complement strand
AATAGGCCTCTTTCATAAATCAAAAAACGAACAATCTATTGTTGATTATTTGTACCAAAGAATTTTAAATATTCATGCATAATTTGCGGATGAAATACATCGATTCAAAGAAGCTTTCTGAAACACAGTTCAAGCGGTACACCGGCATCTCATGGTCAACCTTTGATTTAATGGTTGAGGAGTTGCAAAAGCATATTCCTGCGAAAGGTAGACCACCTAAATTGAGCATAGAGGATCAGATTCTTCTATGCTTAAGTTATTGGCGCGAATATCGAACATTATTCCATGTCGCAACAAGTTATGGCGTGTCAGAACCCACTGCTTCAAGAATTGTCCGTCATGTAGAGGACTGCCTGATCAAGTCCAATTTATTCAATCTACCAAAGCATTTGCCTGAAGGCGAAGGCATTGACTGGAATGTGGTTATTGTAGATGCCACAGAAATTCCAATCCAAAGGCCTAAAAAAACAGAAGAAAAGCTATAGTGGCAAGAAGAAGGCTCATACATTCAAAGTACAGGCCATCATTCATTATCAAACTCAAAAAATCCTGAGTTTATGTACCAGCCACGGTGCCGTACATGATTTCGAGCTCTTCAAACGTAACTTGAATCAGATTCCTGAAGGTGCCTTTATCCTTGCAGATAAGGGTTATCAGGGAATTTATACAGTGTATCCAAATAGCTTGTTGCCATTAAAAGCAAAGAAGCGCAGCAAACTAGATCCTGAACTCAAAATTTATAATCAGGAAATCAATAAAAGAAGAATTGGTATTGAGCATGTATTTGGCAGTTTGAAAACCTTCAAAATCCTCGCTGAGCGATATC
>NZ_JPQO01000125.1 GCF_000773685.1 Acinetobacter sp. HR7 | reverse complement strand
AATGTCCATATAGGACATTTCTATTTGGTTATTAGGTAGGACATTTCTACTTGGGAATAACAATAATATATTTGATTCTAATACCACAGATCCACCATCGTTTATCTACTTAACTCAAGATCTTCAAATTTCAAATAAAGATCAGTTGCTGTTGCTTACTAAGCATTAGCCTCAACAATTTTTATTACTGAGCATCCAGAAAATTCTGCATCTGCTCCAAGACCTGCGCTGTCTTTTCACCATGTAACCAGTGTCCAGCATCTTCTATCAGTTCAACTTTAGCATTTGGGAGTTGGCGTTCGATTGAAGCAAAATGTTCGGGTTTAGAAATATAAAATGAATTTCCGCCTCTTAAGAACAATGCTAGCGTATTCACAGGTTCAATATCTTCCCAAACCAGAATATCTGGGTAATGGTTATAAAGAGTTTGTACATTAAACAACCATGTTCCTTTATTAAAGGATTTCAGCAAAAATTGAATGACCATTTCTTCATTCAGATATTCACGCATGATTTTTGCGGCATCAAGACGTGAGGAAACATTGGCTCGCTCAACAGCAAATAAGGCTTCAAAAATTTCGGCATGATGATTTTCATGATAATTAATTGGTGTCATATCTAGTACTACAAGTTGCTCTACCCGATCACGTGCCAGATCTGCTAATTTCATCGCAACTTTTCCGCCCATAGAATGACCCACGACAACAAATTTTGTAATATTCAGGCTATCTAATGTTTCTAGTACATCTTGTGACATCAGCTCATAATTATGCTCATCACTATGTCCTGATAAACCATGATTACGTAGATCAAGCTGAATCACCGCTCTTTGGCTGGAAAAATGTCGTGCCAGCATTCCTAAGTTACTCAAACTCCCAAATAAACCATGTATGAAGACCATTGGACTAAGTTGTGAGTCATCATGAGTGGTTAATTGATAGTTAAGGATCATTTCGAATTCCGCTGATTTCTTTATTTAGGAGTTAGTGTGTGAATTTTACAGGAAATTAATCAGTTGCCAATTTAGAATTATAATCCTGCTTAGGCTATTTTTTTAACCAAATAGATAAACCAACCTTAGTTTCGCCCTATTAATATTTAAAAAGGCTCTAGACTAGCAAAATGATTATATTAGTCTAGAATCATGATAGAAAA
>NZ_JPQO01000124.1 GCF_000773685.1 Acinetobacter sp. HR7 | reverse complement strand
ACAGAACAACAAACTGTAAGAGAAGCCAGTTTACTGGTGGAACTTGTTGCTACACTGACTTGTAGGTGTAACGACTGTTTGGGGTTGTATAGTCAAGTAATTAAGTGCATGTGGTGGATGCCTTGGCAGTCAGAGGCGATGAAAGACGTGATAGCCTGCGAAAAGCTTCGGGGAGGCGGCAAATATCCTGTGATCCGGAGATGTCTGAATGGGGAAACCCACCGGCTATAAGGTCGGTATCATAAACTGAATACATAGGTTTATGAGGCGAACGCGGAGAAGTGAAACATCTCAGTACCCGTAGGAAAAGAAATCAATTGAGATTCCCTCAGTAGCGGCGAGCGAACGGGGAACAGCCCATTAAGTCATATCAGTTTTAGTGGAATGCTCTGGGAAGTGCAACCATAGTGGGTGATAGTCCTGTACACGAAAGGGCTGATATGATGATGTCGAGTAGGGCGAGGCACGTGAAACCTTGTCTGAATATGGGGGGACCATCCTCCAAGGCTAAATACTCCTGACTGACCGATAGTGAACCAGTACCGTGAGGGAAAGGCGAAAAGAACCCCTGTGAGGGGAGTGAAATAGATCCTGAAACCGCATGCATACAAGCAGTGGGAGCCACTTCGGTGGTGACTGCGTACCTTTTGTATAATGGGTCAGCGACTTACATTCAGTAGCGAGGTTAACCGTGTAGGGGAGCCGTAGAGAAATCGAGTCTTAATAGGGCGTATAGTTGCTGGGTGTAGACCCGAAACCGGGTGATCTATCCATGAGCAGGTTGAAGGTTGGGTAACACTAACTGGAGGACCGAACCCACTGTCGTTGAAAAGCCAGGGGATGACTTGTGGATAGGGGTGAAAGGCTAATCAAACTCGGTGATAGCTGGTTCTCCCCGAAAGCTATTTAGGTAGCGCCTCGGACGAATACCATTGGGGGTAGAGCACTGTTTCGGCTAGGGGGTCATCCCGACTTACCAAACCGATGCAAACTCCGAATACCAATGAGTACTATCCGGGAGACAGACTGCGGGTGCTAACGTCCGTAGTCAAGAGGAAAACAATCCAGACCGCCAGCTAAGGTCCCTAAATCATAGTTAAGTGGGAAACGATGTGGGAAGGCATAGACAGCTAGGAGGTTGGCTTAGAAGCAGCCACCCTTTAAAGAAAGCGTAATAGCTCACTAGTCGAGTCGGCCTGCGCGGAAGATGTAACGGGGCTAAAACTATGTACCGAAGCTGCGGATTTGCACTTATGCGCAAGTGGTAGGGGAGCGTTCTGTAAGCCAATGAAGGTGTGTTGAGAAGCATGCTGGAGGTATCAGAAGTGCGAATGCTGACGTGAGTAACGACAAAACGGGTGAAAAACCCGTTCGCTGAAAGACCAAGGGTTCCAGTCCAACGTTAATCGGGGCTGGGTGAGTCGACCCCTAAGGCGAGGCCGAGAGGCGTAGTCGATGGGAAATTGGTTAATATTCCAATACTTCAGTGTAATGCGATGAGAGGACGGAGAAGGTTAAGTCAGCCTGGCGTTGGTTGTCCAGGTGGAAGGAAGTAGGCATGCATCTTAGGCAAATCCGGGGTGCTCTATGCTGAGATCTGATAGCAAGCCAGTTTACTGGTGAAGTGGCTGATACCATACTTCCAGGAAAAGTCTCTAAGCTTCAGTTACACTGGAATCGTACCCGAAACCGACACAGGTGGTCAGGTCGAGTAGACCAAAGCGCTTGAGAGAACTCTGCTGAAGGAACTAGGCAAAATGGTACCGTAACTTCGGGAGAAGGTACGCTGTCGATGGTGATAGGACTTGCTCCTTGAGCTGTTGACAGCCTCAGAAACCAGGCCGCTGCAACTGTTTATTAAAAACATAGCACTCTGCAAACACGAAAGTGGACGTATAGGGTGTGATGCCTGCCCGGTGCTGGAAGGTTAATTGATGGGGTTAGCGTAAGCGAAGCTCTTGATCGAAGCCCCAGTAAACGGCGGCCGTAACTATAACGGTCCTAAGGTAGCGAAATTCCTTGTCGGGTAAGTTCCGACCTGCACGAATGGCATAATGATGGCGGCGCTGTCTCCAGCAGAGGCTCAGTGAAATCGAATTCGCCGTGAAGATGCGGTGTACCCGCGGCTAGACGGAAAGACCCCGTGAACCTTTACTGCAGCTTGACACTGAACTTTGATCTTACTTGTGTAGGATAGGTGGGAGGCTTTGAAGTAGCGACGCTAGTTGCTATGGAGCCAATCTTGAAATACCACCCTGGTAATATTGAGGTTCTAACTCTGTCCCGTAATCCGGGACGAGGACCGTGTCTGGTGGGTAGTTTGACTGGGGCGGTCTCCTCCTAAAGAGTAACGGAGGAGTACGAAGGTGCGCTCAGCGTGGTCGGAAATCACGCGTAGAGTATAAAGGCAAAAGCGCGCTTAACTGCGAGACCCACAAGTCGAGCAGGTACGAAAGTAGGTCTTAGTGATCCGGTGGTTCTGTATGGAAGGGCCATCGCTCAACGGATAAAAGGTACTCTGGGGATAACAGGCTGATACCGCCCAAGAGTTCATATCGACGGCGGTGTTTGGCACCTCGATGTCGGCTCATCTCATCCTGGGGCTGAAGCAGGTCCCAAGGGTATGGCTGTTCGCCATTTAAAGAGGTACGCGAGCTGGGTTTAGAACGTCGTGAGACAGTTCGGTCCCTATCTACCGTGGGCGCTGGAAATTTGAGAGGATCTGCTCCTAGTACGAGAGGACCAGAGTGGACGAACCTCTGGTGTACCGGTTGTGACGCCAGTCGCATCGCCGGGTAGCTATGTTCGGAAGGGATAACCGCTGAAAGCATCTAAGCGGGAAGCCTACCTCAAGATTAGATTTCCCTAGGACTTTATGTCCTCTAAAGAGCCGTTCGAGACTAGGACGTTGATAGGTTGGGTGTGGAAGTGCAGTGATGCATGAAGCTGACCAATACTAATTGCTCGTGAGGCTTGACTATACAACGCCCAAGCAGTTGTATACAAAGCAACAATTGATTCATAA
>NZ_JPQO01000123.1 GCF_000773685.1 Acinetobacter sp. HR7 | reverse complement strand
GGCTTTGTTGCATAAATAAATTTCATCCCCATACATGTTAGATGAATACAGAATCAAAAAGCCGATACAAAACAACGAACTGGTCTGAGTACAATCAGGCTTTACGTCAACGGGGTGCTTTCACCATTTGGTTTGATCCCCAAATGCAATGGTCTGCAACACCTACTGGAAAAAAAGGACGGCAACCTACCTACACTGATATAGCAATTCAATTTGCCCTGACGATACGAAACCTGTTCCAACTGGCTTTACGCCAAACACAAGGTTTCATTCAAAGCCTTTTGCAAATGGCTCACCTCGACTGGAATGTTCCAGACTTCTCAACATTGAGTCGGCGAGCAGATAAGCTCCAGCCACTTCTACATAAATCAGCAAAAAATCCACAGGAAGACTTGCATATTTTAGTTGATAGCACAGGGATCAAAGTTACAGGTGATGGGGAATGGGTGCGTAAAAAACATGGCGTAAACCAACATCGTCAATGGCTGAAATTACATCTTGCGACAGATGCAAACAGTGGAGAAATACAAGCGGTTGAAGTCACGACCTGCCAATATGGTGATGCTGAAATGCTCCAACCTCTTTTAGATCAAATTGATGAACCCATTGCATCTGTCACGGCTGATGGTGCTTATGACACAGTGAATTGTTATGATGCGATTTTGAAACGGCAAGCAAATGTAATTATCCCTCCTCGTTCCAATGCTGCTTTATGGGCAGAAAATGAAATTGGTAAAGCAAGGAATCATGCAGTACAAGGCTGTTGGGACAAGGGTCAAAAGCAGTGGAAACGAGATATTGGTTATCATCGACGATCCCGAATAGAGGCTAAAATGTTTGCCTTGAAACGACTTGGACAAGGTGTATCTAGTCGATGCTTTAATCGTCAGGTGGTTGACTTGCAAATAAGAGTCGATATTTTGAATAAATTTACTCAACTTGGTACAGCTAAAACGGTGGTTGTTGCATAAATATCTGAAGATTAGAACAACTCTACCTTTCGTCTATTTGTGCAACAAAGCC
>NZ_JPQO01000122.1 GCF_000773685.1 Acinetobacter sp. HR7 | reverse complement strand
AACTATGGGACAGCAGTGCCGGTTTGGGTGCTTTTTTATATCTGTATAGACTGGAATTATAGCCCAAGTTCTTTCCAGATTTTCTCGATCTGATCTGCAGGGTAGGCACCCATCAGTTTAAAGCCATTAGAAAAAATCACTGCTGGGGTACCTTGTACACTTAAAGATTTCGCCAAGGCAATATTGCGTTCAATGGGGTTACTACAACTTTTTGTTGATTTTGGCTGGATACCTTTGCCAATCAGGTCTTCCCAAGCCTGCGCTGGATTTTTCTCACAGAACAGCTGTTTCGATGGTGAAATTGACTGAGGTTTCAGTGGTAACACAAAGGTGTAGATGGTCACATCATTGAGTTTTTTCAGTTCAGACTCAAGCTGTTTGCAATACGGGCAATTTGGATCAGAAAATACCGCAATCTGGCGTTTACCCGTCCCCTTAACCGTTTTCAATGCGTCTTGTAGCGGCAGTTTTTTCCAGTCAATGCTATTCTGTTTGAGGACCAAGTCCCGGGTCAGATTGTGCTTATCAGCCAGCCGAATCATGCTGCCGCCAATCAGATGTTGGGCATCTTCATTCAGATAGACCACCTGACCATCGAGTACACCGCTATAGATGCCTTTCATCTCAGTGGTTTGCAGGTTTTCAATTTTCAGGTCTGGGCTGTTCTTGGCCAGATTGGCTTTTACGGTATTAATATCGGCAAAGCTTAAGCTTGAAGCCAGCGCCGTCATGGCCAGCAGTAGGGTAGGTTTCAGCATGAATCTCCCGCTCATGTCAGTATATAAATGTGTCCTGATTCTAGGCGTTTTAGCTAGGAAAATCAGATGAATTATGTAGCGTCCTTGTTGAGTGACTTTTCCTGTTGTTTCACGTGGAACATAAAAGCCTGTTTACCCTGACGTTATCGGATTGATTTCTACCGAAATATGCACGATTTCTTCGTGAATGGAAATAGCATCACGCACCTGATCCGGATTTAAATCCAAAGTCGTATCTAACGCCACAAAGCAGGCAAACTTGCCTTTACCCACCCGAGAGACATGGATATCGGTCAGTTGCACCTTTGGCCCAAAACCGGCAATCACTTCACGGATTTCTTCTACCACCGGCGCATCCATATCGGCATCCAGCAAGGTTTTTCCAGTCTGTTTCAGCAAACCAATCGACCAGCGTGCGACCAGCACCGAACCAACAATCCCTAGAATCGAATCCAGAATATCCCAGCCAAAATATTTGCCTGCAAACAGGGCAATGATGGCAAATACTGAAGTCAGCGCATCCGCAACCACATGCATAAAGGCGGCCTGGTGGTTTAGATCATGCTGTTCATAGCTATGTCCATGCTCATGGTGATGATGACCGTGATCGTGGTCATGCCCATGAGAATGCTCATGTCCACCCTCATGCAGCAACCAGGCACAAACCAGATTGATTAGCAGGCCCAGAATGGCAATTGGAATCGCTTCGTTATAGTGAATCTCCACCGGAAAAAACAGCCGTTCGAAAGAATGAAAGGCCATCAAGCCCGCGATCACCAGCAACAGAATCGCACTGCTATAACCTGCCAGAATTTCAATGCGCCAGGTACCCATATTAAAACGCGGATCATCGGCATAGTGACGAGCCGCCTTATAAGCTGCATAGGCCAGTCCCAGTGCCAGCACATGCGAACTCATATGCCAGCCATCGGCCAAGAGTGCCATAGACTTAAAAATCCAGCCACCCAGAATCTCAAACACCATCATCACCGCAGTCAGGATAATGGCAAACAACATCTTCTTCTGTGCCAGTGGATTGCCTTCATCGAACTGATGACTATGCGGCGGGTTGGTCTTGTTTTGCATTCGTCCGGTCTTGTTTATATACTCCCCCTTAGTATATTTATTTTTGGAGACTTGTGGTGAGTCATTTGCATGAAGACAAAAAAATATTAAATCGTGTACGGCGGTTAAAAGGTCAGATTCATGCAGTGGAAGCCGCGCTGACCCAACCAGAACCGAGCTGTATTGATATCTTGCAGCAGGTTGCTGCGATTAAAGGCGCTGTGAATGGTCTGATGAGTGAGCTGATTGAAGAACACCTGCGGGAACATGTGATTCAAGATCCAGAAGCAGTCAATGAACAGGACCTGCAGGAATTTTTAAAGCTGTTAAAGCGATATGGCTGATCAAGCATCATGTCTTGTCCTGAAATAGATTGACAGTATTCCACTTCAAACCGAGTTAAGCAATTAGCTCGGTTTTTGTTAGCTCATACAA
>NZ_JPQO01000121.1 GCF_000773685.1 Acinetobacter sp. HR7 | reverse complement strand
GGAAAAGCTGCGAAATATCAAGTGAAAGCAGCCCATTTCGCAGGTTGGATTCAGTTATTACTTGCTGTCATCGTGATTATTGATGTCATTAGACGATTCATGTTTGGAAGCGAGCCAGAATCAACGCTCATGATTGTTATTGGCCTGCTCGCACTTATAGCTAACGTGACATGCTTATATCTTATTTCTGGTCATCGAGAAGATGGCGCACATATGAAAGCCAGTTGGATTTTCTCGGCGAATGACGTTGTGGTAAATATGGGCGTTATATTTGCCGGTGTACTCGTGGCGTGGACGGGATCAGCTTATCCAGACTTAATCATTGGCATCCTGGTTTCTTTATTCGTGCTTAATGGTGCTCGAAAGATTTTGGCTTTGAAGTAAGAGTCTCGAAAATGAATCTATTTCAAGTTAAACAAAATCAGATCGTCAAAATTAGAGATCTCAAAAAAGGTAATCAATACAGTCATACCACTGATCCCGTATTGGAACGGCTCCAACTATTAGGTTTTAGAGAGGGTGAAACTCTACAAGTACTCGCTAAAGGTATTTTTGGCGGAGATCCTGTTTTAGTTCAAATTGAAACTTCAAGATTCGCATTAAGAAAGAATGAAGCTGAAAGAATTTTTGTAGAGTTAGTATCCAATGAAGATTAAGAACATTGCATTAGTCGGTAATCCAAATTGCGGAAAAACCTCTTTATTTAATACACTTACTGGTACGCGACAAAAAGTTGCCAACTATGCTGGGGTTACCGTAGAAAGAAAAGAAGGTTCTTTTAACTTACCTTCTGGTGATGCAGTACGAGTATTGGACTTACCCGGAACTTACAGTTTAAAACCTAGTAGTTTAGATGAAGAAGTTACCAGGGCAGTTTGTTTGGGCGAGCTAAAAGGTGAAATTCTACCCGACATTTTTATATGCGTTGTAGATGCCACAAATTTAAGCTTACATTTGAGCTTGGTTCTCGAAGTTCGTGCTTTAAATCGCCCTATGATTCTTGTATTAAATATGATGGATGAGGTCAAAAAGCGTGGTATTTCCATTGATAAGGATAAACTGTCTCAACTGTTAGGTATCCCTGTAGTTGAAGCTGTCGCAGTTAAAACAAAAGGAATTCAAGATTTAATTAATCAATTAGATCAAAAAAATCTTTTTATTACTCCTTATCATTCTGAATTAAGTCATTTTGAACAGGTCAAACAAATCACCAAACAAGTTATTTTAAATAATGACAATGGTGATAAAAGAACCGCATTTCTAGATAAAATTTTTCTACATCCTGTATTAGGTTTAGTAATCTTAACTTTAACCATGTTTGTGATGTTCCAAGCGGTATTTATATGGGCAACACCTTTTATAGAATTCATTGAAAATTTTATCGTATGGCTCAGTGATTTTATTGGACCACTAATCCAACATCCTCTATTAAAAAGCTTGGTAGTCGATGGGGTAATTGCTGGCACAGGTAGCGTGCTTGCATATATGCCTCAGATTTTGATTTTATTCTTCTTCATTTTAATGCTTGAAGAGTCAGGCTATTTACCCCGAGCAGCATTTCTTTTAGATAAATTAATGTCTAAAGCCGGGCTTAGCGGCCGTTCATTTATTCCTCTGCTATCCAGTTTTGCTTGTGCGATTCCCGGAATTATGGCAACCAGAAGTATCAGCTCTGAACGGGACCGATTAGCAACAATTATGATTGCACCATTGATGACCTGTTCAGCAAGATTGCCCGTATATGCTTTATTGATCGCGGCATTTATTCCGAACCAATTAATCTACGGCTGGTTAAGTCTGCAAGGATTAGTCCTTTTTGGTCTTTATATGTCGGGAATAGTCTCAGCGTTATTAGTTTCACTCTTTCTGAAGTTGGTTCGAAAAGATAAAACTGAAAGTATTTTTATTTTTGAGCTTCCCACATACCGAATTCCAGATATTAGAAATATTGCATTAGGCTTATATGATAGGGCAACTATTTTCTTAAAACGAGTTGGTGGCATTATCGTTGCACTGTCTATCTTGTTATGGGTGCTAGTCACGTTCCCTCAAGCACCAGATAATGCAACCATGCCAGCCATTAACTATAGTTTAGCTGGTCAGTTAGGACATTTAATTCACCCTATATTTGCGCCTATTGGTTTTACATGGGAAATATGTATTGCACTCATTCCTGCTATGGCAGCAAGGGAAGTTGTAATTGCAGCTCTTGGGGTGATTTATGCGATGTCAGGTGATGAAGATACTGTAACTCAAAGTCTGTTAAGTCAAATTTCAGGCCCGGATGGATGGGGGTTAGCCACAGGTTTATCATTATTGGTATGGTTTATTTTTGCTCCACATTGTCTTGCCACGTTAGCAACAATTAGACGAGAAACAGGTAGCTGGAAACAGCCTGTCGTTATGGCAACTTATTTGTTTGCATTAGCCTACATCTTTTCATTCATCACATATCAAGTTGCGAGTAAGTTTTAATTAGCAAATGAATAAAAGAGGGGGGGAGCTAGCTCCCCCCCTTTATTAAATTACTCGATGTAAGCGTGGGCTTCTGAATACTTTTATCTAACTATAACAACTACTTAAATGTTTAAATCTCTAGGTTTTGAATAGTCGAGGTATCAGACGAATATAGATTGGTAAAAAGTAAGCATCCGGCTAACAC
>NZ_JPQO01000120.1 GCF_000773685.1 Acinetobacter sp. HR7 | reverse complement strand
ATCAGGGGGTGTTTTTTTATGAGGTAGATTGCTTAAGCAAATATTTTCAGTACTGCATCGACAAGTACCCACAGGATTGCAATGGCAACGATTGGTTCTACAATTTTAGACCAGGTTGGTGCATTGACTACAGTGACTTCTTCAACGTCATGTTCCTGGTGGTGAGTATTCTGGCTGACCATCTGATTAAACTCCTTCATCGTTGCCTCCAATGATATATCTTCTTGTGGCACGGGTTTAGAGCCTTTCAGTTCTAATAGGTTATTTGTTGTCCAAACCCAATCATCTGCCTGACCGGAAAGATGTTCGATCTGGCCGTATAGCAATTCCTGAATACTGTTTAAATTGTGGTTGCCTGTATCATGTAATTGTTTGAGTTCGAGCAACTGTAATTTAAAAATTTCAAACAGACTTTCTTCCTGTTCTGTACGGGAAAGTTTGGATTCATTTGAGGAAACTGTAGAAAGGTGACGGGCAATTTCCTGAATATAGAGATCATCAGGATGATTGATTTCGGTATAGATTTTCTTAGGGTCAAGACGCCATTCAGAGATGAGCTTGCCTAAAGTCAGTGCGCTGAGTTCAGTGATATAAGCGCGGCGTTCCTGCTTCGGATACTGACTTAGAAGCTCAGGCTTTTGAGTTTCTATCTGTTCAACAAAATATTGTACTAAATCAAAAGCCATTCACTTACTCCATTTTTATTTAATCTAATAACCTTAGGCTTGGTTTTTTCTTAGGTTGTTCGGTTTTTTCTTCAGTGGTTGATTTTAAAGCATCTTCTTCAATTTGTGTATGTTCATATTCATTTGGATCGAAGAATAAACCTTGACCGTTTTCACGCGCATAGATACCGAGTACTGCTGGCATAGGTACGTAAATATCACGTGATACGCCGCCAAAACGGGCAGAAAAGGTAATTGCATCATTGCTCATGTGTAGCGCATGTACAGCATGTGGCACGATATTCAGAATGATCTGACCATCCTTCACAAATTGCTCTGGAACCATGGTATTTGGGCGAGTTGCATCTACCAGCAGGTAAGGGGTCATATTGTTGTCACAGATCCATTCATAGATCGCACGGGCCATGTATGGACGTGTAGGCATAAGCTGGAATTCCTGTTCAGACATAATCTTTCTCTACGAATGTGTTAATAGGGATGAATAGCGGTTTTTTTCTTGTAGGGTCATCGATTTGATAAATGCTGGACGACTAAAAATCCGCTGACAATATAAATGGAATGGACGGCATTGCTGTTGAGGTAATTCTATACCCATACTCGGCAAACGGATAAATATTGGTGCCAGCATGCAATCCAGGATGCTGAATTGTTCAGACATGAAATAAGGAAAATGCTGAAATAACGGCATCAATGAAATTAGGATATCGCGTAGCTGTTTTTGCGCTTTTGCTTTTGCAGCTGAATCTAGAGTATCCGGGTGTTTGAGCATAATATCCGCTAGCTTTAGCCAGTCATGTTCAAAGCGCCACAGGTACTGTCGTTGCTCTGCACGCGGCATCGGCGCGTCAGCATACAGCTTATTCTGCCGGTAACGGTCATCAATATATTCAGAGATAATCGGGGTGATAAACAATTTTAGATCATTTTCGATCAGCATGGGCAGCTGATTATAAGGATTCAGGCTGGCCAGATCTTCATCATCGTGATCCACTAAAATCAGGTTATATTTAATCTGTTTTTCGGCAAGTACGTAGCGAATCCAATGGGAACGAAAGTCATCGGCATGGCTGTATAAGGTGAGTCCTTGAAGAGGCGCGCTTTCGACTGACATAAATCCTGAGTATATTTTAGTGAGTAAAATAGGATACTAAAAATCAACCTAAAAAGCACGAAGCATAAAACATCATTGGGCGTTAAGCTG
This sequence comes from Acinetobacter sp. HR7, assembly GCF_000773685.1. Lineage (GTDB taxonomy): Bacteria > Pseudomonadota > Gammaproteobacteria > Pseudomonadales > Moraxellaceae > Acinetobacter > Acinetobacter thermotolerans. The sequence goes on along the minus strand of NZ_JPQO01000120.1, from coordinate 232 downwards.
GGTAGAGTATTAGAAAAAAATGTATGGAGTAGAACAAGATGATGATCAAACTGGCGTTGATTCTGCTACTGATTTTAATTGGTGTGATTAACTATTATTTAACCAAGTCCTTCTGGTGCCATGAAGGGGTATGGGGCAAAGACGTGCATGAACAATAAATAATGAGTGAATAAGTGGTTTTTTAAGAGATATAAAAAAACCCTGGATAAACCAGTAATGCCAGTCAGTTAAG
>NZ_JPQO01000119.1 GCF_000773685.1 Acinetobacter sp. HR7 | reverse complement strand
TATATGATTTTAAAAGTTTTGATTATTTTTTGATCCAAAATTAAATTTATTTAAATCAGATGCTTACATATTTATGCAACAAAGCCGTATTTTTGCTGCTGAATATTTAGTTCTGGATAAGCCAACTGAATATTAATTTTTGTTATACGGTGAATAGATGAATTGGTTTGATATAAAACCCATGCTCCGAGATAACCCATAACTTGCAGTATGCGTAAGGGTAAAAAGGCTAAAAAATTTAACAGGATATACATGGAATAAATAGTTTCTCTTAGACTGGCAATCTGGTTGTAAAAATTTTGTAAGTGCTTAACAATCTAAGAAATTATCAAAAATAATAAAGCAGCTGAATAACAAAATAGACGAATGTGAAATAATAGGTTTTTAAAAATTATTTCATGTTAGAAGTGATAATTTAAAGATTGTTTAGGCTTAAAGCTCTAGCGAATAGTATCAAAAATAACGCTCATTATGATAAAAAAGCCCTGCAAGAGCAGGGCTTTTTACATCAGTTGCTAAAGATTATTTAGCTTCTTCTGCTTTTGGTTTTTCACGTAAACGAATACCAAGATCACGCAATTGAGTTGGCTCAACTGGTGCAGGCGCTTGAGTCAATGGACATTCAGCTGTTTTGGTTTTCGGGAATGCAATCACGTCACGGATTGAAGAAGCACCAGTCATCAGCATCACCAGACGGTCCAGACCGAATGCCAAACCACCGTGAGGAGGTGCACCGAATTTCAAGGCATTCAGTAAGAAGCTGAACTTCTCTTCAGCTTCTTCTTCTGAAATACCCAGCGCTTCAAAGATCGCTTTTTGCATTTCCAGCGTATAGATACGCAGTGAACCACCACCGATTTCAGTACCGTTCAGTACCATATCGTAAGCAACAGATAATGCTTCACCTGGGTTGTTCTTCACTTCTTCAACACTTGATTTTGGTAGTGTGAATGGGTGGTGAACAGAAGTCCATTTGCCATCATCAGTTTCTTCGAACATTGGGAAGTCAACCACCCAAAGCGGAGCCCATTCGCAAGTTGCAAGATTCAGGTCATGACCGATTTTCACACGAAGTGCGCCCATCGCATCATTTACAACTTTGGCTTTGTCTGCACCGAAGAATACGATATCGCCATTTTCAGCACCAACACGTTTCAACAGATCTAGCACAACTGGCTCGATGAATTTCACGATTGGAGATTGAAGACCTTCGATGCCTTTTTCCAGTTCGTTGACTTTGATGTAAGCCAGACCTTTTGCACCGTAGATACCAACGAATTTAGTATATTCGTCGATTTGGCTACGTGGCAGTGAGCCAGCACCTGGAACACGAAGTGCCACAATACGACCTTTAGGGTCTTTAGCAGGACCTGCGAATACTTTGAACTCAACGTCTTGCATCAAATCTGCAACGTCAACAAGTTTCAATGGAATACGAAGGTCTGGTTTGTCAGAAGCATAGTCACGCATTGCTTCTGAATAAGGCATACGCTGGAATTTGTCGAATTTCACGCCAAGAAGTTCGTCGAACATCTTAACAGTCATGCCTTCCATCAAATCCATAATGTCATCGTCACTCATGAACGATGTTTCAATGTCGATTTGAGTGAATTCTGGCTGACGGTCTGCACGCAAGTCTTCGTCACGGAAACATTTCGCGATTTGGTAGTAACGGTCTACACCACCCACCATTAACAACTGTTTGAACAATTGTGGAGATTGTGGCAGTGCGTAGAAACTACCGTTAGAGACACGACTTGGTACCAAATAGTCACGTGCACCTTCAGGAGTGGCACGAGTCAAAATAGGAGTTTCAACGTCTAGGAAACCATGTTCATCCAGGTAGTTACGGATCAGCGTAGTCACTTTAGAACGGAAACGTAAACGGTCGATCATTTCTGGACGACGGATGTCCAGGAAGCGGTATTTCAGGCGGATTTCTTCAGAAATATTGGCATTTTCGTCATTCAATGGGAATGGCGGAGTTTCAGACTGAGCAAGAACTTCGATTTCTTTACCCAGAACTTCGATCTGGCCGCTTACCATATTCGCGTTTTCAGTGCCTGCGTAACGACGACGTACACGACCTGTAATTTTTAATACGTATTCTGAACGTGATTTGTCCGCAGTTGCGAATGCTTCAGGAGTATCTGGGTCAATAACCACTTGCACGAGACCATCACGGTCACGCATGTCAAGGAAGATAACACCACCATGGTCACGGCGACGGTGTACCCAGCCGCAGATGGTTACGGTCTGGTCAATTTGAGCTTCGGTTAAAGAACCGCAGTAATGAGTTCGCATCATAGCGTAAAAAATCCAACTATATGGGTTAAGGAAGCGTATACGTAAACAGCGTACCGCCTTTTGCAAAGGTAGGATTATGCCTCTTTGAGCATGTTGTCACAAGAACTTGCGTGAAAAACAATACGATTTTGCGTGGAAATCTGTGGTTCTGTTGAAGACTCTAACCCAGACGGGAATTACGATCCAAAAATAGAAAGAGCATACATCCAAAGGTAAAGACTATAAGAGCAGTTTGAGTAAACACATTAAATGTAATCCCAATGAGATGATAAAGATCAGAGGAAATGACATGCCAAGGAAAATAGCGTAAATAATCTGCAACTGAAATAAGACCAGACAAGATTGATAGAATTGTTAACCCCCATCCTAATAAAACTACGTTTTTCCTGACTTTTAAATGCTGTTGATAACGTTGGTAATAGCGATACAACATCCAGCCTAAAATAGGAAGTACTAGGATTGAACGGCTTTGTTGCATAAATAAAT
>NZ_JPQO01000118.1 GCF_000773685.1 Acinetobacter sp. HR7 | reverse complement strand
GGGATTCAGCGGACGCTTACAAAAGGGATGAAGATGAGAATAATCAAGACGCCAGAACAAAAGTTACTCGAGCAAAGTCTGGAAATGGATAGAATCGCAGATCAATTAGAACAGCAGGAAAAGCAGCAACAGCAGAGCCAATCAAGTTCTTGGGACTGGATGTCAGGCTTGGATGGTACTGATATTGTAGAGCTTGCTTCGGAGATGATGGAGACCGTAGGGGATGTTTTGAGTGGGGTAGATTTAAATTTTTAGTAATCCCTCCTGACCTCCCTTTCACAAAGGGAAGAGATCCTTCTTCTAAAAGACACGAGAAGTCCCCTCTTTAAAAAAGGGAAGATTTAGGGTATTAAAACTAAATTACCGCCAGCACACTCACTGCCACGGGTGCCAACAGTGACAAAATAAATCCGCTCAACATGGCATGTGGAATAAAATCATTGCCACAAGCCTGTTTGACCATTGGTAATGTAGCATCCATGGAGGTTGCACCTGCGGCTGCAATGGCAGCGCGTGGATATCGCCAGCCGATACAGTACATCAGTAAGATGGCAATGATTTCCCGAAACAGGTCATTCATCAAGGCGATGCTACCCAGTTCAGCATTTTTCAGTTCTGTGACCACAATGCCGCTCATGGAATAGAACCCATAGCCTTGAGAAAGCATGATCAGGTCTTGCAGCTTGATATCGGATTGCCAGGTCGCATATAGCAGCACACCAAGTACAGATCCAACAACACACCCCAATGGTACCAACAGGATTTTCCAGTTCAGCCAAGATCGATCCAAAGGTGAATAGGCGAGGTCTAGCCCGATTAAAAACATGAATACTAGCAGTAAATACCAGGTACTAATGTGAAGTTGAAGATCAAAATGATGCAAACTGAGCTGTAATAGATAACCTACAGCCAGCGCAATAAAGGCATAGCTGATATTGATTAGTGATTTGATCACCAGTTCAGCAGAGACTCGTCCAGTAGATTTCTGATAACCAATCCATTTAAACAGCAGGTAACAGCAGCTAAAGGCACCTAATGAGGTCAAGCTCGCAATCGTAAGAGAGGTACTAAGAATCTGGTAGGGATGCTGTAACTCATCCACAATTTGAGAAAATTCAAAAGCGATGCCGATCAGTAATACATAACTGAAATAGGGGAGTAAAGTAAAGGAAAGTTTAACTACGACTTTAGGCAGCTTTTTGGCAAACAGGAAGCCAATCGCAAGACAGAACAATAGTTGGAAGATAAGCCAGAAGGATTGCATAATCATGAAAAATTAAAATTTTGTTTATTATGCCATTTCCTTAAGTCTGATGCTGTTGTCTTATTCGGGGAGCTGAACAGCTTGCAGTCAGCTGGCGTAGCCCATTTGAACGTGAGCCAATTTTTTTAAATATAAGTCGGCTGTTAAAATAGATTTGGCAAAATACTTGATACAGATTGAATATTTTGCATTACCTACTGGGCTGCTGGTTATGAAAATATTGTAAATTTTTAAATAGTCATACGCCAATCTCAACTTTTTAAGTCATTGAAATAAAAAGGACATAACCTCATTTTA
>NZ_JPQO01000117.1 GCF_000773685.1 Acinetobacter sp. HR7 | reverse complement strand
CTTAACTGACTGGCATTAACCTGTGGGTGGTTTTTTTTATGCCTGTGGAAAACTACCCAAGCATGTTAAATTGCTGAAAATATAAATATAAAAAGGAATAAATTTGGTGGACATGCATGCGCCAGTATTAAGCGGATATGGAGTACGGCTAGAACAGTTAACTTTGGAACATGCCGAAGACTTGAAGACTGCCTGTTCTGATGGCAATCTCGGTGATATTTTCTATACCTCTGCCCCTTATCCGCATACGGTTGAAGCTTATATTCAGAAAGCTTTAGAACAGCAGGCAAAGGGTGAGCGGATTCCTTTTGCGGTAATCAATGGACAGACCAATCGAGCAATTGGTTCAACCAGCTATCACGACATCAAGCCGGAAATTCCACGGCTGGAAATAGGCTATACCTGGTATGCACAAAGCTTTCAGGGTACCCATGTGAATCGTGCCTGCAAATACCTGTTATTGCAGCATGCTTTTGAAACATTGAATGCGCCAGTGGTTGCTTTTAGAACAGATCATTTGAACCTGCGTAGTCAGGCCGCGATTCGTGCCTTAGGTGCCAAACAGGACGGTATTCTACGTTGCCATACCTTAAGAAAAGATGGTAAGACTGTCCGTGACACAGTGATGTTTAGCATTCTGCAATCGGAATGGCCGGCAGTGAAAGCCAAGTTAGAAGATTTTCTTAAGGCACGGACTTAACTCGGTTAAAACCTCTTTGGTATAGGACTTGCTTTGTCTCGCAGATCATGGACAATGAGTCGGAAATTATCAAGGAGATCAAACATGCAGCTGATGCCATTGCCACAACGTATCTGGGAGTTTGGACGTTTACAACTGGACCTGTCACAGCCGCATGTCATGGGTATTTTAAATGTCACCCCAGATTCTTTTAGTGATGGCGGTAAGCACAATACGAAAGATGCTGCCGTGGCTCGTGCGCTGGAAATGATGGCTGAAGGTGCCACCGTAATTGATGTTGGTGGTGAATCGACTCGTCCGGGTGCATCAGTTGTGGAAGTGGAAGAAGAAATCCGTCGCGTAGTTCCAGTGGTGGAAGAGCTGGCCAAGCATGATGTGATCATCTCGATTGATACATCCCAACCAGACGTAATTAAGGCGGCTGTGAAAGCAGGTGCACATATCTGGAATGATGTCCGTGCCTTAACCCGTCCACATGCCTTAGAAACCGCTGCTGAACTAGATATTCCAGTCATTATCATGCATATGCGTGGTGAGCCAACCACCATGAACAATCTGAATCAGTATGAAGATATCACGACAGATGTAATGACAGAACTAAAACAGCGTGTGCTGGATGCACTGGATGCAGGAGTAAAAGCAGAACATATCATGATTGATCCAGGTTTTGGTTTTGCCAAAAATGCTGAGCAGAATCTTAAATTATTGAATGAACTGTATAAGCTGAATGAACTGGGCTATCCAATGCTGTCGGCTTTATCACGGAAACGTTTTATTGGGCAGGCACTCGGTGGTGCGGAAGCGGTAGAACGTACAGTGGGTTCAGTTGCCGGGCATTTACTCAGTATCCAGCAAGGTGCTTGTATGGTTCGTGCCCATGACGTAAAAGCTACTAGTGATGCAATTAAAGTCTGGAATGCGATGCGTAGTGCGGTGTAATTTCCAGATTATTGGGTACTGAAAACCTGTTGCTGTTTGGCTTTTAGGTAGCAATATGCTATATAGGCACGCTTAAATTCTCCTGATGATGTTAGAGTGCCTGTATGTTTGCAGATTTACTTCTCCCCATGTTTGATGATGAGTATTATCCAGATATTCTGGTTGCTGAAGTAAAGCAGCACATTGAACACTTTGCCAAAAAGGTGTCTAAAACCGGTCTGTCTGAACAGGACATTTACCAGTTTGCCAATGCGACTGTGGCTGAAATCAATGAAATGAAGCCACAGTTTGAGGATCTGGATTCTTCACTGGACGATACCGCAGCGGACTATATTGCTGAAGCCATGATGATGGTGGTGCAGGAGTACGGATACTTCGATATTGAAATGGAAGAGCTAATCACTAACCGTGCATGGTAAGAAAAAGCCCTGTAAATACAGTAATGCCAGTCAGTTA
>NZ_JPQO01000116.1 GCF_000773685.1 Acinetobacter sp. HR7 | reverse complement strand
ATAGACGGATTTAAAATGAGGCTATGTCCTTTTTATTTCAATGACTTAAAAAGTTGAGATTGGCGTATAACTAACTAAAATTTTGTATAAAAAATGAATGATCACTGAAATTCAAATCACTGATATTGGTGAAAGTGACATAACAAAAAGAGCTGTCCATGGATTCGCAACAAGGTCCGGTGATTTTCGGCAATATTTCTAAACTTGCTGCCAAATTGGCGCTGATCATTGTGCCTTTTATTCTGTCCTGCTTGATGAGTGGCATCATTTCCTTGATCAATATGCTGCGTAATTTAGGCTGGATGGAAGGCTTTCTGTCACTTTGGCTGCATAACTGGATGATCTTTAAGCCTTCGCTTTTCCGATCGTGCTGTTACTGCTGCCGGTGGTGCACAAGATCACCGGGCTGTTGGTCGATATGAACGGGTCACAATCACCAAAATAAGTTATTGATTCTCCATGGGTGAATCAGCAGGTTGTTCAGTGAGAGGATGCTAAAAAGAGATATTCAAAGTGCTTAGAGTAGATGTTCGACCACAGCACGAATAATCCCCAGTGCCAAACCGATAAACCCACCGACTACCACACCATTGACGCGGATCATATGCAGGTCACCACCAACCTCATTTTCAATCTTGCTGATCATCTCGCGTGAATCCCATTCATGAATCCGTTCACTGATAAAGCGGATCACTTTCTCGCTATATTGGTCACTGAGCTCTACCGCCAGGCCGCTCATACGATTATTCAGTAATTCACGTACTGAGTCATTGGACATGATATTTTCCCCGACCTGCTGAATCGCAATACGCAGGTTTTCGGCAATGCCAGAATCCGGTTTTTCCAGATCGGCCTTGATGGCATCACACAGAATCACCACCGCACCCCCGATAAAATTGAGCACCTGTGGGCTATCCAGCAGGGCATCCTTGGCATTATTCAGACGCTGGCTAGCTTCACTGTCATTGTTGGCCAGTTCCAGCATCAGTTGTTGTGCCGACTCTTCAATTTTCAGTCGCCATGGATGCTGGGGATCAGCGAGCATGGCTTCGACGCGCTGAATGACAGAATCAATACTGCGCTGCTGGACATCAATACCGATCCAGCTGGCCCCTTTGGCCAGTTTCCACACACCCATTTCCTTAAACAGGGTACGGGTCAGTTCACGGGTCTGGTCTGGATGCGAAGTCATCCAGACATGCACCAAATCTAGTCCACGCTGTAACACATCCTGATGGAAGTCATTTTCCAGCACGGCACGCAGCATTTCGCTGGCCAGATGGTTGATTTGGGTGTTTTTGACCCACTGCACACTGTTGGTCTGGATAAAGCTGGAAATTTGCTCCTGACCGACAAATTCAAAGATCCGCGGTGCAGTCTGCTGGATCACCTGGGTGACCTGAAGATTATTGGCCGGATTGGCCAGCCAGCGACCTGCGGCCAGACTCAGGTCAGTATTGGCCAGACTGCGCTGCACGATTTGCGGCGACAGGAAATTTTCTTGCACAAAGCGACCCATGGATTCAGCAATCCGCGCCTTGTTGCGTGGAATGATTTCGGTATGATCCCGCAGGAACTTTGGAATCGGTAACCGGCCAAAAGGATTGCGGAACAGCACGGTAATCGCGTACCAGTCCGCCAGACCACCGACCACACCGGCTTCTGCTGAAAGCATCAGGATATGGATCAGCCAGATATATTGCGGTAGCAGTTTGGCAGCCACCATCAGTGCCAGCCAGGCCAGTACGGCCGTAAGCAAAGCCATGGTGGCAAAGCGTTTACTGCGTTGCAGGCTCGGTGAACTGGTCTGTTCTGGCATAAAGTCTCCTGTTATTTATTATTGGTCGTTGCTGGCTGTGGCTGCAGCACTTCACCGCTTGGACTCAGGCCATATTTTTGTCCCAGCGACTGCAGGATCAACCGCGCATCAAAGGCATCCTGTGGTGCCTGTCCCTGTTTAAAACATTCGATGGTATAGCCGACCTGTGCCGGTTCCACAGTCACCCGATATGGCATGTCATAGAATGGATCATACCAGCCATAGGGATGGCGGCGATAATAGCCATACGGATAGGGCCTTGGACTCGGATAGACAATCGCCTCACGTGGTGGCTGATGGGTTAAATTGCTGGGATCATCTTTGACCCGGAAGAACTGGAAGCCATTCTGCACGGCCGTTTGTGCAGCTTTGACCAAGGCAATTTCTTCAGCTGTGCCAAAGCTCATATTTGGCCGTGCCTTAAAACTGATGCGATAAGTCTGGGCATTCAGCGGCGTGGTGGTGTACTGGCCGAGCTGGTCAAAGGTGAGCGGTTTGGATGGCGTAGTCGCACAACCCGAGAGCAGGGCAGAGCCTGCAAGAGCCAGGGCAACGAGCGTCTTTTTCATATTGGTTCTCCTGATAGGGTGATCCAGCGGTAGCAGTCGGTGTAAATGCCTAAAAACTGCTGTCCGGCTGGGTCAGGAAACTGAGTTCTTCCTCGGTCGATTCACGGCCCAGAATCTGGTTGCGATGCGGATAGCGTCCAAAACGGTCGATAATGATTTTATGCTTAATTTCATATTCGAGATTGGCTGGATTGCCAAGACGCTGAAATAATTTTAAGGCAAATTCATGGATCAGCCTGGATTCGCTGTGCATGAACGGCATATACAGAAAGGAACGCTGTTCCGGACTCAGCTGCTTGTCCAGATCCTGATTGATGGCCTCCTGTGCCAGTGCCAGTGCCAGACTGTCCTGAGCAAAGGCACGCGCTGTTCCCCGATAAATATTGCGTGAAAACTGGTCTAGAACAATGATTTCAGCCAGACGACCTTCCGCCGATTTGCGCCATGACCACAATTCTGCCTGGCTGGCCTGTTGCAGAATTTCTGAAAATTTTTCAGTCAAACTTTGGTCGAACTGCTCGCTTTTGGCAAACCAGTTCGGCTGAGCCTCATCACTAAACCAGAAATTTAAAATATCTTCATAATTCATAATGTTTACAATTCATTAGCATTTATTTGTCAATAAAATCACAAATTTCACATGTCTTATAGAGGAAGTTTGTGTTAAAAAAATTGCCGGATTAAAATCAACGGTTTGCCTGAAATCTAGGCGGGGTATAATGTGCAGCCCCCAAATCGCGTTATACTTGTATAAATCGATGATTTTATTTTAATAGTTTAGCCCATTAAGCGAGATTGTAATGAGTCAACCTGAATCGACTGCCCAAGCTATATTGCCTTCTTGGGTGGATTCGTCGCTCATCCAAGGGATGCTACGCGGTATCGAGCGAGAAAGTCTGCGTATGCAAAGCAATGGCTTTCTGTCGCAAAGGCCGCATCCTCAAGCGCTCGGTTCAGCTCTGACCCATCCGCATATTACCACTGACTATTCTGAAGCCCTGATGGAGTTCATCACCCCGCCACAAGATACGATTCGGGGTGCGCTGGACTACCTGATGGATATCCACGCCGTGGTGAATCGCCAGTTGGAAGGTGAAGAAAAGCTTTGGCCGATGTCGATGCCATGCATGCTGGATAGCACAGATGACAATATTCCGTTAGCACAGTATGGCTCTTCTAATATCGGCCTGTTCAAGACCCTGTACCGCCATGGTCTGGGTGTGCGTTATGGCCGTCGTATGCAGACCATTTCCGGCGTGCATTACAATCTATCTTTCCCGGATCAATTGTTTGAAGCCTTGCAGGCCAATGAAACTGATGAAGCTTTAAAAAGCTTAAGCTTGCAGGATTACCGCAGCCATCGTTATATGGGCTTGATCCGGAACTTTATCCGTCTGACCCCATTGGTGATTTTTCTGATCGGTGCCAGTCCGGCGGCGTGTCAGTGCTTTATGACGGGTCGTGACCATCAGATGCTGCCATTGACGCGCGGAACTTTGTATACCCCGTATGCTACTGCGCTGCGTATGGGACGTTTTGGGTACCAGAATTCGGCACAAAAACAGCTCGGTATTCAATACAACAACTTGCATGACTATTTAGAGGGTCTGCAAAAGGCCGTCAAAACACCGTATAAACCGTTCACCCGTTTAGGCTTAGATGATGCTAATGGTGAGCCGATCCAGATCAATGACCATGTGCTGCAAATCGAAAATGAATACTATAGTCTGGTACGCCCGAAACAGGTACCGGAAGATGGAGAAACCCCCTCTCAGGCACTAGCGAATCGCGGCATTGGTTATGTTGAACTGCGTGCCGTAGATGTCAATCCATATAGCCCGATAGGGATCGATGAAAATACCGCTGGTTTCCTGGAAGTGGTAGCCCTGTATTGTTTATTACAGGATAGCCCAGCCCTGTTGCAGGATGAACAGGATGTGATTGACCAGAATCAGGCTGAAGTGGTGAACCGTGGCCGCGCTGCCAATGCAGCGATCTGGGAAAATGGCCAGAAATATCCAATTGAAGATTGGTGTGTGATCTATATGAAGCAGATGCAGCCACTGGCGGAACTGCTGGATGAGACTTATGGCACTGACCTGTATCGCAAAGCTATGCAAACCATGCAGATTCGGGTGGATGAAGTGGATACTACGCTGTCTGCATTGATTGTTGGCGATACCCGTACCCATGGGGGGATGTGGCATTTTGGCCAGATGCTGGCGCATCAGCATATTGAAGCTTATCAAGCACATCAGCTGAGCAAGAAAAAAGCAGCCTACTTTGCTGATTTAGCAGAAAAATCCTTGCAGAAGCAGCAAGAACTCGAGCAAGATAGCGGCATCAGCTTTACTGAATATCTTGCTCAATATCGATAATAAATAAGAGGGCCGACCATGAAATGGGGGTTTCGCTTCGTCAGTGGTGCGTTATTTGTCGCATCCGTGCTGGGGATGACATTTGCATTATATCTGGAACATGTACAAGGGCTTGAGCCTTGCCCGCTCTGTGTTTTCCAGCGGATTGGCCTGATTGGCCTGGGGATCATTTCGCTAATTGCTTTGCTGCATAATCCAAAATCCAATGCAGGCAAGCGTCTGTATGCATTTTTAGGTTCACTCAGCATTTTATGGTCTGCCGGTGTGGCAGCACGTCATGTCTGGCTGCAGAGCTTGCCACCAGATAAAGTGCCGAGCTGTGGTCCGGGACTAGATTACTGGCTGGAAACCTTGCCAATGAAATCGGTGCTGCAACAGGTGCTCACCGGTTCAGGTGAATGTGCCAAAGTGGACTGGACTTTCCTTGGGCAGTCATTGCCGGTCTGGTCATTGGTGTTCTTTAGCATTTTGCTCTTGGTCAGCTTGTGGCAGCTGTTCCGAAAATATCAGACCAAGCCGGTACAACGCTTAAGAGACAAATACTAAATAAAAAGGCCCTCGATTGAGTAATGCCAGTCAGTTAAGCAAATATTAGAAAAATGTAGTAAAAATGAGTGTATGTAAATACGCTCATTTTTTTATGTCTT
>NZ_JPQO01000115.1 GCF_000773685.1 Acinetobacter sp. HR7 | reverse complement strand
ATTCAACAACGAAATCTGAATCCTGTGCTTGACTTGGAAATGTCCATATAGGACATTTCTATTTGGTTATTAGGTAGGACATTTCTACTTGGGAATAACATCCTCCTCCTATTTATTTCAAAAAACCCCTATCGTACACTTTTACTAATCTTCAAAAAACTCAGGTAATCCATCACACTAAAATAGACACAAATAAAGTTGTTCAATTAAATAATCTATCTTATGTTATTGATTTATATAAATTATTTTTTTAAGAGTGTAAAACTAATTCAGCAAATAAAATTACATTTCAGCTTCAAAAAAACCCCTGTCGTACACCTGAAAGCTCAAAAAAAAACCCCTGTCGTACACCTACAAATATATTATATTTGTTTTATATCAATAGCTTAAGATTAGTTTAAAAAATTGGTGTGTTTTCATTTTTGCTCGCTTTTAAAAAAAATATAAGAAAAAATTGATCAAAAGTGTAATCTATTTCAGCAAATCACTGATCATTATTTGAGCAAAAACATGTTTTTATGGCATAAGCATAAAAGTACCCCATTGCAAAATATATTCGTAGTACATTCTTTAAAGTCACTATCTTTGTAAAAATCTATTTTTCGGCAGGAGTATAAATAAGAGTTCCTGACCTAACTCAATCGAAACTTACATCTACTCTCAAATCTATTTTTAAAAAACATGCACTAACATAAAACTACCCCCTGAAAAAATATAATTCAGAGATACTTTTTCAATATCAAATTAATGCTCAAAGCTAGATTCCATGCACTTACATAAATAAGAGTTCCTGCAATCAGCAGGCGCGAAAACATCTGAAGATTTGCCAGCTTTTCAAATTACTGATAGATAGGCTGTGCCAAAATATGAAATGAGCTTTGCTGTGTTAGCCGTGCAGAAAGCAAAACTTTCTAAAATTTGCTTAAAAATTGTTTCTATGTGCATGGGACAGCCATCCCATGCTAAAGACCGTGTAGCTGCATACGTCCGAAAGGTAGTTGGTGCGGCTGCGAAGGGCACTGGACGGTGAGATTCCGTTCTTTGACCCAATCACTCTTGATTGGCTTAGGCGTATGAAATCGCATTGGGCCAATCAAATAGTTGGGCGACACTGAAACGGGACCCTTGGTGACAAGGGCAAACCCTGCTTAACAGAGAGTGTGAGTATCTACACGGATGATAGATGCGTTAGGAACACACGTTTTTAGCTTCAATTCCTTAATAGGGCTAAATGCGTTGCACACTGGTGGGCTTATGAGGTTATGGCGACATAACAGGGGCGTGAGGAGAAATCTGGAACGCTTGGTACACAGGGGTTGGCCGAATTGACTTGTCGTGATGACATATTCGGTTGGCTGCTGTGATCTATGGATAGCTCAAGCCAGTAAAGGTGACACTAAGGAAATAATATGTTGTGTTATTAATCATGTAATTAATCACGATTAGTAAATGTTGTACTTCATATTATTAAGCATGTTGCTTTGTGTAGGATAAGTGCTTTACCCGTAATGAAATTTAATATTGGTTAATAATGGGAGTTTTTGGAACTCTTATCCCAAAAAAATGGAATGGCTAATATTAGGTGGAACGGATAGGCGTACTGTCCGTCATTTTAATTAATCGCTGTTTATGATTATTTATTTTGACAAAGACTGTTAATGCTAAAGTGGGAATCTCTCAAGTCGATGATTATATACGGTGGCTCCGTAATATAGGCTTTTCAGATCGAAAACACTCCTAGAGGGTGCTATAAGAACTGATTAATGAGAGAGGGAGAATTGCTGAGTAGGTTTAAGTTAGGATTTATTCTGAGGCTCTAGACTAGCAAAA
>NZ_JPQO01000114.1 GCF_000773685.1 Acinetobacter sp. HR7 | reverse complement strand
TATGGGACAGCAGTGGCTTTAAGCCTCTTTTTTTAAATCATGCTATAGGCTGCATACAAAAATAGATAGCGGCCAATTTTGGCGACACTGACAATCAGCAAAAAGCGCAGAAAGTTTTCTTTGAGCAAGCCAGCAATCAAAGTAATTGGATCGCCAATCACCGGCACCCAGCTTAACAGCAAAGACCAGTAACCATATTTACGGTAAATCCCCTGCGCCTGATGCATCTTCTGTTCAGACACCGGAAACCATTTACGGTCTTTGTACTGTTCAATCTTGAAGCCTAGATACCAGTTCACACAGGAACCGAGAATATTTCCGGCACTCGCCACGGTAATCAGCAACCAGGCTGAATAACCCGTCGTTGCCAGCATCCCCAGCAGCACAGCTTCCGACTGTAGCGGAATCAGGGTGGCTGCGCCAAAGGCAGACAGAAACAGTATCAGCAGTGCCATCTCAGAAACCTAAAAGGTTTAGCGCTTCAAAGCCAAACGCTTTTTCGCCTGAACGTATTCCCAATTTGACCAGAAAATTGCACCAATAATAATGACAATCCGGGACCATTTATACTTGCTCGCCAGCGGTAAAATGGCCTCAGCCAGAATATTTTGATTCTTGGTATTGAGTTGATCCACCAGCATTTGTATATGCACGATCTCGGCAATGAACAGCACCAGACAGGCGGCAATACCAAAAATGATACTCCAATAAATACGTGGATTGCTTTCAACAATACGGGTGAAATTCAGAAAAAATGCTTTCATCTCTATTCCAATAAAAAACCACCGTAGTCGGTGGTTTTATTAACGTTACTATATCTTAGCACAATCATGTGATCTTAATTGACTGTGATGGCGAGTGCACGCTGTACCGCAGGACGAGCATTCATCTGGTCCATGTATCTTTTCACTTCCGGGTAATCTTCCAGGTCAATACCTTGCCATTCATAACGCAGCAGCCACGGGAAAATCGCCATATCAGCAATTGAGTATTCGCCTGCGACATAGTCCTGCCCGATTAATTGCTTGTTTAGCACGCCATACAAACGTTTGGTTTCATTCACATAACGCTCAGTTGCATAAGGAATACGTTCTGGTGCAAAGCGGCTGAAATGGTGATTCTGTCCGAGCATCGGTCCAAGTCCACCCATTTGCCACATCAACCATTGTTCCACGTGAACCCTTTTAATTTCATCGGTCGGGTAAAACTGACCAGTTTTACGGCCTAAGTATTGCAAAATAGCACCGGATTCAAAGATCGAAATTGGCTGATTTCCCGGACCATCCTGATCAACAATCGCCGGGATTTTGTTATTTGGCGAGATTGCCAGAAAGTCTGGCTGGAACTGGTCATTTTCCAGAATATTGATCGGGGAAATTTTATAGGACAGGCCCATTTCTTCTAAAGCAATTGTAATTTTATGACCGTTGGGGGTTCCCCAGTAATATAAATCTATCATGCGTGCCTATGCTCCATGCACCTTAATATTTTGGTGTTTCAACAACATAATTGATCTGCCGTAAAACAACAAGCGCCCGGATATAAAATATTTTTTCTCTGTACACGACAAATTTCACAGAACCCTTATCCTATCAGGGTTCTGCCTTCTTAAAATTGCCAAAATTT
>NZ_JPQO01000113.1 GCF_000773685.1 Acinetobacter sp. HR7 | reverse complement strand
GCGGTCTTTTTTATTTTTTAGGTTTTTATATGAAGTGTAGGAGAGATTAATTTGTTAGAAAGATGCAAGGTGATCTCTATAACATTTTGCTTCTGACCAACGAGCTAAAATCAAAATAGCTGTCTACACTATATTCAATGGGCTAAAAAGTAATGGCTATCAGATATATATAGGCTGATCTAAATATTTAGCTAAAAAATTATCGCCTCGATGGGTAGACGTTTTACTTTCAATCACTCTTGGAAAATTAACTGTAATAGGGCTAGGACAAAGAGCGATTTCGTTCAGCAGTAGGGGCGGCATTTCAAATACTCATCTACTTTAAATAATAAAATGCTGGTGTTTATGGAGTAATTAATAGGGATAGTCAAAAGCTACGTAGAAAATAGCTTTTAATTTAACAAGCTCTGTTATCCATTTTGAAAGGTATAAAAAAAGAGGCTTTAGCCTCTTTTTTTGTTTAGATTTAAGCCGCCATACCAAGGCCTTTAGGAATCCCATTACGGCCAGGAAAGTCTGGTGATAGTGCTCTGGCGTTCGGCATTTTCAGCCATAGACGCAGCAGCTTGCGACGTTGTGCAGGATCGTCATAATCTTCAAACGAGGTACGGGAATGCATCACACAGTAATTATTGCAGAACTGGATATCTCCTGGCTCTAGCATCATGTCCAGACGCAATTCTGGATCATGACTGAGACGGTCAAACAGGTCGAAGGCTTCGATTTGTACCTGAGAGAGCGGTACATTTCTGCGGGCATGGCCTAATTCAATATAATGGCGTAAATAGCGGCATGCTAGTTTGCCATCATGGTAGCTGAAAATCGGAGTCAAGGATGGATCGACTTCACCTAGATGGTCATACCATGCTGTATGGTAGTAATAGCCCAAATATTCTGGATACTCTTCAAGAATACGATTATATACGGTAGAAGAGCTGATAATACTGCTTAAGCCGCCTTCTTTGGCTTTACGGATCGACAATAGACCGACCACATCGCTCATGTCCGAGTGATACGGCAGATAGGCATTGGTTTCATAGACCCGGGTCATTTTATTGTTTTTATCACCGACATTTTCTACAAAACCGATCAGATCTCCACGGGCATTCTGGGTCACAGGTGTGCCCATATGCAGGCCAAGCAGATAATAAATATTGGCTAGTTGGTTTTCAGAATATTTTTGTGCATCCAGACCACGGATTACAATAAAACCATAACCATTTTCCAGTTCATCAGAAATAGCCAGAACCTGTTTCAGAAATTCCGGATCTTCAATTTGAATATCGTTGAGATCAAAATTTGGAGCATTCAGCTGTTTTGCTTCCAGTTTTTCTAAAGCTTCATCAAAAATCTGGACCATATGGTCAGACAGATGATAGATCCAATCTTCTTTCTGAGCTATTTCAGCACCTACCCATGCACATTTGTCAGTAATTCTAGATTTTAAAATGGTATTCATGATGATCCTCACATATGGAGATATGTCCTTCAATTGAAAAAGCACATATAAGTCTTCAGCCTATATGTGCCCATGATGAGTTGTTCAGGCTGAATGTTTCAGCAAATTTTTATCAGTTTGATATTCCTGATATTTGCGCTGGATATCGATGTGTTCAGCAATATATTTGGCATCGTGCCATACGCCCCAGATAAAGCTTGAACCACGCCCGGTCAGGTATGGCAGGCCAAGGAAATACACGCCACGTTCAGTGGAAATGCCATTTTTATGTTTTGGTTTATTGAACTCATCAAAGGCATTTACCTGTAACCAGCTATAGTCATAACCAAAACCGGATGCCCAGATCACAGTCGTGATATTAGCCGCCTGCATATCCAGTTCAAGAATTGGATTAGTCACACATTCAGGATCTGGTAGGATGGTACGTGCGCTTGGTTCTAATGGCAGACTCAGGCCATTGTTCTCGATATAGGCATCCGCTTCATCATAGAAAGCCAGTAACGCTGCATCACCTTCATCCAGATTGTGTTTCAGGTTGTCTTTAAACTTAATAGTTTGTTCTTCAAAGGATTCGGTACTGCCGAGCAATGTAATGCCTTGATTGGCTAAAACGCGGAAATCGACATTGACACCGCCATGCGCGCCGCTGACAGCGAATCCTTTTAGCGGGCCAGTATCGGTACGCATAAAGTCCCAACCACCGAGTACGCCTAACCACCAGACATTGTCACGGTTACGGTACGTACGTGGTGGACGTTCATGACGACCTACGGATAGATAAACTTTCTTGCCAGCACGGTTCAGTTCATCGGCAATTTGTACACCAGATGAACCGGCACCAATCACGAGAACTGCACCTTCAGGCAATTGTTGCGGATTTTTGTACTGGTCTGAATGGATTTGGTAGAAGGACGGATTTTGTGGCGCAATGGCAGGAATCACCGCTTTCTGGAAAGCGCCGGTTGCCGAAACGATATGCTGCGCGTAAATCGTGCCTTCAGAGGTTTCTACCGTGAAGCCGAGCCGATTTTCAGATTTAGCAACTTTGTGTACAGTTACGCCCGTATGAATCGGTAAGTTAAATTTTTTCGCGTATTGTTCGAAGTATTCAGCCACTTTATCGTGATGCACAAAGCTGTCCGGATCCGCATCAAATTCCATATTTGGAAAACGGTCATGCCAGCATGGTCCATTCGCTACCAGCGAATCCCAGCGGCGGGTACGCCATGCTTCAGCAATACGATTTTTTTCAAGTACAACGTGGGAAATGCCCATTTTGGTCAAATGCTCGCTCATGGCGACGCCTGCTTGTCCAGCACCTACGACCACAGTATCAATATGCAGATCATTTAATTTCATCTTAGTATCCTTATTTCCAAGCTCACTGTGTCAGTGTGCGTTATGCGTTCGCTGAGACCGGTTCAAGCTTGGTCTCGCTAACGAATCTGTTTCGATGAATTAAATATAAGTAGCTCTATTGAATAGTGAAAATCATATAAGCAGAACGCCTGCATCAAAAAAACCGAATTGCTTGACATGCAGTCCAGCCCTATAAAAGATCCACAAATAGGTTTAAAGATTTGAACATACAGTTAAGTTCTTAAACCTTGATTTCGCATTTAATTCGTATATGAAAAGGCAGGTAGAAATGAAATCACGTGCAGCTGTAGCATTTGGCCCAGGCCAACCTTTGGAAATTGTAGAGGTGGATGTCGCACCGCCCAAAGCTGGTGAAGTGCTGGTCAAAATTACCCATACTGGAGTATGTCATACTGATGCATTTACCCTGTCTGGTGATGACCCTGAAGGCGTGTTCCCGGCAATTCTGGGTCATGAAGGTGCAGGTGTTGTGGTTGAAGTGGGTGAAGGCGTGACTAGCTTGAAACCAGGCGATCACGTGATTCCACTGTACACTGCAGAATGTGGTGAATGCCTATTCTGTAAATCAGGTAAAACCAATCTGTGTGTAGCTGTCCGTGCCACCCAAGGTAAAGGTGTCATGCCAGATGGAACCACTCGCTTTTCTTACAATGATCAGCCGATCTACCATTACATGGGTTGTTCAACTTTCTCTGAATACACTGTCGTGGCTGAAGTGTCTCTGGCAAAAATCAACCCAGAAGCCAATCATGAACACGTATGTCTGTTGGGTTGTGGTGTAACCACAGGTATTGGTGCAGTGCATAACACCGCCAAAGTTCAGGAAGGTGATACGGTTGCTGTATTCGGTCTGGGCGGTATTGGCCTGGCAGTCGTTCAAGGTGCACGTCAGGCAAAAGCCAGCCGTATTTTTGCAGTAGATACCAATCCAGAAAAATTTGAACTGGCTAAACAGTTTGGTGCAACTGATTTCCTTAATCCGAAAGATTATGACAAGCCAATTCAGCAAGTGATCGTAGAGCTGACAGGCTGGGGCGTAGACCATTCCTTCGAATGTATTGGCAATGTCGATGTGATGCGTTCAGCGCTGGAATGTGCACATCGTGGTTGGGGCCAGTCAGTCATTATTGGCGTTGCGGGTGCTGGTAAAGAAATCTCAACTCGTCCGTTCCAGCTAGTCACCGGCCGTAAATGGATGGGAACAGCATTTGGCGGTGTAAAAGGCCGCACCCAGTTACCGGGTATGGTGGAGCAGGCGATGAAAGGGGATATCCAGTTAGAACCATTTGTCACACATACCATGCCACTCGAACAGATTAATGAAGCATTTGACCTCATGCATGAAGGGAAATCGATCCGTACCGTGATTCATTTCTAAGTAAATGCAATCTTGATTTCTCCACTTAAATAGTTGCTCTCTTTGGCCCTGACTTGCTCAGGGCTTTTTTTATTTTTTAAATACGCAGAATGAAACAACAGAGCAGGCTTGATTCAAGTAAAGATTGGAAATGAAGGCTTTAATTAATGTTTATTTAAAAAATCCGATTGAAGCCCCTTGAAAAAACATAAAAAAAGCCAATGTCCGAATGGGCAAACATTGGCGAAAAGGGGTAAACAACAAATTTGGAGGTTGATGGGTTAAGCTACAAATGGGAACTCATCTTCAGGGAGAGCATCTCCAGTTGCTAGTTTGCCAATCAGGTGTGGATATTGAGGAGAAGTTTTGCCACCACGATCTACGTAGACCGCGTCATCACCTAACCAGCGGAATGACACTGCACGACGGGAATGGGTGCTAGACAAGTTTCCAGGAGCGCCATGAACAGTACGGTAGTCAAATGCGACTGCATCGCCTGGCTCGAGTGCCCAGCCTAAAATATTGTATTGGTCACGGTTGGCATCGATATCCGGCAGGATTTCTTCTTTACTATTGTGTTGATAGTATTCACCGGTAAAACTTTGTGGACGATAGAGTGCATCCCATTGATGTGAACCAGCGACAAATTCAATCGTTGACTCACGTGATACTGGATCCAGTGGAATCCACAGACTTAACGTTTGTTTGGCATCAACAGGATAGTAAGGTGTATCGTGGTGCCATGGTGTGACTTTGGATGAGCCTGCAGCTTTTACCAAAACATGTTCATGGAAAATACGCACACGCTGTGCCTGCATCAGATTTTTTACGATTTCTGCAGCAGGACTTTCTTCGATAAATTGTTTGAATTCCTGAATGCGCTGCCAGTTGCAGTAGTCTGCCCAGAAACGGCCTTTGGATTCACCCGGTGTATAATCACGGAACCATTCACCTGGATTCTGTTCATTGGCATTGACACCTGCAGTTAGCACATCCATCCAGTCTTTAAATAAACCGCGCAAAACAACCACGCCGTCACGTTTAAATATTTCTCTTTCTTCTTCCAGCATCGCTATAACTCCTTAATCAGTCGGGATAACTATTTTTTGATGTTGAGGAAAATATAAGGAGCGTAAGAGGAATAAGAAAGACGCAATAAGAAAAGTGCTAATTAGGTTTTTTTGAATTAGAAAATGGCACGTAGATATATATCTATTTGGAAGGTTGATTCTATTCTTTAAATATAAGTAGAGACGGAATTTTTATCTTAAATATAGTTGAATTATTTTTTAAGTTATTGAAATAAAATAATTAATTTTCTTTATTGTCTTGAAGAGAGATATCTATTAAAAAGAATGGTAATTTGTGTAGCAATCCAGGCTGAAATAAAAATCTCTGAATTAAATACTCTTCATTGAATCAGTTTGAAAATCATAAGTGTTTGATTTGAAGGACTGGACGAAGAAATATGCCTTTTAAGAAGAATATCAAAGTACTGATTCAAGCTATTTGTAACCATTTTAAACAAACTACTTTCATTTAAATCTAAAAAACTTGTTATAAATTAATTACTACGAAAACATTCAATATTTATTTAGGCTCTAGACTAGCAAAAT
>NZ_JPQO01000112.1 GCF_000773685.1 Acinetobacter sp. HR7 | reverse complement strand
CTTATTTCAGGACGGGACATTGATACCATAAAAAAAGCCACGATGAACGTGGCTTTTTTAAGGATTCGATTTACTTAATACAGCTCACCAGATTTACGACGTTCAATAAAGTCTTTGGACTCTTTGACAATCACACCAGACAACAATAACAAGCCGATCAAGTTTGGAATCGCCATCAGACCGTTGAATGTATCGGCAAACAACCAGACCAGATCCAGAGTTGCTACACAGCCAATAAATACCGATGCGATATAGAGGATACGGTACGGCAGAACAAAGTTGTCACCGAGCAGGTAAGTCGCACATTTTTCACCATAGTAACTCCAGCCCAGAATTGTGGAATAGGCGAAGAAAATAATACCGAAGGTCACGATCCAGCCACCGACACCTGGCAGCAGTTTGTCAAAGGTCGAAACAGTAAGGACCGCACCAGTTTGTCCACCAAAATCGCTACCAGCAATGATGAAGCCCATCACCAGCACGATACCTGTAATTGAACAGACAATAATGGTGTCAATAAAAGTACCGGTCATCGATACTAAGCCTTGACGAGCTGGATGATCGGTTTTTGCAGCCGCAGCGGCAATTGGGGCAGAACCCATACCCGCTTCATTCGAGAATACTCCACGAGCGACACCGTAACGGATCGCAGCACCAATGGCACCGCCGACCGCAGCTTCACCGGTAAAGGCATAGGTGCAGATCATTTTCAGGGCAGGACCAACCAGTTCCAAGTTATTGAAAATGATGATCAGACCACCCGCGACGTAGCCAATCGCCATGATTGGGACAATAAAGGAAGAAGCGCGTGCAATCCATTTAATCCCGCCGAGAATTACCAGTGCCGATAATACAGTGATCACGATACCAGTGATCCAGGTTTCCAGACCGAAACCATTTTCAACGGCTAGAGCCACCGTATTGGATTGTACTGAACTGCCAATCCCGAAAGAGGCTACAGCACCAAAGAAGGCAAAGATCAGCGCTAGCCATTTCCATTTTAGGCCACGTTCAATGTAATACATTGGGCCACCGGACATTTCACCGCGTTCATTTTTAACACGGTATTTGACTGCCAGTACGCCTTCACCATATTTGGTCGCCATACCGAACAGCGCCGTCATCCACATCCAGAACACGGCACCCGGTCCACCCAGGACACATGCAGTTGCGACACCGGCAATATTACCGGTACCAATGGTGGCGGAAAGGGCGGTCATCAGTGAGCCAAACTGGGAAATGTCGCCTTCATGAGAGGGATGTTTGCCAAAAACCTGTTTAAAAGCCAGTGGCAACATGCGGAATTGCCAGAACAGCAGGCGGAAAGTCAGGAATACACCGGTACCGACAATCAGTACCAGCATAAATGGACCCCAAACCCAACCGCTGATGGTTTCCATGATGCTTTGTAAATTTTGCATAAAATTCTTCTTGTTCGTCCTGAGTTAATTTAAATTTCACTTAATTCTAATCAAGCAATTCATATGCCATGCGTGCTCATCCTCAGCACGTTTCATAACATTTATTTAGATTTATTTTTTACACAGTTTAGGAACTTTTACAATAAAAAGGCTGGAAAAATGTCTGTCCGTTCTACGACTAAAGAGAACTCATTTGCTATATAAGAAAAATAAATTAACTTTTAAGATTAGGCCGAAAATACAAATGAAGTGAATTTTTCTTTTTGTATTCCCCCCATTTTGCGTTAATTTGTCGCGATTAGACATCGAAGTTGAAAAATAATGTCAGGTCATCATACCGGTTCGTCGTCCGAAAACGGCGAGCTGCAGCGTAGTTTATCCAATCGACACCTGCAGCTGATTGCGATTGGTGGTGCTATTGGTACCGGCCTGTTTATGGGTTCCGGTAAAACCATTAGTCTGGCAGGACCCTCGATTCTGCTGATTTATATGATCATCGGTTTCATGGTCTTTTTGGTGATGCGCGCATTAGGCGAGCTATTGCTGTCCAATCTACAATATAAGTCTTTTATTGACTTTACCACCGATCTGATTGGTCCTTGGGCCGGTTACTTTGTTGGCTGGACCTATTGGTTATGCTGGATCACCATCGGCATCGCCGACCTTTCTGCGATTATCTACTATTTACAGTTCTTTAATAATGGCATGCCATTTACCCCGGGCGAAGGGGTGCTGATCAGTATCGCTTCCATTGTGTTCATCATGGGCCTGAACCTGGCAACAGTAAAACTATTTGGTGAGATGGAATTCTGGTTTGCCCTGATCAAGATCATTGCCATTGTGGTGCTGATTTCCGTGGGACTGTGGATGATCTTTACCGGCTTTACTAATGATGCCGGTACAGTCGCGTCATTTGCGCATATCTGGGATCATGGTGGTTTATTCCCGACAGGTACCATGGGCTTCCTGGCTGGTTTCCAGATTGCGATTTTTGCTTTCGTGGGTGTCGAGCTGGTGGGTACCACGGCTGCGGAAACCAAGGATCCAGAACGTAACTTGCCAAAAGCAGTCAATTCGATTCCGATCCGTATCATTATTTTCTATGTGTTGGCTCTGATCATTGTGATGTCAGTGACACCATGGGATCAGATTAATCCAAGCGTTTCTCCGTTCGTAAACCTGTTTAGCCAGGCAGGTATTGCTGCGGCTGCGATCATCATGAACTTGGTAGTACTGTCATCTGTAATGTCATCTATGAACAGTGGTGTGTTCTCGACCAGTCGTATGCTATTCGGTCTGTCTCGTGAAGAACAGGCACCGAAAGCCTTTGGTCGTCTGAACTCGCGTGCAGTTCCAGCGAATGCGCTGTATTTCTCAGCGATCTGTTTATTGCTTGGTGCAGCATTACAGTACTTTGTGCCGAATACCGTTGAAGCTTTCACATTGGCAACAACTTTGTCGACCATCCTGTTTATTTGTGTCTGGTTGATGATCATCTGGAGTTACATGATCTATTACCGTACCCGTCCAGAGCTACATGCCAAATCGGTATTCAAGCTCCCTGGTGGTTTGGTGACGTGCTGGATCGTGATCATTTTCTTCGTTGGCATGATTGGTGTGTTATCGCTAGAAGATGATACCCGCCGTGCCCTGCTGGTCAGTCCGATCTGGTTTATTCTGCTGATTTTGGGCTATTTATGTTTCTATAAACAGAAACATAAATAATCCATATCAATAAAAACGTCAGCGATCTGCTGGCGTTTTTTTTTGTCTAAAGATACTCTCTAGCGTTTAACGCTTTGGTCATGGCGAATGATCGCGTTATACTTCATCGAAACTATTCAATTAGGTGGTCAGATGCGCCAAGTCATTTGCTACATCAGTCTCTTAGCAACAAGTCTTGCTCTTGTGGGTTGTGGTCAGTCCGGTGCCTTATATATGCCGAACGACCCAGATTACGACAAGCGTGCCAAGTTTCTGCTCTATAAAAATACTGAAACTGAGTCTAAAACTGCCGATGAAGAACGGGATGCGCCTGTACAACAGCAGTTTGCTGCACCTGCAGCATCAGATTCAAC
This sequence comes from Acinetobacter sp. HR7, assembly GCF_000773685.1. Taxonomy (GTDB): domain Bacteria; phylum Pseudomonadota; class Gammaproteobacteria; order Pseudomonadales; family Moraxellaceae; genus Acinetobacter; species Acinetobacter thermotolerans. Next base: position 8,616 of record NZ_JPQO01000112.1, on the reverse strand, counting down.
TACCACACCTTAACGCTTTCAAAGAAAGGATACCTTCATGAGTTTCACCCGCATTAATGGGGTATTGCATGCCGAACAGTGTTCATTGCAACAGCTGGCAGAGCAATTTGGCACACCACTCTATGTTTATTCAAAAGCGACTTTTGAAAAGCATTATCTGGATATGGATCGTGCATTTGACTTTATCGATCATCAGATCTGTTTTGCGGTGAAGTCAAACTCCAATCTTGCGGTATTGAATGTACTAGCAAAGAAAGGTGCAGGCTTTGATATCGTCACTGGCGGTGAGCTGGCACGTGTGCTGAAAGCCGGCGGTGATCCATCAAAAATTGTATTCTCAGGTCTGGGTAAATCAGAAGCAGATATCAAAAAAGCGTTGGAAGTCGGCATTGCCTGCTTTAATGTTGAATCTTATGCTGAACTGGACCGTATCCAGAAAGTGGCTGCTGAACTTGGCAAAAAAGCTCCGATTTCACTGCGTGTAAATCCGGATGTGGATGCCAAAACCCATCCTTACATTTCTACTGGCCTAAAAGAAAATAAATTCGGTATTCCATCGGACAGCGTATTTGAAACCTATCAATATGCAGCGTCATTGCCAAACCTTGAAGTGGTGGGGATCGACTGCCATATTGGTTCACAGCTGACTGAAACACAGCCGTTTGTTGATGCGCTGGATCGTGTGATTGTGATGATCGATAAGTTGAAAGAACTCGGCATCACCCTGAAACATATTGATATCGGTGGTGGTCTGGGCGTGACCTATAAAGATGAAACACCGCCATCGGTTGAAGAATATGCCAATGCACTGCGTCCGGCTTTGGAAAAACTGGGCCTGAAAGTGTATATGGAACCGGGTCGTAGTATTTCTGCCAATGCGGGTGTGTTGCTGACCAAAGTCGATTTGCTAAAACCAACCAATCACCGCAATTTTGCCATCATTGATGCAGCGATGAATGACCTGATTCGTCCGGCTTTATATGAAGCTTGGATGGACATTCAGCCTGTCACTCCGCGTACTGATATCGAAGCCAAAGAATGGGATGTGGTTGGTGCGATCTGTGAAACTGGCGATTTCCTCGGTAAAGAGCGTGAGCTTGCGATCAAGGAAAATGATGTATTGGCAGTATTGGGTGCTGGTGCATACGGTTTCGTGATGAGCTCAAACTACAACAGCCGTGGCCGTGCGGCTGAGGTGATGGTGGATGGTGATCAGGCACATCTGATTCGCGAACGTGAAACCATCGAATCACTGTGGGAACGTGAACGTTTATTGCCTTAAGGAGACTAAAGAATGTTGCTTGAATTTACCAAGATGCATGGTCTGGGCAATGACTTTATGGTGGTGGATCTGATCAGCCAGCGTGCCTATCTGGACACCATGACTATTCAGCGTCTGGCGAACCGTAACTTTGGTGTCGGTTTTGACCAGTTACTCATTGTTGAACCACCTGATGTTCCAAGTGCCGATTTCAAATACCGTATCTTTAATGCCGATGGTTCGGAAGTTGAGCAGTGTGGTAATGGTGTACGCTGTTTTGCCCGTTTCGTGCACGAGCGTCAGCTGACCACCAAGAAAAAAATCAAGGTGCAAACCAAGTCTGGCATTGTTGAGCCTGAGCTGGGTGCCAATGGTTGGGTGCGCGTGAATATGGGCTATCCAAAGTTCCTGCCACATGAAATCCCATTCCTGGCCGATGAACCCGACAGCTTGTATGACATCAATCTCGCTGATGGTGAGAAGCTGACCATCGATGTGGTCAATATGGGCAATCCACATGCTGTAACCATCGTACCGGATGTAATCAAGGCGGATGTGCCACGCATCGGTCCGCAAGTGGAATCCCACGAACGCTTCCCGCAACGGGTTAATGCCGGCTTTATGCAGATCATTGATGAAAAACATGCACGTCTGCGTGTGTTTGAACGCGGTGTCGGTGAAACCTTAGCTTGTGGTACGGGTGCCTGTGCCGCTGCGGTTTCTGGCATGCGCCGTGGCCTGCTGGCCAATAATGTTGAAATCGAACTGGCTGGCGGTAAGTTGCAGATCGAATGGAAAGAGGGCGATGTAGTCTGGATGACCGGTCCGACTGCAACCGTTTATGAAGGTCGATTGGACTTACGTTACTTCCAAGGTTAAGCTTGAAAGCCCTGATCCGTCAGGGCTTTTTTATATCCATAAAAATTACAAAAATAACAATTCAAACTGATGAGAATCCAATATGGAACATAATGAAAAACAATTAGAAGAACTTCTGGTTAAAGCCAGTCTGGAACCGAATCAACGTCCGGTATTTTTAGAACAACTTCTGAATGCTGATATTTATTGTATTGGATTTACAGATCGACCACCCCAACAGGAAGGTGAACGTGTACTCGAAGAAGGAAGTCAGGTGCGTTTGATGCATTTTCAGGATGAAAAGGGCGAACCTTATTTACCATTTTTCCTGTCTTTGGAAAGTCTGCAAAGGGGATTCAGGAAGAGTAGCCATATCTGCGTATACCCGCGAGAAGTTTTTTTGAGATGACCCTTGGTGCGTCGTTGTTATTGAATCCATTTAGTGAGTATGGAAAGGAATTTGTTCCACAGGAAATAGAAGCACTTTTGCAAGGTGGTTATGGTTCTAAGCTGGAAAGCTATGAATATCAGGAGCAGATTGAAGTCTTGCTAGGTCAGCCTGCGGAATACCCGCATGAAATGGTTGATCAATTGTGTATCCTGCTCAAAACTAAGCCAGAAGTGAAAACAGCATATCTCGCACAGATGCATGACCAAAAGCGCGACCAGGAGCCAACACTACTGATTGGTTTTGAAACAGAGCAGGCATTAGATCACGAATCATTCCAACGCTTAAAAAATCAGATTGGTCATGTGGCTTACGACAGTTTAATCAGAAAAAGAATGGTTGATCTGATTCATTTAGATCATGCTGAGGCAACCAGTGCATTGCAGCACTATTTGCGTGAGGAAACAGAAGCATTTTATGTGCGCACAGATGCGAAGAAGAAAGGATTTTTTGCTAGACTGTTTTCATGATTCAATTTAACAGGCACATGGGGGTAATGAAATGACGGCAGATGCAACAGCATTACTGTCCATGTGGCTCAAAGAACGTGAAATCCAGAACCAGTCCAAACACACTTTGCAGGCTTATGAACGTGATGTGTCTGACTTCCTCAATTTTTGTCAGCGCAATTCATTGGCTTTAGCTGATGTCGAAGCCACTGACCTGCGCCAGTTTATGGCAGAAAAAGTTGAACAACAGGGACTTAGCTCCAGTAGCTTACAACGCTTACTTTCTGCCGTTCGCCAGTTTATGAAATGGGCCGAGCAGGCCAATTACCTAAGCTTTAACCCTGCCGATGATTTTCAGCTAAAACGCCAATCGCGGCCTTTGCCGGGGATGGTGGATATTGAAACCATCAACCAGATTCTGGATCAGCCAGAGCCGGAAGGTGAAGTGTCGCAGCAGATGTGGAAACGGGATAAGGCAATTCTGGAACTGCTGTATTCCAGTGGCCTGCGTCTGGCGGAAATTCAGGGCTTGCGGATTAAAGATATCGACTTTAATCGTCAGTTACTCCGCATTACTGGTAAAGGCAATAAAACTAGAATTGTGCCATTCGGTTCTAAAGCCAAAGACAGTGTTATGGCCTGGCTACAGATTTATCCTTTATGGAATGGTGATTTTGTGCCAGATGCACATGTATTTATTACCCAGAAAGGTAATCCGCTTGGTGCACGACAGATTGAAAATCGGGTCAAACTGCAGGCGCAGCGGGCAGGGGTAAATGTCGATTTGCATCCACACTTATTACGTCACTGTTTTGCCAGTCATATGCTATCCAATAGCCGGGATTTACGCGCAGTGCAAGAAATGCTCGGACATAGTAATTTAACGACCACCCAGATTTATACCCATGTCGATTTTGATCATCTCGCACAAATTTATGATCAGGCACATCCACGGGCGCAGCAAAAATCGAAAAGTAGCTAAACCACTTTGCTGATAAAAACGACCAGTGCCGATAAACTTGGCATAAAACTTTCATAATAGAAAGATATGCTCAAGTAAGAGCAAAGAATGACCATGGAGAATATTTCACCATTGTCTTATTCGCGCTAAGCTTAAATTCAGGTATAACACAACAATAGAATTTAGGCGAAAGATTGAGCTGAAGTGGATTCAGCACGAGAGAAATGGAACAATAGGGCAAAGACATGATTGCGGATATAGAGCAAAAATACGAACAGCTAACTGAGGCACAAAAAGAAATTTTTGCTGGCTATGGCTTACGCCAGATTAAACACTTTGTAGAAATTAGCCTGCCAGAAATGGAAGCGACCTTGCCGGCAAGTGCGCATGTGCAGGGCATTAATGCAGACGGTAAAGTACAGGCTTATGATCCGGAACATGATCAATACTATTTATGGATTTCAGACCTGCATTGGCAGGAAACCAATCGTGCCACCAAAGCAGTGGATCTGAAAGAAGATGCGCTAGAGATCTGGAAAATTTTTGATCTGAAATCTTATGCGTTGATTGACCTTAGTCATGTGCACCGCGACTTTTTAGAAAGCCGGGTTTAAGAAAATATTGGAGAGTAAAAAGGACGAAAATATTCGTCCTTTTTTATTGGACTTGTTACAGGTCATCCAAGGGTAACTGGAAGCTTTGCTTGATGATCTGGCTGGGCAAATCGGTTTTGACGCTGGTAATGCCATTTTTCTTGGTTAAATGGGTGGACTGAAATTTACGGTAACTTTCCAGATCAGGTACGACCACTTTCAGCATGGCATCACATTCGCCCAGAATGATATAACACTCCATCACTTGCGGTAGTTCCTTCATCGCTTCAATAAAGGTATCAATGGTTTCCGCATCCTGACCGACCAGCCAGATGCGGGAAAACAGGATCAGCTGTAAGCCAATTTTCTGCGGATCGACTACGGTCGTGTAATTCTGAATCACACCTGCTTCTTCCAGTAACTTGACCCGACGCAAGCAGGAAGAAGGGGATAGTCCAATCTCACGAGCCAAATCGTTATTTTGCATCCGACCATTGGCTTGCAGGTGCTGAATGATACTTTTATCAATACGATCAAGTTTTACTCGAACAGATTTAGAAGATATTTTCATAAATTCGAATAAAATTCTAAAAATAATCTAAATTATAAAATAAATTGAAAGCCTATTTTGTAAAAATTCGCAAATACTAATTTCACTTTCCGACATGTAACAAGGAAAAGGAAATGTCTGTGTTTGCACTCTTTGCACTGACCGTGCTACCCCTAATTTTTACACCTGGACCTGATATGCTGTTTATCCTGTCTCAAGTGATGGGTAAGGATGCAAAAGCAGGCATGATGGCAACTATCGGGATCTGTTCAGGTTATCTGGTGCATTCGATTCTGGTGGCATTGGGAATTGCTGCGATTATTGTGTCTTTCCCGCTGCTGTTTGAAACCATCCGCTGGTTAGGCATTGCTTACCTGTTATTTCTGGCTTTGCATCTGGTGAAATCCGTCTTCAGTAAAAACCAGCTGAACATTGAGAAGAAAACTGTGGCCAATCCGGTGAAAAAAGGCTTCTTTACTGCATTGCTGAATCCCAAAGGCATGCTGATCTACTTTGCGATCCTGCCACAGTTTATTGATAAAACTGGAAATACTGTGAGCCAGGGCCTGATTCTGTCCTTTATCTTCATTGGGCTGATCTTTGCGGTATATTGTGCTTTAAGCCTGCTGTTCGCAAAACTGACCCAGTCTGCACAGATTGATGAGCGAAAGCAGAAATGGATCGATGGTACTTCGGGTGGTTTACTTGCACTCGCTGCGTCATGGTTGATCATTAACTAAAGTGATTTAGTTATCCCATGACATCAACATAGAATTTCAAAAGCACCTTTTAATCAGGTGCTTTTATTTTTTTTGGGGGTCTTTTAAAACCAATTTTTCTGCACTTAATTGAGGATTATTTTTGGTCAATACAGTCACTAGAAAACTGAATGACTATATCGGCTATTCTTATGTCTGAAATGACAGATTCAGATATACGTTATGGATAGAAAGTTAATCTGTACTGGCCGGTCGAGCTTTTTTAGGTCTTAAATTTGGATCAAATCTTTTGATGTGATTAATCAAATAAAAAGATATTAAAAATCAATACTTAAATTTTACATAAATTGATGGGTAAATAAGCGGCATAAATGTCAAATCTCGATTTGTGAACGCGACGTTCAAGGAAAATTACCGATTTTTACAGCGGATTGCTGAATTGTGACTTGACCGAAATGCCGTACACATTGCAAGATAGGGCACCTAAAAAAATTTAAGTGAAGAGTTATCCTAACTTTTCTAAATATTTACATTTGCTAAAACAGCCGAGGATTACATGAAGGCTCTTGTTGCTGTAAAACGTGTGGTTGATGCCAACGTTAAGGTTCGCGTTAAGCCGGACAACAGTGGTGTTGACTTAACAAACGTTAAAATGTCAATTAACCCATTCTGTGAAATCGCAGTGGAAGAAGCGGTTCGTTTAAAAGAAAAAGGAACTGTTTCAGAAATCGTTGTTGTTTCTATTGGTCCTAAAGAAGCGCAAGAACAAATCCGTTCTGCAATGGCGCTGGGCGCTGACCGCGGTATTCTGGTTGAAGCTGATGACAGCCAACTGGGTGCGCTGGAAGTTGCTAAAATCCTAAAAGGCGTTGTTGACGCTGAACAACCTCAATTGATCCTTCTTGGTAAACAAGCAATTGATGACGACTCTAACCAGGTTGGTCAGATGCTTGGTGCATTGTTAAATGCAGGCCAAGGTACTTTCGCTTCTGAAGTGAAAGTTGAAGGCGACAAAGTACAAGTTACTCGTGAAATCGACGGTGGTCTGCAAACTGTTGAGCTGTCTCTGCCAGCAATCATCACAACTGACCTGCGTCTGAACGAGCCACGTTACGCTGCTCTTCCTAACATTATGAAAGCACGTAAAAAACCGCTTGAAACTAAAACTCCTGCAGATTTCGGTGTAACCGCTGCAACTAAACTGAAAACAGTGAAAGTTGAATCTCCTGCAGAGCGTAAAGCTGGCGTACAAGTGAAGTCTGTAGATGAGCTTGTAGAAAAATTGAAAAACGAAGCGAAAGTGATCTAATACAGAAGGATAAAAATCATGAGTATTTTAGTTATCGCTGAGCACGACAACAAAGCATTAAACGCTGCTACTTTAAACGTTGTTGCTGCGGCGCAAAAAATCGGTGGTGATATCACTGTATTGGTTGCTGGTTCTGGCGCTCAAGCAGTTGCTGATCAGGCTGCTAAAGTTGCTGGCGTAAGCAAAGTATTACTTGCTGACGATGCTGCTTATGCTAACCAACTGGCTGAAAACGTAGCGAAACTGGTTGCAGAATTAGGTAAAGGCTACAGCCATATCCTTGCTGCTTCTACAACTACTGGCAAAAACATCCTGCCACGTGCAGCTGCACTTCTTGATGTCAGCATGATCACTGACGTAATCGCTGTTGACTCTGCTAACACATTCAAGCGTCCTATCTACGCAGGTAACGCGATTGCGACTGTAGAATCTTCTGAATCAGTTGTTGTTGCAACTGTTCGTGGTACAGCATTTGATGCTGTAGCTGCAGAAGGCGGTTCAGCAGCAATTGAATCTGTTGCATCTGCTGGTGACGCTGGTATCTCTAAATTCATCAACGAAGAAATCGTGAAATCTGAGCGTCCTGAATTGACAGCTGCTCGTATCGTGGTTTCTGGTGGTCGTGGTGTGGGTTCTGGCGAGAACTACCACAAAATCCTTGACCCACTTGCTGACAAGCTTGGTGCAGCACAAGGTGCATCCCGTGCAGCTGTTGATGCTGGCTTCGTTCCTAACGACATGCAGGTTGGTCAAACTGGTAAGATCGTTGCGCCTGACCTGTACATTGCTGTAGGTATCTCTGGTGCGATCCAGCACTTGGCAGGTATGAAAGAGTCTAAAGTGATCGTTGCCATCAACAAAGACGAAGAAGCACCAATCAATGCAGTAGCTGACTACTGGTTGGTAGGTGACCTGAATACTGTGGTTCCAGAACTGGTTTCTAAACTGTAATTCTGACCGCAGTCCAAAAAATGCCTCGAAGTGAAAACTTTGGGGCATTTTTTATTTATACTGAAAAAAATAATAATGAATGATTTTTTATGCTGTCTCTATATCAGCCTTTAATCGAAAATGCCCGATTTTATCGACTGTTTTGTCTAACGCTGATTCTTTTTATGCTCGCTGTATTGGCTTATTTGGTGGGATTAATGCAGATGGCTGAGCTATGGCTTATTGTGGCTGTCTGTAGCCTTATAGGACTTATCTATCTGATCTACTTGTATCGACTTACAGATGCACAGGTACTGGCGAAAGCAGAGCAGTGGATTGAGCGGCATAATCAACGCTTGCAAAACAGTGCTGATGGGCTACAGGCTGATGCATTGGCGCTATTAGTGCTAATTTTTCCTTTTGTATTGATGACATGGTTACTGTATGGAGGTTCCACGTTATTAAAAAATAAGATCTTGGTTCGATTTATGATGAGATGATGAATCTGAAAATAAAAAAAGTAGACCTCTTGCGAAAG
>NZ_JPQO01000111.1 GCF_000773685.1 Acinetobacter sp. HR7 | reverse complement strand
GGATTCAGCGGACGCTTACAGCCTTTCTAATGGTTTCATCAAAATTTGAACTGGAAAGCATTGCCTGATGATGCTTTATGGCTTGTAAACAGTAACTCACCGCTACACCTAAACTGACCCAAGTTAAAATTTTCATTACTTACCTCAACTGTATTCAACTTAAGCCTTAAACTAGCATCCCTATTTGTAGCCTTCTAATCCAGTTTGGAAAGTTTTATATTGTGTATGTAATTGATATGTATATGAGTTAATACGAGTTCATTAGAAAATAAACGATTTGCAATCATTGCAATTAACCACATACAAGCAATGAATATTCAGTTACAAAACTTATTTAATAGTTATTGCATACAGTTCATATAGAAAGTGCCTGAATAGATCTCTCTATTTCAATAAAGGAAACTTATTAAAAGGTCATCTTGATCTTGTTTTACAAATCATTGTTTAACCATAGCCAAATTGAATCACTCTTATTTCAGTCCAACTACTGCTACAAGGAAAATTGTCATTACGTTTTTAAACGGCAAGCAATTCACAAAAGTTCTAAGCTGGTTTTCATATATAAGAATTAAAAAGCTAGAGGATCGAAATGTGCTCAAACTATGAATTCCCCACAAAACAGGGTTTGTCTTTACTTGGTATTCATGAAGACCAGCTGGAATTAAATCTGCCGAGACATGTCTATCCTCTGGCACCTGCCCCTATTATCATGCGCGGCGCCGATGAATTAGAACTAGATATTGCCCGCTTTGGTCTGATTCCGGCATGGGCAAAAGAATTCAAATATGGGCGCCATACCTATAATGCCCGTTCTGAAACGGTAGCTACCAAACCGAGTTTTCGGCATGCTTGGAAGCATAATCAGTTCTCACTGGTACCGGTAGATACCTTTTATGAACCTAAATACATTGATGGTGAAGCGCATTGGTATGCCATATCACGTGCCGACGGCGATCCTTTTACTGTCGCAGCGATTTATGATGATACGATGATTGAAGGTGAAAAAATCAGGTCTTTTTCCATGCTCACCATCAATGCTGATCAGCATCCCTTTATGCGGGAGTTCCACAAACCAACCGATGAAAAACGCTCAATTATTGTCATTCCGGAAGATTTACGCCAGGATTGGTTACATTGCACGCATGAAGAAGCAAAAGATTTTTTTCTGGAAATGAAAGATGAATTTATTGCTGAACCAAAACAACCTGAGACAGTGAAAGCAAGACATCATGCTAAACCTTCTTAATCGGCATTTCATAAGAAATATTTTCTATATCTCAGTCCTCTTTTAGTGATTAAAAGGCCCAATCGAGATCGAGCTTTATCTATTCTTTCTCATCGACTTCGATTGGATCACTATTCTCAGGTCGACTACGATGTTTGGCATCATCGGCCGGATCGACACTGGAACCATCTTCAGTAATGGTGTTGTACAACTCATCCTCTCTTTTATCATCGATAAACTCTTCATCCTCAAAATCTAGTGGTTCATCATCATTATCAAAATCGAGCGGTTTTTCTTCGTCTTTCATGGCAGTTTATCCTATCATTCATTCGATAGTTTCATGCTCAAACAATGATCCGGCTCATTCAATATGACAGTAACAGTAATTATGTAACTTTCATCGTTTGATAAGCCTTAAATGCAACACATTTGAACTATATTCATATAGTGAACTTACATAATCGTCGCTGTTTTGGATTTATTTTAATAAGGTAGCATTTATAGATGATTCATTATGCTTTACGGCGTTAATGAGGTGAATATGGGTGTAAAAGATGTCATTTCATCAGCTGGGCGTAATCTGCATACGATTATCATTACTGCCGAAGAAGATGATGGCAGCATTGAATCGCGTGAGGCAGAACCCTATAGCTATCGACGTAAAGGCAAAACAGAAAAGTTTTTCTGTTATGACATTCGTCGGGAAGGTATCCGTAATTTCCATGTTTCCAAAATTATTTCAGTAGAAGAAACTGAGAATGAGTTTTACCCGCGCTGGCCTGTCGAAGTTTGAAGAAACTAATAAATATATTTTATTTTAATGGATAAAAAAAGCCCATACTGGATATGGGCCGATTCTCTAAGGAACTTAACATAGAGAAAAAAGAAACTACAGCGTTTCTTTATGATTAATTTATATCCAATTTCTAATTTTTTCAGTGATGAAATCTGCCAAAAATCATGCCCTAATTCCTTATAAAACCTGAATAAACATTACTTTTCACATTATTTGGTTTGCAAAAAATAACAACCCCTATCTTTTTGGTGCATTTTTAACTAATTTTATTTTGAAAGTTCACATGTAATTTATTCTTCTGATAAAAGAAAACCACCAGTTACGGTGGTTTTCTTAATTTCAACATTCAACAATTAGCGTTGTTGGCTTTGGTTTTGCTGATTAGGCTGTTGCTGTTGTTGCAAATCCTGCTGATCTTGCTGGTTTTGCTGATTTTGTTGACGTTGATTTGGGTTTTGTTGATTCTGTTGCTGTTGATTTGGGTTTTGCTGATTAGGCTGTTGCTGTTGTTGCTGATTTGGATTTTGCAACTGATCTTGCTGATTCTGTTGACGCTGCTGTTGGTTCTGATTCGGATTTTGTTGGTTTTGGTTAGCCATGTGAGACACTCCTTTTTCCTTTATATATTAAATGAACCGACATTTAACGAGTTCAATGTTCACTCTACAGCGTTCTGCACAAACTCCAAGTCATAAGCTGTTACAGGTTAATTCAATGTAAAATAATTTCTTGTAACCTATTGATAGCAAGTCTTTATTATTACAATATTTACTAAAGACTTTTACTTATATAACCATTGATACTAAGTAAGTTTGATGAAATAAATATATTAAAATCATTTAATGAATTTAAACTCTAATACCCCACTCTATTATTTATGTTAATAAAGTACTAAATTTCTTTAATATAAAAAATTATTTTTTTTAATTTTCTAACAGAATTAGAATTTGTTCTGAATAAAGAAAGAATCTATATATTGCATTAAAAGGAAATAATCTTTTAAAGAAGATAAGAAAGAGATCAAAAATAGAGTACTACTGCCTTAGCACTGATGTTCTAAGCTTTAGAGATGAATTTTTAAGAAAATCTTGCTTTCAGTATTTATAGGGTTTGTAACCATTGATTCAGTTAAACGTAAAATTTCTTTAATTTGTCATCTCATCTAGGAATGAATATTATTTAATAATCTTCATTATAGAATTCTATTCTTAGAAATCACCAAAGAATATACTTTTGTATTCCATAAATAAAAAATAGAGTATATAAATAATTTAGTAATTAAATATTTAACACACTATTATTTAAAAAGCCTCCTCTCAAGAGGCTTTTTAAATTGATTTTCTGTCTCTATTAAATCGCGACTACTTTAACAATAATCGTTTGCGTGTCTTCTTTTTCTTCTGGAAGCTGTAATCGTTTTAGCTCTTTGCTTTTCACTTTAAATTGTAGATTCTGATATGTGATCACTGCTGGAATTTGATCAAAATACTGGTTATCTGCATCAATTTCTTCCTGAAATAATGGGGTACCCAACTGATAGTCCAGACTTTTTAGGACTACATATTTCACTGTAGTTTTCATTGTGACTTCCTACTTTCATTAAGCACTTTATTTTTATTTTTACCACTGTTCCCCGCTCGATGATACCGTTAAATTCAATTTTCGATTAACAGTTGAGCGAATAGCTGACTGGCATGTCATCATTCCTTATCCTAGTTCAAAAAACGTATTTTCTTTAAGCAATCTTTAGATAAATGTGTACTAACGTAATGGCTGTTGAACAAGCTCGTTTTGCCCGATACATTAGATGTATCTGAATAAAATAAAAATGAACGCCATGTTAAAAGACTGTTGTGATTTACTCGAACAAAAAGGCCTAAAAGTCGCATTTGTGGAAAGTGCCAGCTCCGGTTATCTAAGCAGCCAGTTTTCCATTTATAAAGAATGTGGTGCACAGATCCTACTTGGCGGTCTGGTCTGCTACGACCCTGAATTAAAGATGGATATTCTCGGCGTGCCCAAAGAGCTGATTGACCAATATACAGCTGAATCGATGGAAGTGACTCAAGCACTCGCCACATCTGGGAAAAAACTATTTAAAGAAGCGGATATAATTGTGGCTTGTACAGGCTTGCTTAAACCAGGTGGCAGTGAATGTAAAGAGAAGCCTGTCGGCACCTTCTTTATTTCTATTTTCTATCAAGATCAAACTCATGACTACCGTTACCTAATTGACCACGGTGCACCTGAAGAACGTTTAGATATACTCACAGAAAAAATTGCAGATCAAATGAGTGAATTGATTAATGCTAAAGTGACTTAAACAAAATTCAACTGAATATAGTTCATGAGGAATATGATGCAAGGAAAGCCAATTTTATTTACATCACTGATGATGTTAAGCCCTTTCAGCATGGCGACTGTCGGTGGTCCTGAAACAATTGAAGTTCTGGGCTATGATCAAAAAGACCAAAAAATCTTTTTCATCCGACAATACCATAATCAGTTTGGTCATCTGCCACAGCTGTATTATTACCAGCTGAATTCCAGAACACCGCAAAAGCTCATTGAGGTGAAATCGATTTATAAAAATCTGGATAAAAAGCTGCCTCAAGCTGAAAAACAGCTTCAGCAGGAATTAAAGAAAATTCAAACCCGATTAATCCCTTTAGAGTCGATTCCTGTTTCCTCATTCAAAATACAGAGGTTAAAACAGAAAGTGACTGAAGGTGATTTCTGGCAATATAACCATCCGGATGATGCCTTTATCCTGAAAAAATATGAGCAGACCTATCAGGTCTGTTCGCAACATGTATCTAGTCCGGTGTTAAGCAGTACCAGCTATATCAATCCGGCATTACATATTAGCAGCGCATGGCAGATCCCGAATCGTTCAGCTCAACTGGCGATCGTAGAGTATCAAGGTATTAATATGGAGAGTGGCTATAGCAAACAGGATGCTGCTTTACTGCTGCCACAAACTGCAAAATCAAAAACAAAATGCTGATTATGAAGAATATAGGACTTACGCACTAT
>NZ_JPQO01000110.1 GCF_000773685.1 Acinetobacter sp. HR7 | reverse complement strand
TAGATCTCTTGCGAAAGTTAATTTAAGAGCATCCAATTCACCATTCCAGCAACTAAATTCATTCTTAGACCAAATCGTTTCCGTCTATTTCTATAGCGTTCTGTTAATATCCGAAAATGTTTAAGTTTGCCGTTGATATGTTCAATTGTAATCCTACGCCGACTAATTTCTTGATTGATCCATTTTGCTATTTTGGGTAATGATAAATTCTTAGGTTTCTTGATTGGAATGAGTAACTTACTCTTAATCTGATGAAATCCTTTATAGGCTAAATCTGCCATGATACAAGGATAAAGGAGCATCTCCTTCAAATACTTACGCGCAATCTTCAGATCATGTTTTCTACCACTTTCGACCTGTATACTTACAATTTGCTTTAGTCTTGGGTTAAAAATGACCTGTGTTTTTAGCGTATGTTTCTTCTTTTTACCACTATAGAATTTTCTTTGTTTTTTTGGGACGCTCAATCTGTGATTCAGTGACATCAACGATCACATAATCCCCCTCACTAAACTTTTGATTCCTTTTAGGCAATGCGAAAATCCGTGATTGAATCAGAGCATTTTCAACTTTCTGAATCGTACGATTCACATTGCTTTCGGCTAGGTTATAGTCAGCAGATAACTCAATTTGAGTTCTATAACAGCGTAAGTAATTTAAAGTTAACAACAATTGATCCTCTAAACACAACGAATGAGGTCTTCCAGATTTTTTCTTGGCAAGTTCGGCGTGTTGTAACACCGATACCATTTTTAAGAATAATGGACGAGGAACTCCAACGAGTCGTTTAAATTCCCCATCATTAAATCGAATTAAATTTTCATATTTCATGGGGCTAGTATAAACAATTTTTTACTTT
>NZ_JPQO01000109.1 GCF_000773685.1 Acinetobacter sp. HR7 | reverse complement strand
CGAGTCTCTCCGTCCCCACCACTCAAAAGAGACAAGGTTGATACCTTGTTTTTTTTTGCCTGAAATTTAGTGGTGCATGATTTGAATGAAATCCAAATAAAGCTCAGGGATCGCTTACTGGTCTTGAATGAAGCTAAATCTAGAAATAAAAAGCTAAATTATCACTTTTAAAAAAATATCAAAATTTAGCTGAAAACTGTTGAGGAAGGCATTGAGTCTTTTGAAATCTGGCGATAAAAATAGCAAATCATTTTAATTGCTTAATTTTTGATTAAAAAAGACATTTCTGATCATTCTATCGCTTGTAATCTCGGGTTAATCGCTCTAATATAGCGCTCATCGGGGATATGGCGGAATTGGTAGACGCACTGTGTTCAGGTCGCAGCGCCCTCTGGGTGTGAGAGTTCGAGTCTCTCTATCCCCACCAGATACGAAAAAGCAAGGTTAAATACCTTGCTTTTTTTATACCTGAAATTTGGCAGAAGAGTAGCTGTATTACTTTTTGATTTTGGATCAGACAATACCAGCTTTTAGCGATGTATGTATTTGATGAGTACAGATTAATCTTAGCCAATATTATCAATTAAAAAGATAAGTCAGAACTCATTTTTTAAAATTGTAATTGTCCATGTAAAACTAAGAATAGATATGCTCAAAATCCCAAATTGCATCAATTGATTAATTATTGAATGAGCGCACACAATAACCGGATAAAACCCTTGTAATGCCGGGGTGATCGTTCTAATATAGCGCTCATCGGGGATATGGCGGAATTGGTAGACGCACTGTGTTCAGGTCGCAGCGCCCTCTGGGTGTGAGAGTTCGAGTCTCTCTATCCCCACCAGATACGAAAAAGCAAGGTTAAATACCTTGCTTTTTTTATGCCTGAGATTTCGGAAATGGCATACATCAGTTTGAAAAATTGCTTACGGGTGATTTCCGGACTAGGGTCATTGCAAGAAAAATGGATGGAGAAATTCAGCTAATATCAGTGAATTGACCCATTTAATAACAATAAAAGTGTTTCAGTTTCTTTGAAAATTTAAAGGAAAATAAAAAAATACAATTAACTGCTTAATTTCTAGCAGAATACACCTGTATTGCTTGCAAAATGGCTTGTCAAAGGGGAGTGTTCTCTATAATATACACGACCAACGGGGACGTGGCGAAATTGGTAGACGCACTGGATTTAGGTTCCAGCGCCGCAAGGTGTGAGAGTTCGAGTCTCTCCGTCCCCACCAAATTACTTAAGTGATTAAGTAAGGTGGTAAGTGTAG
>NZ_JPQO01000108.1 GCF_000773685.1 Acinetobacter sp. HR7 | reverse complement strand
ATAATAGTGCGTAAGTCCTAACTCATTAAATTAAATGTAATAATGTTGATAATCATCAATCCTGCTGTTTTCACCTGCGGCTGAGCATGAACTTGAGCGGTTTGAGTATGAATAGATAAGAACAAAGCCAGAGGGAGAAGATGATGAATCAAACTGCTTTGCAAACAGTGCAGCCAGACTGAATGGCGAGCTAAGCTGTCTGTCAGTGGATGCATACTTAAGAAAAACCATACTGCCGTCAGGCTCAAGATCAGTTTATGATTTTTCCATGCATCACTTTTTAAAATAACAAATCCAATAAACAGCACAATCAATACAGTTTCAATGCTGTTGGAGAATGTCCATAAACTAGATACAGTAGTCTCAGGGTGCGTACTGGCATGGCCTGATACCATAGCAGTATCAATCGAATGGTGAGACATATGCATATGCTCATGGTTCATATCTGAATGATTCATAGCGCCTCCTTAAAAAACGGCAATGTGATGACATTGCCGTTTGATCTGTTATGGACTAATCATTTTTATGACAGCAATGTGAAACACCATCTTGAACGCTGGCATGGTCTTTGCCTGCAGGTAAATCCATGGCCGGATTCAGTTCAAAGAAGTTATTCGGCTGCAGCTTAAAGCCAACATACTGCACAGGCATCACTGGGAAATCTTCCGGCTTGCAAATATGCGTGTGCCCGAAGGTATGCCATACAACCAAGTCTTTGTTTTCAATATTACGGTTTTGCTGTACCCAGACTGGTAAGCCATCCCCCGGATTCTGGTTCGGATATTCACCTGAACCATAACGTTCTTTAGGTGCATATGGTGTTACCCAAAGATGCTTGCGTGCAAAACCAGCCCGGCGACCCGTCCAGCTGTCAGGATGCGCCAGAATAATCGGGTTATGTTCAGCCACGAGTTTATAGCCTGGATGGTTACCAACATGGTTTTTCACATTTGGATTAATAATTTTCCAGAAACGCCCTGTTGCACCATTAGCCTCACGACATGCTTCCAGTTCGGTCTTAAACGTGGTGGTAGTGGTTTTAAACAAAATACCCTTCGGATTATTTTCATCCATAGGCAAAGGTGTCGCCTCAGTCTCGGTCACGGAGTTACCGTCACCATCGACTTGCATATGTAAACGTGCGCTAAAGAAATGCTGATGGGTTGGGCCATAGATTTCAGGAGTAACTTTACCGCCATTTGGTACTTGCCCTGGAGTAATTGCAGAAGTCTGGATAATACCGGTCAGTTTGGCTTCAAGCTGAATCGTGCCATCTTGATAGAGGTACCAGTAGAAACCGTAATCATAGTTCGCCACAGTACAGAAGAAACTAATCACCAGACGACGTGAACGACGGACTTCAAATACCCCGGTGCGGAACTCATAATGTTTCCACATGGTGCCATAGTCTTCTTCATGCATACAGATGGCATGAACCGTACCGGGTTTGT
>NZ_JPQO01000107.1 GCF_000773685.1 Acinetobacter sp. HR7 | reverse complement strand
ATAAATATGTAAGCATCTGATTTAAATAAATTTAATTTTGGATCAAAAAATAATCAAAACTTTTAAAATCATATAGTTATGAAATCTTTGTGCAACAAAGCCTGTACAAATTAATCTTTTTCAGGATTCCCCTTCAAAACCATATAAATCAATCCGGCGAAAATCAGGAATGCACCAATAATACTACTTAAACAAAAGTAGACGATACGGTCATTAGTAGTTAAATGGAAGAGGTTGTTGGCAAGGATATAACGCATAAACAGCCATTGTACGACTGAAAATACAATCAGCATGATGCCACGATTACGGACAGCAGGACGCATTGCCATGGGAGAAAATCCACATATAAAAAGAACTATCCAGATTATGCCATTTTAGAGCTAGAAGCTCAATTTATTCAGTTTTTATCCTGAGCAAGAAAATAACGTTACAGGTATTTAACCATTATAAGGATTGTAGTTGCCGTAACAGTTACGAAAACGTTTATATGACCAAATATATTGTGCAGGTGCAGAGGCAATCATCTGTTCCATGTGTTGGTTCAAGCATAGGACACCAGTTGGTACATCTTTAGAGCTAATTTCACTTGATACGGAAGTACAGTAAATATCAAAATAACTATCTTGATTGGTACGAATACAACTGATCCCTACGACATTACATTGTGTTTTTTGAGCCAACTTCGGCACAATAGTGCCGGATAAAACATTCTGATTAAAGAAATTGGCATAAATACCGCCAGAAGGTTTAGGAAGATGGTCGGGCAAAATAACTGTAAGGCCACCTTGTTTTAGATGCTTATAGATTGCTCGTATACCAGTTTCATCAATTGGAACTAAAATAGCATTGGTTTTTTGACGAGCTTCTAGAATATAACGATTTAAATCTTTATTTTTATTTGGTTTATACATAATCATAGGTTGTGTTTGCGTGCACAGCCATGCATTGAGTAACTCCCAGCTTCCAAAATGCGGAACGACAACAATCACGCCTTTTTTTGCATTCAGGGCATGCTCTAAATGCTTAATTCCATGAATTTGGTTGATACGGTGCATATTCTTATTGAACCGTACCGGGTTTGTCGGAGAGTCAATATTCTGAGAGACTATTCCGATGAAAAAACCAAACTATACCCCCGAAA
>NZ_JPQO01000106.1 GCF_000773685.1 Acinetobacter sp. HR7 | reverse complement strand
TTCTTAAAATTGCCAAAATTTCCTTAAACTCTTCTTTTTTCCCAAAACCAATTAAACGCTGAATCGCCATTTGAACATAGTCTAAACCATAGCGAAATAAACTCATTGAGAGTCGTCCATGCTTCTTTATTTTTATCGCTTTTTTTTGATCATGTTGCCATTCACCCGTTAAGTAACACCAACAGAAGCTTATAGCTAACACCGCAATCAATTTTTTCACTCGTCTAGGGTCTGTCAAGCGCGTATTTTCAAGATTAAACCCGCGTCCTTTGAGACAACTGAATAAGGTTTCAATTTCCCAGCGTAATGCATAATCCTGAATAGCATTGGCATTAAACTGAGGAGAAACGACGAGTAAAAGCTCTCCATTTTCTAACTGTAGTGCACTTATATATAGTTTCACCCGACCAACCAAAATCCGTCGTTTACGACATTCAATTTGACCAACTTTAAGATGGCGAAATAAATCACTAATTTTATGATTCTTTCCTAAATGATTGGTGACAATGAAGTTTTTTTAACACGAATGCAGAAGTTGATGTCTTGTTCAATTAACCATGTAAACCACTGCTCACCGATAAACTCTCTGTCTGCGAACACATTCACAATACGGTCTTTACCAAAAATGGCTATAAAGCGTTGAATCAAAGCAATACGCTCTTTCGTATCTGAATTTCCACGTTTATTAAGCAATGTCCAAAGGATAGGTATCGCTATTCCACGATAAACGATTGCGAGCATCAGGATATTAATATTTCGTTTTCCCCATTTCCAATTGGTTCTATCTAAAGTCAGTTGCACTTGGTCGAATGAAAACATATTGAAAATCAACTGAGAAATTTGACGATAATCAAAATACTGACCTGCAAAGAAGCGCTGCATACGTCGATAAAATGATTGTGGTAAGCACTTGATGGGCAAGGCTTTAGATGCAGAAGAAAGATTACATGTTTGCTTTAAAATAATCACAAGCATGATGAGCGCAAAGCACTTTAAATGTGACTTGTTCCATTTTAGATA
>NZ_JPQO01000105.1 GCF_000773685.1 Acinetobacter sp. HR7 | reverse complement strand
TCTGCTAGTCTAGAGCCTTTATAATTAATTTCTTGCTGTAATAACTTTCATAAAACTTTAATAAATCTGTAACCTGCTTGTCATATTCAAAAATCAAAATGTTGGTATCGAAACAAGTAACACGCTAAAGGCGTAGCTAAATATAAAGAGAGATACTAAATGCGTTTAACAACAGCAATGACAACAGTGGCATTAATGGGAACTGTAGCGGCATGTGCAGCGAATGCCGCACGCGATACGATCCAGATTGCAGGTTCTTCAACTGTCTTACCTTATGCCAGTATCGTGGCTGAAGAATTTGGCAACACATTCCCACAGTTTAAAGCCCCAGTAGTCGGTTCAGGTGGTTCATCTGCAGGCTTAAAGCAGTTCTGTCGTGGTGTGGGTGATAACACGATTGATATTGCCAATGCTTCCCGCCAGATCAAAAGTGCCGAACTCGCCGAATGTAAGAAAAATGGTGTCAATAAAGTTCTGGAAATCAAGATCGGTTATGACGGCATTGTCTTTGCCTCGAATGCCAAGAAAGCAGCTTATAAACTGCGCCCACAACATGTCTTTGCCGCACTCGCCGCTGAAGTGCCATCTAATGGCAAGATGGTACCTAATCCATATACCCGCTGGAACCAGATTGATCCAGCACTTCCGAATGAGCTAATCACGCTGGTTATCCCGGCTTCTAATCATGGAACGCGCGAAGTCTTCCAGGAGAAGATGGTGGATGCAGGTTGTGAAACGTACGCTGCAATTAAGTCTCTAGACAAAGATGCCCAGAAAAAAGCGTGTAGTACCTTCCGTAAAGATGGTCGGGTGATTGAAATATCCGGTGATTATACTGAAACCCTGGCACGCCTGAAAACATCACCAAATGCAGTAGGAGTCTTTGGGCTTGGTTTCTATGATCAGAACCGTGACAAGCTACGTGTAGCGACGGTGAACAATGTTGCTCCATCAGAGAAAACGATCCTGAATGGTACTTATCCGGTATCCCGTCCATTGTACTTCTATGTCAAAGGTGAACACCTGAAATCAATTAAAGGTCTGCAACAGTTCACTGAATATTTCCTGAATAAAAAAGTATCGGGCAAAGGATCAAAACTGGAAAGAGCAGGGCTGATTGCCATGTCTGACAAGGAGCGGTCAGTGGTGCTGACAAACTTCAAAGCAAATAAGGCAGTTGTACTGAAGTAGGTAATGAAATGGCTGGGAGCAGGAAACTGTGACCAGCTTTTTTTCAACGATGAAGATTGAAAAAACAGTGGAGCATCAATGAATCTGCTACTACTCGGTATATTACTGGCGATCATCGCGATTGCTTATCAGCTCGGATTAAGCCGAAGCCAGCAATTGGCAGGTCAGGGTAAGAATACCGCCATGCTGAATTCACGTCCTGGCTACTATGGTGCGATGGTGGCTTTATGGTGTGGGATTCCAGCATTTTTTATTTTTCTGCTCTGGAGTCTGGTAGAGCCTGTCATCCTGAAACAGTTGGTTGTGTACCATTTGCCAGGACAGATGGTGGCAGACATGGATCAGGCAAGCTTAAGCATCGTGGTGGATCGGGTACAGGCACTGGCTTCCGGTTTTGGCGTCAGCGATACGCCCCAAGCCTATGAACTGTCTGCAGCAGAACAGATGGCACGCATGCTGAGCATCAGCAGCTATGCCAAGCTGGTGGTGGTCATCTCAGCTGCGGTTGCCGGGCTGGTCTGGGCAAAGCGACGCATCACCAAACAGTTACGTGCCCGCCATCAGGTCGAAAAAGTGATCAATATTAGTCTGGCACTCTGTTCTGGCGTGGCCATCCTGACCACACTGGGTATCGTCATGTCGATGTTTGGCGAAGCCATGCGCTTCTTTAGCTTTGTTAGTCCGATTGATTTCTTCTTTGGTACTGAATGGAATCCGGGATTTAGCAGTTCAGGCGATGCCGAAGGCAGTTATGGTCTGTTGCCATTACTGTGGGGCACAGTCATGGTCAGTGCAATTGCACTGCTGGTTGCTGTACCTATCGGTTTGATGATTGCAATCTATCTGGCGGAATATGCTTCTCCACGATTTAGAGCCTGGGTCAAGCCGATCATTGAGGTACTTGCAGGGATTCCAACGATTGTCTATGGCGTATTTGCCTTGATGATTTTAGGTCCATTTCTGAAAAGTCTAGGTGCCATGTTAGGTGTTGATATCAATGCCACCAGTGCCCTGACAGCGGGTGTGGTAATGGGCATCATGATCATTCCATTTGTCTCATCACTTTCAGATGACATCATTACCCAGGTACCACGTGCACTTCGCGATGGTTCGCTAGGACTGGGCGCAACTAAATCGGAAACCATCCGTCAGGTGGTGCTTCCCGCTGCCTTACCCGGTATCATGGGCGCCTTTTTACTTGCAGCTTCCCGTGCCATAGGTGAAACCATGATCGTGGTACTGGCTGCGGGGAACAGTCCGATCCTGCATGCCAACCCGCTTGAAGCGGTCTCTACCGTCACCATGACCATTGTGAATCAGCTGACAGGGGATACAGATTTCGCCAGTCCACAGGCATTGGTAGCCTTTGCACTGGGTCTAACCCTATTTGTGATTACTTTAGGTTTAAACATCATTGCACTGATCATTGTGCGCAAATATCGTGAGCAATACGACTGATGAGTACTTCAAATACCACGCCGATGGATCAGGATCTAGATCCAGTAAGTGCAGCAGCGCAGCGGGAAAAGCGCAAAAGGATCATTCAGGATTCCTTGGCCAAGCGCCATCGCCAGGAAAAATCATTTCGCAGGTTTGGTCAGTCTGCAGTATTGGCGGGTCTGTTCTTTGTGGTGTTGCTATTTGGCAGCATCTTGGCCAAAGGATTACCTGCATTCTGGCAGAGCAGCATGAGCCTGCCGATTTACTTTGACCCAGCTATTGTTAATGTAGAGCCGAAGCCAGTGCAGTCTGACAAAGAATCACCGGCACAATATCAGGAACGCTTGTTAGCCTGGCAAATGGAAATGGGCATGGTGGATTGGGATGCACTGATCATCAATGGCATGTTGGCACGGAATCCCAAGCTAGAAGCACAGCGTGACGAACTGGGCGCTTTATACGCCAGTTCTGAAGCCTACCGTTTGCGGGACATGGTGATGAATGACCCATCACTGATCGGTCAGACAGAGCAGGTAAAAATTCTGGCGGATGCCAATGTTGATGTCTGGCTAAAAGGCAATATTGACCGCGATCTGTCAGATGAACAACAACAGCTGAGTCCAGAAGTACGCCAACTGGCAGACAGTATGAAAACTTCAGAGCTCATCAAAAGCAGTTTTAATACCCAGATCTTTACCAGTCCAGATTCACGCAGTTCACCTGCGGCTTCTGGTTTGGCAGGTGCCTTTATGGGGTCGCTGTTCATGATGCTGATTGTCATCCTGATCTCGATTCCCATTGGTGTTGCATCAGCTATCTATCTGGAAGAGTTTGCACCAAAGAACTGGATCACAGATGTGATTGAGGTGAATATCAACAACCTCGCAGCAGTACCTTCCATTGTCTTTGGTTTACTGGGTGCAGCGATCTTTATTGGCTGGATGCATTTACCTTTATCTGCACCATTAGTAGGTGGTTTGGTCTTAAGCCTGATGACTTTACCTACCGTGATTATTACTACCCGAGCTTCTTTAAAAGCCGTACCGCCGTCGATTCGTCAAGCTGCACTGGGCTTGGGTGCCTCACGCTTACAAACAACTTTCCATCACGTGTTGCCACTGGCACTGCCGGGTATTTTAACTGGTGCAATCATTGGTGTAGCACAAGCATTAGGTGAAACAGCACCACTTCTATTGATTGGGATGAGTGCCTTTGTTGCCAGTGTACCGGCCACTCCACTGGATCAATCGACAGCCTTACCTGTGCAAATTTTCCTGTGGCAGGGCAATGAACTGCGTAACTTCTTCGAAGGACGTACTGCCGCAGCCATTATTGTTCTTCTTGCGCTCATGATTGGATTAAACAGTTTAGCCATCTGGTTGCGCAAGAAATTTGAAATCCGTTGGTAATAAGGAAAAAGAATGATGAACACGACAGAAATTTTAAAATCTATCATGCAGGATCCAGAGTTGAATTCACAAGCATTATTATTTAATTCAGCAGATGCAGCAGCTAAATCCATCCCTATATTGACTCCACAATCAGTCGCTAAAACTGAAAGCAAGCAAGCTGACAAAAGTCATCAGATCAAAATCAGTACCCAGGATGCGCATGTTTACTATGGCGAATCTGAGGCCATTAAAGGAATTGATCTGGACATTTATGAAAATGAAGTCATTGCCTTTATTGGTCCATCTGGCTGTGGGAAATCAACTTTCCTGCGTATGCTCAACCGCATGAATGACAGTATTGAGGGTTGCCGTATGACAGGAAAAGTGTTGCTGGATAATCAGAATATTTATGATCCGACTCTGGATGTGGTAATGCTACGCGCCCAAGTCGGCATGGTGTTCCAGAAACCGAATCCGTTTCCAAAATCAATTTTTGAAAATGTGGCTTATGGTCCAAAACTGCATGGACTAGCTCGAGATCGATATGATCTGGAAGAAATTGTTGAGAACAGTTTACGTAAGGCGGGGTTATGGGCTGAGGTAAAAGATCGACTGAATCAACCAGGAACAAGCCTGTCAGGTGGACAGCAGCAGCGTTTATGTATTGCACGTACCATTGCAGTTTCGCCTGAGGTGATTTTAATGGATGAACCCTGTTCAGCACTTGATCCGATTGCAACCGCCAAAGTTGAAGAACTGATAAGTGAATTAGCGCAGCAGTACACGATTGCAATCGTCACGCACTCGATGCAACAGGCAGCGCGTGTATCCAACCGAACAGCATATTTCCACCTGGGTCATTTAATTGAAGTGAATGCAACAGAAAAAGTCTTTTCTCAACCTGATCATGAGTTGACTGAGGCTTATATTACTGGACGTTTTGGGTAATACGACCCGTAGAAGGCTTAAAAGTTAAAACATTTAATTAAAAAATAGAGCAATTGAAGTGTTTAATGCTGGTTTTGACATGGACTGCATAATATAGATTAAATCAAATAATAGTTTTTATGTATTATATTATACATATAAAGTCTTTTATTGTTTAAGAAGTGATCTGTATAATTCTCGCCCAGATACTAAGGCTGTAGTTTCTGATTTATTTCTTATTCTTGTTTTTCTAAGCTCATCCGTCCCGCGGATGAGCTTTTTTTTGTCTGGTCTTTAGATTAAATATAAGCTTTTTTCTCCAGATAAGCTTCGCAAACCAGTAGGGCTTCTTGCTGCAATTCCTCAGTAATATAGCCATAACGATAAAAGCTGTGTTTCATCAACGAGAAAATTAATTCAATCATGATGGTGATATCTTCGGTTTTTTTGAGCGTTAAAGGATTTTCCTTTTGGGTAAAAATTTTGACGAACTCTTTGGATATCTCTTCGATCACAGCTTCTTGAAGGCTAAAACCTTCAATGTTTACCGGACCACCCAGAATCAGCATGCTGGCTGGCTTATTCTGGTTATAAAAAGCAGAGGCGTTACTCAAGGCATCTTGAATGATGTCCAGCACTGACCATGTCTTGTAGATCTGAGCATTATGGGTCAAGTAACTTTGCAATTTTTGGAAATACCGATTTACGATTAAGCTAAACAGATGATCTATCGTAGGAAAATACTGATAGA
Source organism: Acinetobacter sp. HR7 (assembly GCF_000773685.1). GTDB lineage: Bacteria > Pseudomonadota > Gammaproteobacteria > Pseudomonadales > Moraxellaceae > Acinetobacter > Acinetobacter thermotolerans. Next base: position 2,706 of record NZ_JPQO01000105.1, on the reverse strand, counting down.
TATGATTTCGTGGCACACCTGAAATTTGTGAAATTTCCTGGATGTTGCATTCAGCTAAAGCCCTGGTTTCTAAAAGATCTATGGTGGTTTGAATCACTTTTTCCAGACGCTCGATACTTCTTTTCTGAACTGGCATCTTCACTTCATTCATCAGCATCTTACATCCCCTCATTGATTTCCTAAAAAAACTACCCTATATTTTAAAAACCGACACGTGACGGATTTTAGATTAAAATATTTTCATGGAGCTGAAAATGAATAAAACTGTCTGCATTATTGGCGCAGGCCCTTCAGGCATTGCCGCAGCAAAAAACTGTAAAGAATATAATATAGCGTTTGATCTATTTGAAAAGAATGACAAAGTTGGCGGAAACTGGGTATTTAACTCAAAAACAGGTCATTCATCTGTTTATGAGAACACGCATATTATCAGTTCCAAAAAACTTTCAGAGTATGAAGATTACCCGATGCCGGATCATTATCCAGATTACCCACGGCATGATCAGCTACAACAATATTTCGAGAACTATAGTAAATACTTTCAGGTGTATGACCAGATCAAGTTTAACCATACCGTAGATCATGTTGAACGTATGGCTGACGGTCAGTGGCAAGTGGATTACACCGATGCAGAAGGGCAGAAGCACCAAAAAATTTATCAGTATCTGATGGTGTGTAATGGCCATCACTGGATGCCAAAGTATCCAAAATATGAAGGCAAATTTACCGGCAAATGGATGCATTCACATGATTTTAAAGGTGTGAATGATGAATGGCGTGATAAAAAGATTTTAGTGATTGGAGCCGGGAACTCAGGCTGTGATGTCGCAGTAGAAGCCGCACGCGTCAGTAAAGATGTTTACCTCTCAATGCGTAGCCCTCAATGGTTCCTGCCAAAATTTCTGCTTGGCCTTCCAAGTGATATGGTCGCAAAAGCCTTAGAGAATTTACGTCCTAAAACACGTCAGAGCATTCTGACCAAATCTTTAAAAATCCTGACTGGTAATTATGAGAGTTTTGGATTACCTCCAACGACGAAGCCAGTATTAAGCCAGCATCCGACAGTCAACTCAGATTTAATTGATTATGTTCGCCATGGGAAGGTCAAGCCTAAACCAGCCATTAAAAAATTAGATGGCAAAACAGTTGAATTTACCGATGGTACCAAGCAAGAGTTTGACATCGTTTGTTGCTGTACCGGATTCTGGACTGTATTCCCATTCTTTGACCCTGAATTTATCAATTTCCAGCATGCTGAAAAAATACCGCTGTATCGTAAAATGATGCATGCGGATTATGACAATTTATACTTTATTGGATTGTTCCAGCCGATTGGTTGTATCTGGCCATTAGCAGACTTCCAGGCACGTATCGCTTGTCAGGAAATCTTGGGCAAGTATAAGCGTCCAAAAGATATGAAAGCAGCAATCCAACATGAGCTGGATCATCCTCACTACAAATTTGAGGGTGGGCAACGGCATGCTGTAGAAGTAGATTACAATACGTTCCGTACTGAACTTGTTTCTGATCTAGCATCAGCAGGTGTACAAGTACCTCCTCGTCATTTCAATATTTCAGCGACAAAATTATTCTCCAGATTATTGACTGCTTAGCTAAATGCGGTAAGTTTTGTAATAAGTGCTCCCTGCACTTATTACAAATAATTAAAAAAAGAACCGTATTACAAGGAATGCGTGATGCAGATAAAAAATATTCTAATTCCCATAGAGTCGTTTCACATTCAGGCTGATTTATATATAAATAATAAAGACTTACCCTTTGTAATCATGGCACATGGCTTGGGTGGTGATAAAAGTTGCGCTCTAGACCTTTACATTCAAGCTTATCTGGAACAGGGCTATAATATTTGCTGTTTTGATCATCGCGGATTTGGTAAGAGTAGTGGAAAATATAAAAATCTCGTTGATAAAAACAGTCAATTGAAGGATTGGAAAGCGGTCATTCAATATATTAAAGATGAGTTCAATCTGACTGAAAAAGACCTCATTTTATGGGGATATTCCTTTAGCGGGGGACATGTCTTAACACTTGCCAGTGAGCAGAATTACCGTGCCGTCATTGCCAATTTTCCCCATGTCGACGGATTGGCAAGCCTTTGCAAATATCCAATCCAATATCTTTTGCCTGCAACTTTCTTAGCGCTTACGGATATGTGCTATCGTGTTTTTGGAAAAGCCAAGAATATGAGCGTGGTTGCCAAAAACCGGTTTGCAGTACTTTCAGGCAAAGATTGCTATGATGGATATTACTCGTTAATTCCTGAAAATCAGCATTGGGATAATCAAGTACCTGCCAGAATTGTATTGACGATCCCATTTTATCGCCCCATCGCGATCAGCCATAAAATTCAAACGCCGACCTTGATCGTTGGAGCTAAGCAAGATTCATTGATTCCGATTTCAAGAACACGTAAGACCGCCCAAAAATCAGGCCATATCGAGTATTTTGAAGAGGAATGTGGGCATTTCGATCTATTTCATCAGCCGTTCATGAATCGGATTCAGTCACAACATTTTAGGTTTCTTCAGCAACTTAGGTGATTCCAAGCATTGAAAGCATCAATCGATAGAGAATCCTATGCAGAGTCAGATCCCTAATGAAAAAGCAGCCTGATACAAAATTAGGCTGCTTTTTGTCAGGTACGTAGTACTTTCAATTGATTGCTTTAACCTGAGTTCGATATAA
>NZ_JPQO01000104.1 GCF_000773685.1 Acinetobacter sp. HR7 | reverse complement strand
CCACGATACTGTCTAGGATCAAGAGAATAGTCACGTTTTGAAAAGCGCACTATTTTTAAGATTTTTATCCATAACGAATTTATTCCTTATAATAAATAGGGCTTTATTGGGTATTTACGCTTATCTGAAAGGCATTTTATACGATGAATGGTAAGGAAGATTACATCAAGCAACTTAAGCGACGGGTTTGGTATATTTTTTCAAAGAACTGGTAATTTATGAAAAAATTATCAATACTATCAGCAAAACAATGATGTATTTGAATAAAGCAACAAGAGATTAGAGATGGAATTAGACAGGTTTGATAAGCACATTCTCGAAATTTTAACTCATGAGGATGTCAACCTGAATGAACTTTCCGAGCGGGTAAATCTGTCGGTCAGCTCTGTCCATCGTCGTATCAAGCATTTGATTGACCAGAATATTATCAGTGGCTTAAAGCGGGAAATTAACTATCAAAAACTCGGCTTTAACCTGCATGTGTTATTACAGGTCTCCTTGAGCAAGCACGATAGTGATACCTTTGCCAAATTCCTCGGTGAGCTGGAAAGTATTCCGGAAGTGATCAATGCCTTCCTGGTGACAGGGCAGTCTGCGGATTTTATTGTCGAAGTGGTGGCGCGGGACATGGAGAACTACAGTGAGATCCTGCTCAACAAGATTGGCAAGATTGAACATGTGGTGGCATTGCATTCCAGCTTTGTGATCAAGGAATACAATGTCTTTAACTGCAGTGGCTTATTGAATAAAGTTTAAAAATCGAGAATAACATTTTTATTTTAATACTATTTTAATGCACATAAAAAACGCACCCCAAGGTGCGTTTTTTGATTCTGAGAAGATTAAGCATCAAGTTGCGCTAAAACTTCTTCAGAGAATTCAACGTTGGTGTAAACGTTTTGAACATCGTCCAGATCTTCAAGCATGTCAATCATACGCATGATTTTCTTGGCTTGATCGATGTCGGTGATTTCAGCTTTGGTTGCAGCGCTCATTACAACTTCTGCATTATCAGATTTTAAACCTGCAGCAGTCAATGCATCCTGAACAGTACCGAAAGTTTCAGGAGTGGTGATGACTAGAATTTCATCTTCATCCACTTCGATGTCTTCTGCACCAGCTTCTAAAGCCACTTCCATGATTTGATCTTCTAAAGCCACATCTTCAAAAGTGATCTCACCACGTTTGGTGAACATGAAGGATACGGAACCATTAGTGCCCAGGTTACCGTCATTTTTAGTAAAGCAGTGACGTACGTCTGGAACGGTACGGTTCAGGTTATCAGTCATGGTTTCCACAATCACTGCTACGCCACCAACGCCGTAACCTTCATAAGTCACTTCTTTCAGGTTGTCATTGTCATCGCCACCAGCACCACGTTGAATCGCGCGGTTAATGGTGTCACGAGTCATGTTTACAGATAATGCTTTTTCGACAACAGCACGTAGACGTGGGTTACTGCCTGCATCAGGACCGCCAAGTCTTGCTGCAGTGGTTAATTCACGAATGTATTTGGTAAATAACTTACCACGACTAGCATCTTGTTTTGCTTTACGATGCTTAATATTGGCCCACTTGGAATGACCCGCCATGCGAAATATGCTCCTTGTAGATTGGCTGTATGCCTATCGAATTGCGCAAATTCTACCATAAGCGCTTTTTTCAAAAAAAGAGCCTGCTTTTTAGAATTAACGATAATGACAAAAAAATAGACGAGACGGGCTGCTTTTAAACAAATTATGTAAATGAAGAGAGAGGGGAAATGTTTTTATAAAGTAAGAAAATGAGATGCTATAGCAAGATAACATCTCATTTGCAGTGAATTATTTCTTTTCTGGAATGATGATGTCCAAGCCTACTTTCTCTTTATAGAGCTGTTTTAACAGGGCAAGGTCATGATTGATTTCGCTTGGATAAATCTTGCCAAAAATACCACCTTGTTTGGTTTTGGCATTGGCATACATTAATACAATCGGTACATTCGCAGCTTTAGCAATATGCCAGAAACCAGTACGGATCGGTTTGCGCGCTTCACCATTTTTGGCACGGGTCGCTTCAGGGGCAATCACCAGATTAAATTTTTCATGACTTTGAAAAGCCTCTACCATCTGGCTGACGATATCCTGATTGGACTTACGATCAACCGCAATACCGCCAATCGATTCTAGTAATGGTTTGAAGGGACCTTTAAATAGCTCTTTTTTGATCAGGGTATGAATTTTCATGTCATAAATCTGAAAGAGTGCCAGAGAGAGCACAGCATCCATCATTGAAGTATGTTCAAAACCAACAATCACTTGCTTGTCTTCAAGTACATTTGTAGGACTTACGCATTGACGGA
>NZ_JPQO01000103.1 GCF_000773685.1 Acinetobacter sp. HR7 | reverse complement strand
GGCTCTAGACTAGCAGATTTACACTTAATTTTACCTAATGAGGTTCCACAGCTCAGTTGCTAACTCATTAGGTTCCCTCATCCAACGCCATTCAGTTTCTTTAAGATGATAATCAAAGTACTCTTTTGATATGCCGTTAAACTTTGCTAGCCTTCTTTTACAAAAGCTCCAAAATGATTCTATTCCATTTATATGACATTCTCCTCTAGCAAACTCATTTGCTCCGTGATTTACCCTAAAATGCTTTGAATAACCCACATCAACAAGACCATTATAGCCACGCCATCCATCACTATAAATCACACTCTCAAGTGAAACTTTACCAATGATAACCTCTTGTAAAGTCTTCATTTTACAGTCAGGTACGATTTCAGTATAGACGCGCCCATTACGTTCGAATATTCCAAATACTGGCTGTTTTAGAGTCCCACGACCACGCTTTAACTTTCCATGAAACCCACGTTGCCTTTTCGCTCCAAAATAGCTTTCATCTACTTCTATTGAACCAACAAACTTAGCTCTTAAATCTGTTTGATGATCATAGATAGTTTCTCTAAAAAGCATGTACCAATAGTTAATCGTATTACGATTTAAATTGAGTAATAAGGCTGTTTTGGAAGCAGGAATATCAACACAAAAGCATTGAATAATTTTTTTAATCTTGTAGTGA
>NZ_JPQO01000102.1 GCF_000773685.1 Acinetobacter sp. HR7 | reverse complement strand
TATATCGAACTCAGGTTAGATATATCCATGAGGCAGCCCAATCAGGCTGCCTTTTTTATGGTTAACTGATCGGAAAGTGCTCAGGAATACCAATGAAATCAGGTTTGTGACTATGCGGACGTGTCAATCCTGAGCTGAGCTTTGTATAGTAGACAACCTCTTGTGATTAAAACGCCAAACCCAAGGATTTCAGGATGAAGATGCAGCAATTGAAACCGGTACTGTGGATGAGCTTGATTACCATCAGCATGGGTGGATTGTTTGGATGTCAGCAACAGGAACAGCCACAGGCACAAACGGTAGTTGAGCAGAAGCAGGATACGATTCCATTGATCCAAGCCAAGACGGTCGCAGTAGAAGGTGCGCGGACTTTATCCTGTGAAAAAGAAGGTTGTACCCGTTTTGATCTGCAAACTATACAAAGCAATGTCGCCTGGATTGATGATTATTTCCTTGAACGTCTGAAACGCGCTGAACCGGTAGCGTTTAAAGTACAGCAAACGAAAGCCACTGAGGATGAGGTGAACAGTGTAGAACAGCGTTCCATGACTGTGAGCTTGGTCGGGCAGCGTTATGATCTGGCAACCTTTGTCATTAAGACCTACAACTTCAAGACCGGTGCTGAGCATGGGCTATACCATACTGAATACGTTAATCTGGATTTAAACAAACAGAAGCGTATTGCTTTAGAAGATATTTTGCAGAAAGGTTCAGAACAGAAACTTTTAGATACCTTATATGATTCTAATCTGGTTTGGCTAAATGCACGGGGCATTAACAAGGAACAGCTGAAACTGAGCGATAATTTCTACTTTGGTGCGAATGGCTTGGTACTGGTTTATCCGCTGTATGAACTGGCCGATTACACGATGGGTATGCCAGAGCTGAAAATTTCCTATACTGACCTGGCGAAGCTGATCAAGCCAGAATATTTAACCGGATTGGTAGCAACAACCCCTTAAATATTGTGCTAATAAAGGCCAGCCACCCGATGGGTTACTGTATTTTTTAGCGTTAAGAGCTTACACTATAGCCAGTTTTTTTCTTATCTAAAGATTGGCTATGATCGACCCGAAATTACTCAGAAATAATATTGAGGCTGTAAATTTAGCCTTGGCAAAACGTGGTGTTCAGCTGAATGTCGAAGAGTGGGCATCACTGGAAGCTCGCCGTAAGGAAATTCAGTCCAAAACTGAATCGCTGCAAGCTGAGCGTAATGCGGGTGCGAAACAGGTTGGCCAAATCAAGAAAGCCGGTGGCGATGCCTCTGAAATCATGGCACGCATGGCTGCGATTGGTGATGAAATCAAAGCTGCTGAAGCTGCACTGGCTGAACTGCAAGCTGAGCTTGAAGAGAAATCTTTATCTATTCCTAACCTGCCACATGAATCAGTACCAGCAGGTAAAGATGAAAATGACAACGTGGAAATCCTGAAATGGGGTACACCACGTACTTTTGACTTCGAAATCAAAGACCACACTGATCTTGGTGAAATGATGGGTGGTCTGGAATTTGAAACTGCGACTAAGTTAACTGGTTCCCGTTTTAGTGTCCTGAAAGGTCCATTGGCGCGTCTGCAACGTGCGATTACCCAGTTTATGCTGGACACCCATACTCTGAAAAATGGTTATACCGAAGCCTATGTGCCTTACTTGGTGAACGCTGATTCTCTACGTGGTACGGGTCAATTACCAAAATTTGAAGAAGACCTGTTCAAGTTGCAAGGTGAGAAAGAGTTTTACCTGATTCCGACTGCAGAAGTACCAGTGACTAACTTCGTTCGTGATGAAATCATTGATGCCGACCGTCTACCACTAAAATATGCTGCACATACGCCATGTTTCCGTAGTGAAGCCGGCTCTTATGGTCGTGACACACGTGGCCTGATCCGTCAGCACCAGTTCGATAAAGTAGAAATGGTTCAGATCGTGAAACCTGAAGATTCTATGCAGGCACTGGAAGAATTGACAGGTCATGCTGAAGGCATCTTGCAGGCTCTTGGCTTGCCATATCGTAAAATTGTGCTGTGTGGCGGTGATATGGGCTTTGGTGCATGCAAAACTTATGACCTTGAAGTTTGGGTACCTAGCCAAAATACCTATCGTGAAATTTCTTCATGTTCTAACATGTGGGACTTCCAGGCACGCCGTATGAAAGCGCGTTACCGTGTGGATCAGAAGAAAACTGAATTCGTGCATACCCTGAACGGTTCAGGTTTGGCTGTGGGTCGTACTTTATTAGCCGTGATGGAAAACTATCAACGTGCTGATGGCTCGATCGAAATTCCTGAAGTTTTACGTCCTTACATGGGCGGTGCAGAGTACATCGACTAAAAATTCGGTGTCTGCACCAAAATGTGCATGAAAATTGCTTAGACAGTCAGATCTTAAAATTTGAGGCTTTTCGTGGATATTTTCCCAATCTCGTTAAAGTTGCAGCAGCAACCTTGTCTGATTGTCGGTGGTGGACATATTGCTTACCGCAAGGCAGTTCTTCTGCAGAAAGCAGGTGCAATCATTTCCGTGGTAGCACCTGAGATCGAAGCGGGTCTGCTTGAGATTGTTCAGGCGACCGCCGGTCAATATGTTCAGACACCTTTCAATCCTGAAATTCCTTTACGTTTCTACCGTCTGGTGATTGCAGCAACCGATGATGCTGAAGTTAACCGTCAGGTCTTTGAAGCCTGTGAAGCTGAAAATGTACTAGTGAATAGTGTGGATGATCCACCGCATTGCCGTTTCATGGTTCCTGCAATTATTGACCGTTCACCACTGGTGATTTCAGTCGCCAGCAATGGCACGTCACCGGTGTTATCGCGTCAGATCCGTACCCAGCTAGAAGCGACTATTCCACATGGCATGGGCGCACTGGCTGCATTTTCCGGGAAATGGCGTAGTGCTATAAAAGCAAAAATCAGTAACCCAGATGAACGCCGTATCTTCTGGGAAGACTTGTACGCTAGTCCGTTGAAAGAGCAGGTATTTAATGACAACCTGGCTGAAGCAGATCGTCTGATTGAACAGGCGCTGAACGAATGGCAAAAACCGAATGGTGAAGTCTATCTGGTGGGTGCGGGTCCAGGCGATCCAGAACTGCTCACACTGAAAGCCTTACGCCTGATGCAACAGTCGGATGTGGTGATCTATGACCGTCTGGTTTCTGATCCGATTATGGAACTCTGTCGTCGTGATGCTGAAAAAGTCTACGTCGGTAAAGCACGTTCCAATCATGCCGTACCACAAGAAGGCATTAATGCCTTGCTGGTGAAATATGCCAAAGCAGGCAAGCGCGTTTGCCGCCTGAAAGGTGGTGATCCGTTTATCTTTGGCCGTGGCGGTGAAGAGATCGAAGAGCTGTTTGCTGCCGGCGTGCCATTCCAGGTGGTACCGGGTATTACCGCAGCTTCTGGCTGTTCAGCCTATGCAGGCATTCCATTGACCCACCGCAACTATGCGCAAAGTGTCCGTTTCCTGACGGGCCATTTAAAAGAAGGTTCTCCTGAACTGCCTTGGAATGAACTGGTTTATGAAAACCAGACGCTGGTACTGTATATGGGCTTGGTCGGACTGGAAAAAATCTGCCAGCAACTGATTGCCCATGGCCAGCGCCCAGATATGCCTGTGGCCTTGGTGTCCAAAGGCACCACACCAGAGCAAAAAGTGCTGGTCGGCACGCTCCAAGATATTGCATCTAAGGTGTCTGAGCACCATATTCAAGCACCCACCTTGACCATCATTGGTGAAGTGGTGAATTTACGTGAAAAACTGAAGTGGTCGTAAAAGGCCACTTATCTCCCCAAAAGTAGAGAAATGCTGTGATCCATGTTGTTTTATATGAACCTGAAATTCCATCCAATACAGGGAATATCATTCGCCTATGTGCAAACACGGGAGCACAGTTACATCTGATCAAGCCACTGGGTTTTGAACTGGATGACAAAAAGCTGAAACGTGCCGGTCTGGATTACCATGAATATGCACGTATGCAGATCTGGGAAAATATCGAAGAATGTCTGGCTAATCTGGAAAGCCAAGGTATTACGCGTGATACCGTATATCCACTGACCACCAAAGGTTTTGAAACGCCGCATACTTCTGATCTAAATCGTCCAGTGGCCTTACTGATGGGTCCAGAAACCCGTGGTCTGCCGGAAAACGTACGCATGATGTTTCCCAAAGAGCACTGGATCCGTTTGCCGATGACAGAAAATTCTCGCAGTCTAAACCTCTCCAATGCAACCGCTATCATCGTCTATGAAGCATGGCGTCAGCAGGGCTTTAAACCGCTGTAAACAAACTAAATCTTCAGATTTCAAAAAGCTGCTTTCGAGCAGCTTTTTTTATTTCGCAGATTCA
>NZ_JPQO01000101.1 GCF_000773685.1 Acinetobacter sp. HR7 | reverse complement strand
TAGAGATATAAACTCAGCACTGAATATTCTTGCGCTCGGACATGGGCGTCTCGCAGGAGGAATCTCCGTCCTTTAGGTCGGAGAGGATGTCAAAAGTTGATAAATGATTTATATGGAATGAAAGCTATTTAATTTGCTGCAAGAGTTCCAGTCGTTGTCGTTTAACCTTGGGTAATTTGGAAACCACCAGCTCATAAGAATTTATAACCAGATCCTGTACCAGAGATTTATCCAGTCCATCATCTTCAAATACTGTAATCCAATGGCGTTTATTCATATGCCAACCCGCACGGATATAAGGATAAATATCACGTAGCATATCACCATGTTCCGGTTCAACTTTCAGGTTGATTGCAGCTTTGCCTTGCAGATGAAACTGTAGCATAAAAACTTTATCCAGCACTTTATAGACATCACAGCCTTCACCAAATGGTTGACTACAGCTGGTTTCAGAAAGAGTAAGGGTGGTTTGGACGGCAATCTGATGTAAGCACATAAGTTGTGAATAATTCAAAGAAAAACTGTGGATAATGTTTAAATTATCCACAGTTTTTAGTTGTGTTGTGAATAAATTAAGACGAACAGCTGACCATGACTTCAGGCACATCACTTGGTAATGGGCCGAGGTCTTCAGGCTGTTCCAGTTCCGGCTGCTGAGTAAATGGCTGGCTGAGTAACTTGAATAAACGATCGACTTCTGAAAAGTCATCTGCTTCCGCCAGTTCAATCGCTTTCTGTGCCATGTGATTGCGCAAAATATACTGTGGATTGGCTTTCACCATTTCTGCATCTAGCTCATCGGTATCTTGGTATTCACGGATCGCCTGATACTGACTCAAGAAACTTTCAAAACTACGACGATCCAGACAGTCATCCTTGATCGCTTCATATTCTTTGTTCTGCAGACGGATAAAGCTCTGGGTATAGTCGAGCTGCTCGCTTTGCAGGATTCTTAAGAAGGCCATGGCACAATCAAAACTGTCTTTATGGAAACTTGGTAAACCCATTTTCTGATTTAAGCCATGTTTATAATGCTCTAAGAAGGTCGGTTCATAGTGCTCTAAACATGCAGCTAAATCTTGCTTCCATTGCTCTTTGTCATAATTTGCAGGGCAGAGAGGAACCAGATTATTCAGCCAGGTCCAGAGGTTCCAATGCCCAATGCTTGGTTGGTTTTGATAGGTATAGCGGCCCTGATAATCGGAGTGGTTGTTAATCCAGTTCGGGCGGAAACGCTCCATAAAACCATACGGGCCAAAGTCCAGCGTTGAACCGGTAATATTTAAATTATCGGTATTCATTACGCCATGGGCAAAACCAACCAGCTGCCATTTGGCAATCATGACTGCAGTACGTTGTACCACCTGAGTAGCAAAGGCGAGTACAGGCTGTTCAGCCTGCAGACACTCTGGATAATGCCATTCGATACATTTCTGGGTGAATTCAGGCAGCAGATCAGGCTGATACTGATTGATCCATTCAAAATGCCCAAAGCGGATATGACAGTCCGAAGTGCGTAGTAGCATCGCGCCAGGTTCGAGCTTTTCACGCTGTACCCCTTGGGCAGATGAAGTAAAACCGACCGCATTGCTGGAAGGAATACCCAGACAGTTCAAGGCATGACCTGCCAGATATTCACGGATTACGGAACGCAGCACGGCGCGACCATCACCCATACGAGAATAAGGCGTTGCACCAGCACCTTTTAAATGCAGGTCAATCGTCTGGTGATCTTTATCCAGAATCTGGGCGATCAGCAAACCACGTCCATCACCGAGCTGCCCCGCCCACTGACCAAACTGATGTCCGGCATAGACCATGGCCAGCGGTTCAAATTCAGCAAAGGTTTTCTGACCGCTACAGATTTCTACCCATTCAGCTTTGTCCTGTTCTGACCATTGCAGCTGATCGGCCAAAGCTTCATTGAAATGACCGGCTTTGGCCCCTTTTAACGGTAGTGGTGGCTGATGATGGTAAAGACGGGGAGAGAGAGTGTTGTAGCGCGGATTAAATTGCATAGCGATCAGATTCAACTTTTATTTAGTTCACTATAACAAAGAATAATGTTGAAAACTGTTGAACATTTTTGCTGGTTCTAAATAAAAAACGCCCCAAATCTGGAGCGTTTTTAAAGTTTTTAACTTATTCGGAAACTGGTGCTTTTTTTAAGTTGCGAACCAGCAAATTCAGGGTTTCACGGTGATGAGACAGGCGCTGTTCCACCAGCTGGAATTCCATTTTTAGCTTGCCATCCATCTGATGAATTTTCTCGGCAACTGCTGCCTTTTTCACTTGAAGCTCTTTTTCTTTCAGCTTGGCCCAGTCATTCAGGGTTTGGGTGAAAGCATCATATTCCTGAGAGATCTTGCTTTTAACATTGGCAATGTCTTCATTCACGTCATGGCCATATACGGCAAGGTCTTGCTCAGCATATTTGAACTTCATCGCCAGTTCAGCTTTCTTGATGTTGAAGCTTGGAATACGGCGCAGGTTTTTTGCCAGACCAAGTTTTGAACAAGTCCAGATTAGCCATTTTGTTGGGTCATATTGCCACCATTTCACGCCATTACGGTAGTCGTACTGGAAGATGTGGTGGTAGTTGTGATAACCCTCACCCCAAGTTGCAATCGCTAACCAGAAGTTATCTCGTGCGGTATTTTCATCCGTATATGGACGAGAACCCCACATGTGGCAAAGCGAGTTAATGAAGAAAGTCACGTGATGGCTCAGGATCAGACGAACCAGACCGCCCAGTAACAGTACGCCCCAGACATCACCGACAGCCCAGCCGATTGGCAACAGGATGGCAGCGTGTACTGCGATGACCAATAGAATGTAGTATTTGTGCTGAAACATCACCAGTTTGTCATTGAGCAAATCAGGTGCATTTTTATAGTTTGGTTCAGCTGCTGGATAGTCACGAAGCATCCAGCCCAAGTGTGCATACCAGAAGCCGTTTTTGATTGAGTAGGGGTCTTTTTCGATATCATCGACATGGCGGTGATGGGTACGGTGACCAGAACCCCAGTACAAAATACTGTTTTGTACAGCAAATGTACCCATGATCATTAAAATAATTTTTAGTGGTAAAGTTGCTTCATAAGCACGGTGTGCCCAAAGACGGTGGTAACCTGCAGTAATACCCAGGCTACTCACGCCAAGTAAAACAAACATGCTGATCCAGGCTGCGAGACTGAAATCATGGTGGTACGCGTACAAGGGAATTGCGATGACTGCTACGATTGGTAATACAACCAGAGCAAACACAGCGACCCAGTTAATTGGGGCTTGAGGTAGGGGAGCATTCATCTCCAACAGCACTCCTGGAACCTAGGAAAAATGTTTCTGAACCTAGGAAGGTATATCTAAAAAAATTCCAATCCAGTTGTTTTTATAACGGATAGAACTTAAGCATATTAGCATGTGCAGCAGGGTGGCACTAGCATTTATATACAGGTGTATTGTACTTATGAGTAACAGAATAATTAAAACGAAAAATGCCATTTTTAGGTTGTGACAAGATGCCGTTTTTCAAAGTTAAATTGAGAAACTTCAACAGTTAAAAAGTGGAAAAAACCACATAATTTCATTTGTGTATCAGTATTATCAATCAAAAGCTCAAGGCTTTATTTTTCTAAAGATGTACCGTTTAGAGAGAGTTATACTTTTATAGAATGGTCTTTTAGTCGCTTTATATTCGGAACAATATGAAGAAAATTGGAGCAAACATCACAAAATATATGTAACTGCTGTTGAAATTAAGGCTTTAGATAAAATAAAACCTCTTGGTGAAGAGGTTGTAAAAACATCATTTGGAACTTATAGCTGTTGCAGCATCAGTTTCGGAAAATCGGTAATCAAGCCTTGTACCCCAAGATCGCGCAGTTCTTTGGCACGTTCAACATCATTCACGGTCCAGACACTGATATTCAGTTTTGCTGCTTGGGTGGCTTTAATGATGTCCTGATCTGCCAGTTCATTCATCCAGCCAATCTGGCAGCATCCTAGTTCTAAAGCCTGATCAATGGCTTTATGCTTAATATCGTTTTCAATTAACAAACCACGTTTAAACTGTGATTTCTGTTGTTGCAGTGCCGCATGGATCTTGGTATCAAAGCTGGTGATAATCGCAGAATGTTCAAAACCTTTCAGCTGTTGCTGTAACTCTAAGGTCAATTTTTCTGCCGCAGCTTCTGAGGCCACTTCTTTGACTTCGACTTCAATATGGTCAAAGTTGTGAATGACTTTCAGGGTTTGATTAAGTAGAGGAGTGGGTTCAACTCGATTCCACTCTGACCATTTTACCGCGTGGTTATAGGGACGCAGTTCATCATGACTGCATTCATATAGATGCTTTTGCTGGCCTGTGGTACGAACAAAATTATCATCATGCATGATAATCAGGGCATTATCTTTCAATTGTCGAACATCAAATTCAACCGCACGAATCCCGATGTCTTGGATATATTGAAAACCGCCCAAGGTATTTTCTGGCGCTTCTCCACGTGCACCGCGATGCCCTATTATGCGCATGTCGCGATAACCTGAAAAAGTGAAGATAAAAACATGATGATGAGGAATAGTTACAGGAGAATGACGTTATTCTGCGCCTGAAATACTTTGTTGCAAATACCGTTGGCGCAGAATTTTCCGTGAAATTTAGTACGTTTTAGTGGATTTATTGATCAATCGTGTCATTGATATTTTTCTGCCAGAGGACTTCTGAGCCACCTTCAGCGCGTTGCAGGGTACGGGAAGCGACAAACAACCAGTCTGATAGACGGTTGAGTAACTGTAGCGATGTGGGCTGAATATTCTGGTCACGGTGATGTACCGACATGACACTGCGCTCAGCGCGACGGCATACTGCACGGGCCTGATGGGCAAAGCTGCAAACCAGTGTACCGGCTGGCAGAATGAAATCTTTCAGCATTGGTAAAGCTTCATTCATGCGGTCAATGTCATTTTCCAGAAATTCAATTGAGACTGGCTGAACTAGATTAAAGCCAGGAATACAAACTTCACCACCCAAGTCGAATAACCAGTGCTGGATCAGGCTTAACGACTTATCCCAAGTGGCCTTATCTTCAATATTGCTTACCGCGATTTGCGAACGCAGTACGCCGATGCAGGCATTTAGTTCGTCGACATCACCAAGCGCATTGATACGCAGGTCATCCTTGGCTACGCGTGAGCCATCACCGAGGCCTGTAGTGCCTGAGTCGCCGGTACGGGTATAGATTTTACTTAAACGGTGGCCCATGTAATTTCCTTAAAATTTTGATATCTCAATTTAAAAAGCATCATGCCATAGGTATGACATGATGCTCAAAAGTATTTATCTAAAGGGTAATGAACTTAGTATTTGAAGGTGACCCCGGCAGAGGCAAGGCGGCCGCCATTCATATAGAACAAGCCATTGCCATAAGATGCAGTTGCATAATGCACATCACCGATATTATCGATATTGGTAAATAGCTTGATGTTTGGATTGATATTCCAATACGCATTTAAATCAATCGTTGCATAGCCTGCGACATTGGAATGGTCTTTGGGTGCTGATTTAGAGTTAAGAGAGGTGCTGATACCATAAATCGAATTTTGAAAACCTGCAGTTAAAGTGAAACTTTGACGAGGTCGGCGGGCCAATTCTTGATGGGCTTCTTCATTGGTTGCTTTCACGTAGTTATGAGAAAGTTTTGCAAATAGTTGATTATGTTGCCAATGAAGATAGCTTTCTACACCTTCAAATTTTGCCTTGCTCACGTTGTCGATGATGTAGCCATTTTTATCATTGTAATCTATGAGATTTTTGACGCTATTACTATACATCGATACACCTGCAGCAAAGCCAAGAGGCAGGGTTTGATCTAACCCGATTTCAAAAGATTCGCTTTCCTCGGGCTTTAAATTGGGGTTGCCATAATAACCTACATAGAGCTCATTTAAGTTTGGTGCTCTAAATGCGGTTCCCCAATTGCCATAAATACTCGTATTGGGTAAAACTTGATAGCGAGCAGCAACCTGACCGACAGTATGTGTACCAAACTGTTCATTGTCTTCAATACGTAGACCAACTTGCGTATTTAAACCGTGATTATTGTACTGATGTTGAACATAGTAGCCTTGTGCATCGACATTGCCACGATAAGCCGAAGCACTTGAAATCGCATCAGCTTTAGTATTTTGGAAGGTAGAACCAAATAGTATATTTTGATGCTGAGCAAAATTTAGCTTTGCATAAAGTTCGGCTTCTTGAGTTTTACTATCGACGAAGTCTGTCGAGTTCAGTTGTTCAGTTTCATCTTTAAACTGTGATAAACGTGCGTTCAGTTCAAAACGATCAGAAAATTTGTATTTTGCCTTTAGATTGATATTTTCATTATTAAAATCGACACTATTATTTTTTAAACTTAAAAATGCATATGAAGGTGCAGGGGAAAAAATGCTTGAAACATAAGTCGATTGACCTTTATTTTGGGCATAGTCCAATGAAACTGCCAAATCTTCATTTTCAAAGCCAATTTTAGTGCTGAAGCCTTTTTGTTCAAACTCGCCAGTTTTAATATTGGATTGCTTAGCATCTGTTACTTGGGTGCCGTCGGACTCTAAGCGTTGACCACGAATTTGTGCATAAAATCCATTTTCAGCGAGATCCCCACCCACAATAGATTTATATGTTTTATTCTCCCCAATTTCACCCGTGATAAATGCAGTGCTTTTTTCAGGTGTTTTCGAAACGAGCTGAACCACACCACCAATGGCATTGGTGCCATACAACACAGAAGCAGGACCTTTTAGAACTTCAATTTGTTTCAAATCAGTTGTATCAATATAAGATAAAGAGGCCACGCCAGTGGTTGCGCTATTAAGTTTGACGCCATCACGTAAAACAAGCGTATGGGTCGAGTTGGTTCCTCTTAAAAAGATTGAGGCTTGCTGACCATAGCCACCTGATTGCACCATATTTAGTGATGCTTCACGATTGAGTAAATGGGGTAATGACGCAAGTGGTGATTGTTCAACGATATTTGGCTCAATAATTGAAATACGCGCAGGCACATTTTCAATCTTTTCTTCAGAACGTGTAGCGGTCACTACAATGGTCTCTAAAGATGTTTTTGCTTTAGGTGTTGTTTCGGCAAAAACAGATGAAGTAGAACCCAACGCAAGTGCGATTGCACCGACCAAAGCAGTCGGTTGAAATTGAATAGACATAATGTGCTCCATACATTCACTTCCCCGTGAATGATTGAGTTAAAGAACACAACAAGCAGGTATCCGGACTTAAATGTGCAGGGCAATTGCCATGCTGCCAATCCACCTTCCCACATATTTATGTTGTTCTATGCAGTGGCGTAAACCTAAGATTTAAATTGATTGACGTTTCATTTTTTACCGTTGCGGGGGCAGTGCTGGATTTACACCAGCTTCCCTAAAGCAGGAGGCTTTGACTTGTTGCAAGGTGAGCGCAGTATAAGACGAGCATTTAATTTACACAATCTGAATAAATAAATATCAGTGTGAACTTTACGCAAGCCCTATAAATTGCTTTACAATGATTCGTTCAATTTCATAGATCGGCTATGACATTGAGAAAATTTTCGAGCCAAATCAATATGCGAACCCGTGCCAAAATTTGTGGAATAACCCGAGTTGAAGATGTACATGCTGTAGTGAATGCAGGCTGTGATGCGATAGGATTTGTATTTTATCCACCAAGCCCACGCAGTGTGACATTGGAGCAGGCTGAAACACTGGTTCAGGCAGTTTCAGCCTATGTACAGGCGGTGGGATTATTCGTCAATAGTAGTGCCGATGACATCCAGAGTATTTTAAAAACTGTGCCACTGGACATTCTGCAGTTTCACGGTGATGAAACACCAGAACAGTGCCAGTCGATTGGCAAACAGGTTGGACGCCGTTGGTATAAAGCTATTCAGGTTAAACCCGGTCTGGATGTGGTGGCAGAAATTCAAAACTATCAGGATGCAGGCGCAAGTGCAGTGCTGTTAGACGCATGGCATCCGGATTTAAAAGGTGGCACAGGGCATAGCTTTGACTGGACCACATTCCCTAAACTCAATATCCCTTTGATCTTGGCAGGTGGATTAAATCCTGACAATGTCGAACAGGCAATTCTCACTACACGGGCGTATGCCGTCGATGTGAGTGGCGGTGTCGAGTCCGCAAAAGGTATTAAAGACCAACAACTCATAGAACGCTTTATGCAAGGAGTCCATCGTGGATCAGCAAAATAATGTGATTGACTATACCCAATTCCCGAACGAACAAGGGCATTTCGGTATCCATGGCGGACGTTTTGTGTCAGAAACTCTTATGGCAGCTCTAGAAGATCTGGAGAAGCTGTATTTCCGTATGAAAAATGACGAACAGTTTCTGGCAGAATTCGACCGTGACCTCGCTTACTACGTAGGTCGTCCAAGTCCGCTTTATCATGCTGAACGATGGTCTAAAGAGTTGGGTGGTGCGCAGATTTACTTGAAACGTGAAGACCTGAACCATACCGGTTCACATAAAGTGAATAACACGATTGGCCAGGCACTACTTGCAAAACTTTCAGGCAAAAAACGTATCATTGCGGAAACAGGTGCAGGTCAGCATGGTGTAGCAACTGCAACGATTGCTGCACGTTTAGGTCTTGAATGTGTCGTGTTCATGGGTGCAGAAGACGTAAAACGACAGGCAATGAACGTGTACCGTATGCGTTTACTGGGTGCAACCGTTGTACCGGTAGAAAGTGGCTCTAAAACGCTGAAAGATGCCATGAACGAAGCAATGCGTGACTGGGTAACAAATGTCGATTCTACTTATTACGTCATTGGTACAGTTGCAGGTCCACACCCATATCCACAACTGGTGCGTGATTTCCAGTCAATTATTGGTCGTGAAGCACGTCGTCAGATTCTGGAACAAGCGGGTCGTCTACCAGATGCGCTAGTAGCTTGTGTAGGTGGTGGTTCAAATGCGATGGGCTTATTCTATCCATTTCTGAATGATTACGACGTGAAAATGTATGGTGTTGAAGCTGCAGGTTACGGTATCGAGACTGGTAAACACTCTGCACCATTGAATGCTGGTCACGTGGGTGTGCTGCATGGTAACCGTACTTACCTGATGTCAGATGAACAAGGCCAGATCATTGAGACTCACTCAATTTCTGCAGGTTTGGATTATCCAGGTGTAGGTCCAGAGCACAGCTTCCTGAAAGACATGAAACGCGTGAACTATGTGCCAATTAATGACCAGGAAGCGCTGCAAGGTTTCCGTGACCTGACTCGTATCGAAGGTATTATCCCGGCATTGGAAAGTTCACATGCGATGGCCTATGTGACTAAACTGGCTCCAACTATGGACAAAGATCAAATTATTATTGCGACAGTTTCTGGTCGTGGTGATAAGGACTTGATGACTGTCGCACGTATTGATGGCGTGGAAATGGTTGATATGTAATTTACTTAAACTTCTCTATACAGGAGAAGATTGGGATAAAGTGCTTAAAATCGTGTTGAAGCAATTCAGCACGATTTTTTTTATATATAACAAAAGTGATTTTTCGCCTGAAATTTAAATCGAGAAAAAGCCTTTGGTTACTTTGGGCTTTTCCAAAGTAACATCAGTATTGGCTGCTTATTGGTTTTGGGTTAAGTAGTCATGCACTTCAAGGTTCGAATAGATTTTCTTTCCATTCCTAAGTGTTATTTACTTTTGAAAGATCAAAAGTAACAAAAATCTTTTGTAAGGCTGAAGGTATATCCCTATACCTCAGCCTTACGGCGACATCCCTGTCGCCAAACCATGTTTCATATAGAGGGCACTTAAACATAAGTATCCCAATATCTATTTCAAATTTCGAAGTTTTAAAAAAGAATAAGATTCAAATTAAAATCAAATCGTTGCAAATCATTTGCCGATAAACGGTATAAAAAAAATCTTATCAAGGATTAGGAATTAGCATAATATCAAGTACGGCTGTATCAACTCTCCCACGTAGTATATGGAATGCCTTACATGGATTTAATTCAGGCAAATGGACAACCGCGTTACGGACGTTTTAAAGAAATTCCCAAAAGTATCGATTACAAAGGCTATCAGTACAAAAACCCCTATGGCCAGGTGGTAACAGGCTGGCGCAAGCATCTCAAATACAAAAAATTCAAATTCTGTAGTATCCAACATGAACATTACAGTATTGGGGTTGCAATTGCGGATATTGCCTGGGCAGGACATGGTTTTTTCTATATCTATAATCATCAGACCAATGAAGTTGAAGAATGGAATGCTATCAATTTCTTGTCACGACATACTGTGTTAGATGAACAGCCATTGTTTAATCACAGCTATTTTCATAAATCTCCATATCAGATCGAAATTCAGCATGCCAATGGCGTGCGTTATATCACTGTGACCAAATATGGTGACATCAAACTCAGCGCTCGGATTTTTTGTGCCGGCACTGAACCACTCAGTATGTGTAGTCCGACCGGGATTAATGGCTGGACTTATACCCAGAAGCTCACGACGTTAACCTGTGAAGGCCACTTTGTGACTCGACATGGGGAAACGATCCCTTTTAATGACCGAACCTTTGCATCATTAGATGATACTTGCGGGTTTCTGCGCCCTGAAACGGCGTGGTTCTGGTTGTCCTGTAATTTCTGGGATATGAAACAGAACCGGATCGGCATTAATCTGGCCTCTGGAGTCAATGAAAGCTTTGGGAATGAAAACTGCTTATGGATCAATGGCAAAATTTATGCGCTAGCGGATGTCTTGTTCCAGCAGGAAGCAGACAATCAGTGGAGTATCCATTCATTGGATAACAAATTGCAGCTACAAGTGACGACTGGCTGGCGCCGTTACGAGAATCTCAACCTGCGGCTGGTGGGTAGCCAGTTTAGCCAGTGGCAGGCACGGGTATCCGGTACCATTCAGCAGGATGATCAGGAAATCATCTTGCTGAACGAATATGCCTTACTTGAGCAGCATTATGCTAAATGGTAAATACTGTCTTGTCCTGAAATAGAT
>NZ_JPQO01000100.1 GCF_000773685.1 Acinetobacter sp. HR7 | reverse complement strand
ACGTGTCAAACGAACAAATAGAGCAGATAGAATTTGCGCTCAACCATCGTCCTAGAAAAACGCTAGGTTGGTATACACCGAGTGAAGTTATGGCTGGTTTTTATACTGTTGCACTTGCCGCTTGAATCCGCCAATTAAAATCCCTCCTAACCTTCCTTTACGAAAGGGAGGAATTTAAAGAAGTTAAAAAAAAGCACCAAATGGCGCTTTTTTATATATGTGATTTATTTCTGCTTCACAACAATTGAATCGATACCGCTATGTTGCAAGGTTTGCTGGGCAATCACGGCAGCCTCAACCGAGTCATACGGACCAGAAACCACACGGTACCAGACCTTGCCATTTTCCACACTTCGCACCACATCTGCAGACAGGCCATTCAGAATAATTTCGGCACGACGGGCATCAGCCTGATCCGGATCATCATAGCTGCGCACTTGCAGGATATAGCTGTGTACAGGGGCAGCCGGTTCATCAATCAATCCGGGTTCTGCAGGTGTTTGTTCTTCTTCCGCTTTTGGTGCTTCGACAATGACCACTGCATCCTGTTTTGTAGTTTCAGGTACGGCCTGCTCAGGAATTGGGGTAACTTGCTGTTTAGGCAACAGATCATAGAAGCGATAATCCTTGTTAGTATCCTCTTCTTCATAATGTTCAGAAGTCGTCTGATTGTTGTTTGGTTTTACAGGTTCCCATGGCTTCCATAGCATGAGCGCCACCAGAAAACTTAACACGATTAAAATGATCACAAGTGTGCCTAACCATGCAGGAATCAATGGTTTTTTAGGCTTGTTCGGACGTTCAGATACACCGCGCTGCGTTTTTCCAAACACTGGGGATTTCCTCTTTGTATTTATTATCAGATAGAAAAGGCATAACTGCGGTTATGCCTTCTTACTCTCTGCATCGTATGTGATCGTGACGCAAATGTCATTATGCAATACACGAACTTTACAGCATATTTTTGACCTGTATGCCCAAGTGAACATACAGGTCATAATTTTTGGGTTACTTACATGCTCACTTTGAGTACAGCTCTTCGTCTTGCATCAATGTAAAAGCAGTGCTTTACATTGACTCAGGAGCGGACACACCTAACAGTTCCAGACCGTTACGCAGGACTTGGCGGACATTGATAGACAACAGTAGGCGGGCCTGAGTCAGTTCTGCATCATCACCCAGTACCTTGTTCTCATTGTACCAACCGTGGAACAGGGCAGCCAATTCTTTCAGATAGTTACCCACCTGGTGCGGTTCGTAGTTATTCGCGGCACGCACCACGATTTCTGGATAAGCTGCCAGTTTGGCCAGGATTTCAGTTTCTGCATCCAGTTCAAGTTTAGCTGCAAACGCACGTGCAGCTGTAGCGTCAAAGTTTACGCCAGTTGCAGCAGCTTTCTCTAACATACGGCAGATACGCGCATGGGCATACTGGATGTAGTACACCGCATTGTCCTTGCTTTGAGAAACGGCAAGATCCAGGTCGAAGTCAATGTGCTGTTCAGACTTACGCATCACGTAGTAGAAACGTGCCGCATCGTTACCGACTTCTTTACGCAGGTCACGCAAAGTCACGAACTGGCCTGAACGAGATGACATTTGCACCATCTCGCCACCACGCCATAAGCTCACGAACTGAACCAAAAGTACAGTCAGTTTTTTCGAGTCATAGCCCATCGCATCAATGGCAGCTTTAACACGTGCGATATAGCCATGGTGGTCTGAACCCCAGATATCTACGATATCGGTATAGCCACGTTGCAATTTGTTCAGGTGATAGGCGATGTCAGAAGCGAAATAGGTGGTTTGACCATTACGGCGTTTTACCACGCGGTCTTTTTCATCACCAAATTCGGTCGATTTAAACCAGATGTTGCCATCTTTTTCGTATAGGAAGCCACGCTGATCTAAAGTCTGTAGCGCTTCATCAATTTTTTCAGTCAGGGTTGCTTCGCTGAACCATTGGTTGAAAGTGACACCAAATTCACCCAGGTCATCTTTAATGTCATCTAGAATGGCTTTCAGCGCAGCCTGATGGAAGACACGGTAGCCTTCACCCAGTAAATTTTGTGAGTTATGAATCAGGCCATCGATATGTTTTTCTTTGTCACCTGACAGAACGACTTTGTTGCCATCCGCATCGGGTTCTGGTGCATATTGCACGTCTTCAGGCACGTCTTTATAAACGTCTGCGACTGGACGGACATAGACATCACCATCTTTGTCGATAATGCTTTGTGCGATTTCTTTAACATAGTCGCCTTGATAGGCATTTTTCGGAAATACCAGTTCCTGACCTTGTAGTTCCAAATAACGCAGGTACGTAGAGGTCGCCAGGATATCCATCTGACGGCCAGCATCGTTGACATAATATTCACGATCCACTTTCGCACCAGTGGCTTCCAGCAGGTTTGCAACGGTCATTCCGTAGGCAGCACCACGGCCATGACCGACGTGTAGGCTAGAAGTCGGATTAGCAGATACAAATTCTACCTGGATGCGTTTTTCCGCATTGGCTTGGGTGCGACCGAAGTTTTCTTTTTGCGCTTGAATCTGGTCTAGAACTGCGAAGCGCTGATCCGCATTCAGGAAAAAGTTGATAAAACCCGGGCCTGCAATCTCAGCTTTGCTGATGTCTGCAACTTCAGGCAGGGCAGCAAGGATTTTTTCTGCTAAATCACGCGGTTTCATTCCCGCAGCTTTAGACGCGATCATGGCAATATTTGATGCAAAGTCACCGTGGCTACGGTCTTTGGTACGCGTCAAATTACTTGTGTTGTTCCAGTCAGATGGGAGTACGTTTTGTGCCTTTAAGGTTTGCACTGCATGATCGAGAGCTGCTTGGATTGCCGTATTCATAATCAGTCGAAAATAGATATCGCAGAAAAACAGCAAATATAGCAAATTTCCGACTCTTTAGGTAAAACCATTTACAGGGAATAAAAAATATACGGGTCGTTCCGGGCAGATTTTTACAGATTTGTAAGGGATGATTTGATAGATTATGTGATGATTAAAGTATTTATAACTAAACGCCAATCTCAACTTTAAATAAGCTTTTCAAATTGAATCGGCGAATAACCACAT
>NZ_JPQO01000099.1 GCF_000773685.1 Acinetobacter sp. HR7 | reverse complement strand
GTCATTACAGCATTTCAGTCTGGACAAGTGCCGGTATTTTTAATCAGTCTGAAAGCAGGAGGGGTCGGTCTGAATCTAACTGCCGCAGATACGGTCATTCACTATGATCCATGGTGGAACCCTGCTGCTGAAGATCAAGCTTCAGATCGTGCATGGCGGATTGGACAGGACAAGCCGGTATTTGTGTATAAGCTGATTACCAATAAAAGCATAGAAGAAAAAATTCTTGCCTTGCAGCAGAATAAAGCAGAACTGGCACAGTCTATTCTAAGTACCGATCATGAGGGCGAAGCGAAACTGACGGAAAATGACGTGATGAACTTGTTTGAGAAATTTTAGTTTGGTTTCAGGTTACCCTAATCATCTGTAAGTATCTGAAAGTCTGGATGCAATTTTTTCCAATGTTCTCTTAATTTTTCTTTATGAGCAGGAATCATAGGTAAGTCTAGTAATAGCACTGGCCATACTGACCGTGCTTTGTCCATGATCGCGTGAAGTTGTTTTTCAATAACACGCCATGGAACACCGACTTTTTCAGCCCATTCTTCAAAGTGTTTCATCTCAGCTAAATACCAATCTTTATTTTTGGCAAGATTTAATGCGAAATGACGCTCATTTTCAATATATACACTGGTCATTAATATATCGTATGCGGGAGATAATCTGGGTGCACTTTTATCATGATAAATCATACTCCAGTTTTTTAAGTGCGCATCTCCATTGGCGAGTAAAATATTGACAAGTAAGCGGCTGGCAAATTGCTGAATATCAATAATTTTGTTATCTGAAAATTGATAAATGATCTTTCCTATCTGCTCATAATTTGTGGTGCTGTATTTCTGCTGTGGATATGCACCGAAGATCTGAGCAAAGTCTTCGATGTGAATAAGCTCTGTAGTATCAGCAGTATTCTGTCTATCAAATCTTTTTATTGCAAAAGCATATTGCTCTTGGGGTAAATTTAATGGTGGAAGGT
>NZ_JPQO01000098.1 GCF_000773685.1 Acinetobacter sp. HR7 | reverse complement strand
TGTCTTGTCCTGAAATAGATTGACAGTATTCCACTTCAAACCGAGTTAAGCAATTAGCTCGGTTTTTGTTTGCTCATACATCTGATTCGGGGTGTTCATATTTAAACTTAAATGCGGTCTATAACAATTGTAAATCATGATAGATTCCGCAATTAAGTGATCTAACTCCTTCATGGTTTGACATCGCGTGGTTAAAAACTCCTGCTTTAATATTCCATTAATTCGCTCTGCTAATGCATTCTGATAACAGTCCTTGCCATCTGTCATGGAAGGACATATCCCATAATGGCGCAATGCCGATTGATATAGCTCAGAGCAATATTGAGCACCTCTATCTGAATGATGAATCATCCTAGTCGCTCGATCTGTCGCTTGCTGCATCGCCATATGTAGAGCCTGCACAACATTCTCCGCACGCATATCATTCGATAACTTATAACCTTTAATCTGTCGGGTATAAGCATCTGTCACCAAGGATAAATAATGCACACCTTCAGCACTCTCAACATAGGTAATATCACTAACAAAGACTTCATTGGCTTGCACTGCTGAATAATCCTTTAATAAATTTGGATGCTTCTTCATCCAATGCTTGCTAT
>NZ_JPQO01000097.1 GCF_000773685.1 Acinetobacter sp. HR7 | reverse complement strand
GGATTTCATCGAACTCAGGTTTTTTAGTTCAGCTGAATTTACCGAACAATAAGACCATAGAGTGTCATGTCGCGCCGTTTGCTAAAAGCCTAGGTAAAAAAACAGTCTGGGTAATGGTCATGCACGATATTACGGATCGCCAGCATTTATTACAGGATGTGCAAAAAAGAGCCCAGGAAGTTCACTGTCTGAACCAGATCAACCAACTCTGTAATCATACCTACAGCGATATGCAGGAACTGTTGATAAAAGTCATGGATATCATGCCTTCAGGCTTTTCTCATCCAGAAAGCGTTCATCTGAATATTCAAAGTGAGTGGGGCAATTTTGGTGAAGAAATTCCAGTAGAAACCTTATGTCTGAAATCAGCCTTTGCCAATGACACCCAGGAATTCGGAACCTTAACCGTCTGGTATGATCCAATATCAGAGATGCCGGTTTTTCTCGATGAAGAACAAGGTTTAATAGATCATATTAGCAGTCAGATTACTGATGTTTATATCCGCTTGCAGTCTCAGGGGCGGGTTGCACGTTTAACTTATTTATATCAGCTGCTCAGTGAAACCAACCGGGTGATAGCACATAGCCAGAATCAACCGCAGTTATTAGCTGAGTTGCAGCAAGTACTGCTCAAACTCGGCAGTTTTGCCAAAATTTTGATTGCATTGAAGGTGGATAATCAACCCGAAAGTCCACTCGTACTCCAGTTCCATCATAATATTAGTGCAGAGATATTGCCGACCTTGCAGATCGCCTTACAGCAAGATCAAAATCCGCCATTGCAACATATCAAACATGCCTGCCCAGATGTCGATGTCTATACTTATACCTTGGACGATATTCCAGAAGACAAGATTTCTCCTGAATATCGAATCTGGCAGCAGTATTTAAAACAGCAACAGGTTCAACAGGTAGCTTTAACGCCACTGCTCCTTCAAGGTCAGTTCTGGGGCATTGTTGGCTTATACACTGCTGGACAGATAGAATTTGACCAGGAGCAAATTCAGCTACTGCAAAATCTGTCTAAAGATTTCTCATTTGCACTTGAACGCTTTTCCGCTGAACAGCGCCGTCAAATTGCTGAGAACCATTCACAACACATGGAACAACGCTTCAAGCAGGTATTTTTTCAGTCACCAGCACCAATGCAGATCATTTCCATGCCGGATGAACGCATCGTTGCAGTCAATCTGGCCTATGAAAACTGGTTAGGATACAGCCTGAATGATTTTCAAAATCGAGAAGACTGGCTCAAACAAGTCGCACCCGATCCACAACAACGACAGTTAATGCAGCAAAACTGGCAGGTTGCCTTACAAATGGCTAAAGAGGGTAAACAGGTGCAATTCCCTGAAATCACCCTGATCGCCAAAGATGGTAGCCAACGTATTGCGCAACGCACACTCACAATTGTTGATAATGATATCATTCTGGCTTGGGCTGATCTGACAACCATTCGTCAAACCGAACAGGCCTTAAGAGATAGCGAACAACGCTTCCGTGGCATGGTCGAACAGACTGTGGTTGGGATTTATGTGCTACGTGACAATCAGTATCTATACGTCAATCCAAGTTATGCGGCGATGCTGGGCAGATCAGTTAGCCAAATCATCGGACACAATATTCTGGAATTTACCTTAGCGACACCTGAAACGCAGGCACAAGAGGCACCTGAAGATTCGAATGCGCCGTCGATTGTTGCGTTCCAGCATAAGAATGGCCAAATTCGGGAATTTGCCCTGCATAGCCGCCATATTACCTGGGACGATGACTTACCTGCCGAAATTGTCATGGCTCAAGACATCACCGAGCAAAAACAGGTCCAAGACCAGATTGCCCGTCAGTTAGAACAGCTGGAAGCCACCATGTACGGCACCTTGCAGGCTGTTTCTACCATGGTGGAATTACGCGATCCGTATACTGCTGGGCATGAACGCCGTGTAGGCTTGATCGCCAGTGCGATTGCCAAAGAAATGGGCTGGGATGAAAAACGCTGTCTGCAAATGGAAGAAATTGGACTGGTACATGATATTGGGAAAATCTCAATCCCTTCTGAAATTCTAACCAAACCCTCATGCCTTACACCACTAGAAATGGAAATGATGAAAGGGCATGCACAGGCCGGTTATGAAATTCTCAAAGATGTACCTTTTAATATTCCAATTGCTGAAATCATTTCACAGCACCATGAACGCATGGATGGCTCAGGCTATCCAAAAGGATTAAAAGGGGATGAAATTTATCATGAGGCGCGTGTTTTGACTGTGGCCGATGTGATTGAGTCCATGGCTACTCATCGCCCTTATCGTGCATCTTTAGGGACTGATGTCGCACTGGCAGAAATCTTGCGCGGACGTGGGACAATTTACGATGCCGAAGTGTGTGACGCTGCTGTGCGTTTAATTCGCGATAAAGGATATGTTTTACCGAGTTAAATAGGTTTGATGCCCAGTGAGTTAGTATTCAAAAACACATCATGATTTTATCTTTTGAATCATGATCCGGGAGATGACCACACCGTTATTTTCTTAAAATAAATAGTTGTTTCTTTTAGGGAAATAATTATAGGATAAGAATGTTGATAACAATAAAGAGAGCTCATCGTGCGGCATTCTTATCATAGTGAAAAGCATTAT
This sequence comes from Acinetobacter sp. HR7, assembly GCF_000773685.1. Lineage (GTDB taxonomy): Bacteria > Pseudomonadota > Gammaproteobacteria > Pseudomonadales > Moraxellaceae > Acinetobacter > Acinetobacter thermotolerans. Next base: position 6,340 of record NZ_JPQO01000097.1, on the reverse strand, counting down.
TTTGAACGGGCAGGATGGTTGCGTGCTGCTGTACTTGGGGCAAATGACGGTATTATTTCCGTGACCAGTCTGGTCGTGGGAATGGCAGCGAGTGGGGCCTCTACACATACCTTACTGGTGACTTGCGTAGCTGGATTAATTTCTGGGGCAGCATCGATGGCTGCGGGAGAATATATCTCGGTTAAATCCCAGCAGGATATTGAAAAGAATGATTTGGCAATGGAGGCACGTGAACTAAAACGCCACCCGGATAATGAGCTGAAAGAACTTGAAAATATTTATATCAAGCGTGGACTCTCACCAGATGTGGCACAAACCGTTGCCTTACAACTTACAGCGCACAATGCTTTAGACGCCCATGCCCGCGATGAAATCGGAATATCTGAAAGTAACGCTGCGCAACCGTTTCGTGCGGCATTTTCTTCCGCCTGTGCCTTTACCACAGGTTCACTCTTTCCATTACTTTCAATTTTGTTACTGCCTGAACAATACCTAGATAAAGGTGTAATACTGGTCGGTGTCTTGAGCCTGGGAATTACAGGAGCACTGGCGAGTTATACAGGCGGAGTAAGTATCTGGAAAGGTTCAGTTCGAGTAATGATTTGGGGCATCATCGCGATGCTGTTTAGTTCCTGGATCGGTTCATTATTTAACGTGACTGTGGCTTAGCTTCGTAGATATTTTTTATCTATTCAATCAATGTGTTAGATAAAGAATAGCCCTAATAACTTTTACAGCCTCAAAAAAAAAATAGACTCATTGCATAATATGCAATCTCAATCAAAAGCTCACCTCATAAAGAAATTATTATTTATTACAATAACTTATAAAAAACACAAAATGCCGGCATCAAGCCAGCATTTTGAGATAAGTCAGTTATTTATCCAGCTATAGTTCCGCCATCCTTGCGAGTAATGACTACAGTAGCAGAGCGTGGGCGAGAAGTGGCAGACGAGTTAGTCTGTGAAGCAGGCCAATGACTGGTCGGCTTATCATAACTTCGCGAGTCTTCTCCAGGGTGCTGTACGTTGACAAAAATAGCCTTATAGTCTGGTGTCATGGTTACCCCTGTAATCTCACAGCCTTTTGGGCCTGTCAGGAAACGACGTAATGTCTGGTCTGTCACTTGAGCACCGACAATCGTTTCTTGACCTGAAGATGTTATTGTTCGGATACCATCTCCAACTTGACCTGGAAGTGCAGCTAGCATCATACAGTTGGTGGTGTCTGTATAAGCACCATCATCAGTCTGAATCCACAGCACTCCACGAGGGTCAAACCACATTCCATCTGGCGATGAGAGGTCATTATTATCATTCAAACCAGATAGGTTGATATTTTGTGCCATTTGGGCTTCAGCACCAAATAGATAAATATCCCATTTGAATGTTGTTGCTGTAGTTGTATCCGCATCTTCATGCAAACGGATGATATGGCCATTTACGTTACCCTTACCACCTTCAGGATCACTATAGTTACGCGGATTGGCTGTATCTAAAGGATGTGTAGTACCGCGGTTTGAGTTGTTTGTCAGCGTTACATAGACTTCGCCATTTTCAGGATTAACTGCAACCCATTCAGGACGATCCATCTTGGTCGCGCTAACGCTATCAGCTGCCAGTCGGGCAAAGGTCACAACATCAGCTTGTGAACTAAAAGGATAGACAGTGTTTTGCTCGTTCAAACCATTGCTTGCATAACTCAGTTCAATCCATTGGCCACTACCGTCTGCATTAAATTTGGCAACATAAAGTTTACCATTGTCCATATATTTATCTCCGGCTGCATAACCACCATTACGGTCGTTTTCATTCCATTTGTAGTCAGAGACAAATTTATAAATGTACTCTCCACGAGAGTCATCACCCATATAGAAAGCCAGATTATCATCTTCACGAGCCCGACTTGCGCGACAATCTTCATGGGCAAAACGGCCTAAAGCTGTACGCTTCACAGGCATTTGTCGGCTATCAAAGGGATCAATTTCTACAATCCAACCAAAAGTATTTGGTCCATTACGGTAGTCCTTTGCTGCCTGATCAGCTGTCACATCCGCATTCCATCGATCATAAAGATCTTGCGGTTCAATTGAACCCACTGCAGTTTCCCAAGCATAACGTGAACTTGAACCTGCTTTTAAACCATAACGTTCTAAAGCTATTTTTTCATGAGCTTGGCGATTATCGTCATCCGTTTTGCTACGGACAAAATATCCAATAAAATTCTCTTCTGTGGTGAGATATGTTCCCCAAGGGGTATAGCCATTACCACAGTTGTTATGAGTACCCCGGGTTAATTTTCCACCTGGCGAGAAACGTGTAGATAGTAGAGTTGACCCACTTGCAGGACCTGAAAAGCTCATGACAGTAGAGGCAGTAATACGACGGTTAAAAATCGAATTTTTAACAATTTCTACCTTTTGAGTGGTGCTATCTTTTTGAATATGGACGATAGAAACCCCATGTGCATTCGTCTCACGAATCACTTCATCTTCAGGACGACGACCATCAACTTTGGTTGGGCCTTTAGGGTGTAAGAAAGTTGGATTGATATATTCATGGTTCATCACAAGTAAACCATGTTCAGACACAGTTGGATCATAACGACCATTGGTCATGTTCAAGCCAAAAAAGCTCATGCCATCATGGCAATCGCCAGAGCGAAACTGAAAGCTTGGACCATTGGGAATATTGTTATCATCCCAGCCTGAATACGCAGGATTAATCGAATCACCAAGTGCGTATAGGACATTAGCCTCATAGCCGTCTGGTACAGTGACGATATCGTTTAAGTTTTTAGCAACCAGGCTAAAGCTCAGTTTCTCAGGTTTTGCATCCGGGTTAAGGGCAGGTGGATTTGGCATTGTCTCAGTGGGTGGTAGAGTAGATTCATTATTATCATCGTTACCACAGCCTGTGAGAGAAGAGGCTAAAGCTAATGCGGCAGCTCCACTAGCAGTTTTAGCAATCAAGTCACGACGAGATACGGATATTTCTAAAATATCCCGAAAGTGTTGATTGTTAGAATTATTATTGTCTAATTCCTGATTTTCATCATATGGCAGGTAGTCTGTCATTTTTTTATTCCCATAACTAAGGTTTGGTTGTGTTTTAAAGTCAGGAATAAATTACTGGTTAAATATGACAGATCGGTGAAGCTAATATTACAAATTTATTAAACATAATATTGATTTTTATAGAAAAAATAAAGCAGCCAAGGCTGCTTCATAAGTTTTTTCTTCTTGTATGTTCTTTTTCTTCTTATTCCTTTTTCTCTAAAGATGCCTTTTCTATGCATTTACCGGCTGTTAAACCTAATTCAAATAATAACCACATTGGCACCGCTAACATGATCATGGACAGGGCGTCTGGTGGTGTTACAAACATGGCAATAAAAAAGCATCCCACTATAATAAACCGTCTTTTTTCCACCAAAGTCTGTGTACTGACTATCCCAATCAGGATGAATAACAGGGTGATAATCGGGATTTCAAAAGTAAAACCAAACACTAAAAAAAGTTTAAGACAAAATGCCAGATAACTATTGATATCGGTCATCGGTGCTACGGTTTCTGGCGATACGCTGATAAAAAAATGAAGTATGGAAGGTAAGGCGATCAAATATGCAAAAGCAATACCTGTATAGAAAAGCACAATACTGCTGATTAATAGGGGTAAAGCGAGTCTTTTTTCTTTTGTATATAACGCTGGCCGAATAAAGGTCCAGAGTTGATACAGGATAAATGGCATTGCAATAAACAAAGCAATGAAAAAGTTTAATTTAAATGGTGCCATGAATGTCGCAGTTACATCTGTTGCAATCATGGTGGAACTAGCAGGTAACTGAGCACGCAAAGGCTCCGATAAAAGCTGATAAGTTTCCGATGCGAAAGGCAATAAGCATAAAAATAGCACTATTAGTACACTTACAATTTTGAAAAGGTGTTTTCTTAAAATCACCAAGTGTTTCGAAATCGGCATTTCTTCTAACTGGATTGATTGCGCATCCTTATTCGTTTGGGTCGAAGGTAAAGCACTCATACAGCCACCTTTATATCAGCATAATTTTTTTCTTGTTTTGTTACCTTATCCAGTTGGGTTGGCGGTAAATATATTGGAGAAACAGGTTGGGTGATGAATTGATAAGTACGTTCGTTGTTTAATATCGGTTTTTCAGAACATTTTAACGTTGGCTGAATAACGCTGTTCGTATTCGCTAGTTGTGCCTGCATTTTTGATTCTAATTCCTGAATACGTTTCAGCTCAGTTTGCATTTGCTCGCGCAGTTCTGACAGTCTTAATTCACGGTCTAGATCATTTTGTATATTGCTAGCGATCCTTTTGACTTTGGCCGACCATTTACCGATGAAACGTGCTGCTTCAGGCAGTTTATCTGGTCCAAGAACGAGAAGCGCAATGATGCCAAAGACCAGGAGCTCAGTCATTCCAATATTGAGCATAGCGATACCTTAATTCTTGATTGAAGTCTCACTCGCTTTAACTTCAGCATCAATCGTACGGGAATGTTGAAGTTGAGCTATTTCGGTTTCTTCTTCACGAACTGATTTCTTGAAGTCCTTGATTGCACCGCCTACATCTTTTCCTAGATTTTTTAGTTTGGAAGTACCAAAAAGTAAAATCACGACGATTGCAAAAATCAATACATGCCAGATAGATAGTCCTGCCATTTCTTTATTCCTTATTGAATAGATTTAGATTGACGGACTTATATCAACATTAAAAAATGACAAAACCATGAAACTTTGATGTCAATTTAATGACAGGGACAGAAAAGGTAAATTTACAATTACGTGTGATTGGAATATATATTTAAGCAGCTTTCTTTAAACTCAAATTATGTAGTCATAGGCTTAAACGGGATTCGAGTTATTTAATATTTTTGTAATATTTTCTTAATAATACTGACATATTCGAAATCAATACTGGCTCCAAAAGAGACGTGGTGATCCTCATCACTACAGCATTTAAAAACGACGATAAGTCTTTATTGGAGCAAAAATGAAAAAAACTGCTATCGCACTTACCATTGGGGCAAGCATTTTAACACCTGTGATTGCATCAGCTGCAGACGTCAAATTATATGGGCGAGCACATGTCTCTCTCGACTACTTAGATGATGGTCAAGACTACCAGGAAGTTGGACTATCCTCTAACTCATCACGTTTAGGTTTTAAAGTTGAACAAAAAATTAATGATGATTTAAATGTTTTTGCACAAATTGAACAGGAAATCAGTTTCGCGAGTGGGGATCAAGACTCAAAAGCCATTAATTTTTCTACACGCGATACTTTCGTAGGGCTTAAAAATGAGAAATATGGTCAATTACGTATAGGTCGATTTGACAGCCCATTTAAAACTGCACGTAGTCCAGTCAATCAATTTGGCGATATGATCGGCGATATTCGGAATGTAACGCGTGTTGGCGACTTAAAATTCGATGAGCGCAATGAAAATACACTGGAATATAAATCACCCAAATTTGCAAATGGCTTTAATGTACTCGCTGCAATTTCTATGAACAGTGGTAAAGAAAATTCCAAGGATGCAGATGGATCTGGTAAAGACGATAGCAAAGCATATGACCTTGCGCTGACCTATAAAAAAGATCGCATTGACTTTGCAGCCGCTTACCAGAATTTCGGTAAAAATTCAGCCAATACAGCAGCACCTACAGAAGAGACGAACTCGGGGCGCGATGCATTTCGTATCGCAGGTTCTTATCAATTCACTGAAAGTTTAAACTTGGGTGCCTTATATCAAAAAGCGCAGTTTGATGATTCAGATCGCGGTCTAGATGCACAAGTTTGGGGAGTTTCAGGTGAATATAAATTCACACCTAAAACACTGCTACGCACTGAGTATTTTTACCGGGATGTCGACAGAGAGGATGCGAACACGAGTTTAATCGCCTTAGGCGTGGAACACAAACTTGATCCTGCTCTACGCTTATACGGTAATGTCGCAACCACTCTGAATGATAAAAATGCCAACTTAACCCCTTGGAAAGAAGGCCGAAGTTTAGGTAATGGCGTTAGTGGATTAGCAGGTCAAGATGCTCTCGCGCTATCACTGGGTATGCGCTACGATTTCTAATCAACAAACACTGATATAAAAGGATACCCATCTAAGGTGTCCTTTTTTTATTTAATTGATCATGGCATTGGGTATGTTCTTAGGTAGCCTTGTACCGGACATAGCGGCTAGTAAAACTGCATCTGATGATTTGATTTACTATCACATTATTTTCTGTACTACAGACTCAAAACACAACCCAATATTTTGAAAATATTGATTATTTATAAGGCTCTAGACTAGCAAAA
>NZ_JPQO01000096.1 GCF_000773685.1 Acinetobacter sp. HR7 | reverse complement strand
TTGTTTGCACTCATATTTTAATGATTTGGACTCAGGTTTTTTATTTAAATCAAACTATGGGACAGCAGTGCCCAACTGGGTGCTTTTTTTATCATCGAATCAAATTAAAAAATTAGCTGCTTTGCAGATTATCCATAAATTGCTGAACAATTTGTTCAGATGTAGATTCTAAAACTGAAGCAAATTTCTGGTTTTCAGCACGTAATGCAGGAATATTGATCCCGGCTTTACGTAATTCACAAGTATGACCAATCAGCCATTTTTCCAGACTATCTGCTGCGACTTCAGGATGGAATTGCAGGGCCAAAATATTTTCACCGACACGGAAAGCCTGATTCGGATACAGGGTAGAGCTTGCTAATAGTTCCGCCTGGACTGGGAGGTCAAAAGTATCGCCATGCCAATGCAGTACTTCAGTATTTTCTAAAACAGCGAGTGGATTATTTGCGACTTGGGTTAAAGTGAGTTTAGACCAGCCAATTTCTTTGACATGACCTGAATAAACCTTTCCACCCAGTGCATGTGCAATCAGTTGTGCGCCTAGACAGATGCCTAAAGTCGGTAAATTCTGCTCTAAGCGTACTTTTAGTAAGGTGATTTCTTGCTGTAAGAAAGGGTAGTCTTCAGTTTCATAGACTCCGATAGGACCGCCTAAAATGACAATTAAACCTTTGTGTTCATAGGCCTTGGTCAGGTCATCCACACCGGCTTCAAAATAGCGTACCCGCAAGTCGAGCTGATAAAAAACGTCTTCCCAAGCACCCAAATCTTCAAAGGCAAGATGCTGGATGGCATAGACGGTGTCAGGAAACTCATCAAAATTAAGCATGGTCGTGTCAAATTAAGGAAATGATTTAATTTAACGCGAATCTAATGTCTTGAAAAGTCTTATATAAATCAATGTGCTACTGCACCAAAATAGTACCTGTTTGCAATTGATTAAATTCTGTAAAGATACTCTGCTATTGTTTATCTAAGTTTAGGTATAGATTGAAATAATCACCTTATGCAATGCGCATAGAACTCCATTCCTTATAACAACTCCATCATGAGGAGCCTCACTATGCAACGTCTTAGCCTGTATATTGATCGAAAAAGAATCAGCCCCTATGCCATGTCAGCTTTTGTGGCCCTCAGAGAAAAGCGTGTTGAATTTCAGGAAGTTAAAATCGACCTAGATAAGGAGGAAAACAAGTCAGATACCTATTTGCGCGTGTGTAAAAGCGGGAAAATTCCTTGTTTAACCGTGGATAATGGGTCGATTTTTGAATCAATGGCGATCACTGAATTCCTGGATGAGCTGTTTCCTGCGCCAGAGTATCCTGCCATTTACCCAAAAGATATTTATGCCCGTGCCAGATGTCGTGCCGCGCAGTTGCTAGTTAAATCGGATTTTGGCTTGATTCGTGAAAATATGCCATCAACAGGGATATTCCAGCCACCACCACAGCAATTTATTCCAGATCGCAATACCCAGGCAGAGGTCGATCGACTGGTTCGTGTCGCAGAGTCTTTGATTGGTGATGTATGGATTGGTTCCCAGTGGAGTATTGCTGATTTTGATCTGGGTTTTATGTTGCATCGCTTGATCAGTTATCAGGTGCCAATTCCAGAAAAACTATATAGTTATGCGATGCGTAACTTTGAGCGGGAATCGGTGCATGTGTGGTTTAAATTAAGGGAACTGGAACGTGGTACCTGGGATCCATCACCTTTTGATGTACCTTAAATTTGACAATGATTTTATGCTGAAGAAATATTCAAATTTACCTGTTCGATAGACAATCAATAACTCCTGATTTTGCACTAGTCAGGAGTTATTTATTGGAGATATTCTGTTTTAAGCATTATTTTAATAACTTTAATAAGGCATCTGCTGTTGCTGCAGAAGAAGCCGGATTTTGACCGGTAATCAGTAAACCATCCTGCTGTACGTGTACTTGCCAGTCCTCGGCTTTGGAATACTTGCCGCCATTTTCCTTAAGCATATCTTCTACCAAAAAAGGCACAATATTAGTCAGCCCGACAGCAGCTTCTTCACTATTACTAAAGCCAGTGACATTTTTCCCAGCAACAACCGGTTTGCCTTCAGTATTTTTAACATTTTTTAATACGCCTGGCGCATGACAGACTAGTGCAACCGGTTTATTGGCTTGTAGGGTTTGCTGAATTAAATGGATCGAGTTTTCATCGTTCGCTAAATCCCATAAGGGGCCATGACCACCTGGATAGAACACTGCATCAAAGTTCTCAATATTTACTTCACTTAAGGGCACAGTTTTCGCCAATGCTCGCATGGCTTGATCATCTGCCTCAAAACGCCGGGTAGCTTCAGTTTGTGCATCTTGAGTGCCACTTTTCGGATCAAGTGGTGGCTGACCACCTTTAGGTGAAGCAAGGGTGACTTCGGCACCCGCATCGATAAAACGGTAATAAGGAGCAGCCAGTTCTTCCAGCCAGAAACCAGTTTTTTCACCAGTTTCTCCCAGTTGATCATGTGAAGTCAGAACAATCAGAATTTTCATAGGACTACCTGAAATGATGTTATTTTTTGAATAGGAAAATATAAAGTCGGTTGAAATGAAAGCTTGATTTAAATGGGTTGTCTTAGATCAGCGTTTCTTAACACTATTTTAATTGGCAGCTATTTATCACTTTTCTTTTTCTTGCCACCGCCATCTTGTTTATTGACGGTTGACCAAGCAATACGTTCAGCATCTTCCTGAGAACGTCCTTGATCTTTTTCACTGTCTTCAATATGTTTTGCTTGGCGTTTCTGTTTATCAGTATAAGCCGATTTATCACCTCTAGGCATGACCTAATCCTCTATCCGAATAGTTGTGAAAATGACTATAGCAAGGACTGAATTTATACAGGGTAAGCATCTGTCAGGGTTTGTTGGGAAATGTTTTAGTGCTTAAATATTTTTAATTTCGGGTAAGACTGACTATTAATTTCATATAAGACTTCAAATAAAAGATAACGACCTACATAGACCGTTATCTTTTATTCATTTTAACCATTAATAATGCTACCACCATTTACATGAATGACCTGGCCAGAAATATAGCTGGCTTCATCACTAGCCAGGAATAAATAGGCAGGGGCGACTTCACTCGGTTGCCCCATGCGACCCATCGGCGTGTCTTTACCGAACTCTTTGAGTGTTTCTGCATCAAAACTACTTGGAATAAGTGGTGTCCAAATCGGTCCGGGAGCAACGCCATTGACCCGAATTCCGGTTTTTTGTTTGAGCAGGCTGGTGGAGAGGCTGCGGGTAAAAGAAGTAATCGCACCTTTGGTACTGGAATAATCAATCAGCTCATCATGACCATGGTAGCTGGTAATACTCGTGGTATTAATAATGCTGTCGCCAGCCTGCATATGGGGCAGCACGGCCTGTGTCAAATGAAACATACTGAGAATGTTGACATTAAATGTTTTATTCAGCTGTTCTGGAGAGATGTCGGTAATACTTTTCTGTGGGTACTGTACACCAGCATTATTTACCAAAATATTAATAGTTTTAAATTCCTGAATGGTCTGTTTAACCAGGTCTTGAATTTCAGAGGGTTGTTGCAGGTCACATTTTATCAGCAGACAGCGCTGACCTTCAGCCTCGACCAGCTTTTTAGTGTCCTGTGCATCTTGGTCTTCGTCCAGATAACAGATGGCGATATCGGCACCTTCACGAGCAAACAGGATAGAAACGGAACGTCCAATACCACTGTCACCGCCAGTAATTAAGGCAACTTTTCCTTTTAATTTTTCACTACCTTTATAGTTAGATTTGATGATTTCAGGCTCTGGATCCATACGAGTTTGCACGCCAGGTTGATGGTCTTGGGTTTCGGTTGAATTTGGGGTTTCAGGATAATGATTCATATTTTTTCAGTTCCATTGTTTGAGGTTATAGGCAGAAAAAATATATTAGGGAGATTTTTGAGAAATAGTCTGAGAGCTGACATTTCATAACACACACTATGAAAGGTCTTACAAAATTGAAATCTTTAAAAAAGCCATAAAAGCAAATGACGTTTGCTACATTTATTGAACTAATCAAGTATTAGACTAAAGAATGAATCAGAGCATAAATTAAAAAATAGAATCATTTTGGAGCTTTTGTAAAAGAAGGCTAGCAAAGTTTAACGGCATATCAAAAGAGTACTTTGATTATCATCTTAAAGAAACTGAATGGCGTTGGATG
>NZ_JPQO01000095.1 GCF_000773685.1 Acinetobacter sp. HR7 | reverse complement strand
CCACGATACTGTCTAGGATCACTTTTAGCAAATAGATAGTTAACTTCTAAATACTTTACTTTATAACATGATTTTCTTTTTTCTATTTTTTGTTTGAAATCATGGTATTTATAAATAAATGGGAATGTATCAACAATGACATGACGTAATAAAAAAGTATTTCCTTGAATGTTAACCTCATAGTCTCTGACCCCATTCTTATCTGAAAATGCCTTTTCCAAAAATAAGCATCCTAGTTGTATATTCGTTTGTGCTTTTGAAAGATGTTCAGCTTTAATTATAAGAAGTTGCTCTCTAACAAAATACAAAATAAAGACAGCACACAAAGCTATAAGATAAGTTAGAAAATATTTTTTTATTGGATATTCAGAAACTTCCATTATTATCCCAATTACCTACAACGAATTAATTAAGTAATCCTAAAATTAACCTAATACACATTATACGAAATATTTTGTTTTATTTTTAAAAATCATAGTTTTACTGTCTAACAAAAAGCCCAATTATCGCCGATTGGGCTTTTTTATGATTTTTCATGTTCCACGCTTATTAAACAACCAATGTTTCGTGGCTTTTATGTAGGCTCATTTAACCCTACAACAGGAAAAAATGTCCAGATGAAATAAAAATAGATGTCCAAGTAGTCATTGATTTTGTAATTCACGGTTAAAAATAAACCCTTAGCTGATTTGCATCATCTACTGCATGAGATTCTTGCACTTCATATCTAGCTTCAGTCATTTCACGATAATCTGGTGATCATGTGCTGATTAAAAATCTTTTATTTCAATGCATCATTCAGTCCAATAAACTGATTTTCCAGCGGGTTAAACGCATGATCGTTGCGGGTCACCAAGTATAAACCAATTTCTTTATATTGCGCAGGAATTTCCCTGAAGTATTCAATCTGATATTGCTCGGCGATGGATTTGGCGATCATCGAAATGCCCATACCGATCTGGGTGAAATTAATCAGCGCTTCCAGATCGTGAATCATAATAGTTTCAGCTTTCCGGATATGAAAGTCGCTATACATCTGATTCAAGGTAGTCCAATAGCAGCACTGATCCGAAGCAACGATAATATTCTGTCCTCGTAAACAATCTTCGAAATTCTGATGATTGATTACGTCCTTGCCAATCAGTATCAGTTCATCGTCTGCCTTTAGGCTGTAGTGCAGTTTATTGTTTTTGACCCGGCCCAAAATATAAGCCAGATCGATATGGCCTTGTAACAGTTCATCTTCAATGGAAACGGTGGTGCCGGTTTTTAAGGTAATGGAAAGATCCGGATAGGCTTCATAAAGCTTTTTCAATGAAGGGTAGAAGCGCATGCCGCCCAAACTGGTATTGGTCCCGAAGCGTAAATACTGCTGCTGTTGATGAATCTTGGTTTCGGTTTCTTCCCAGGTAAATATCAGTTTTTTGTATTGTTCATATAGATGCAAACCGGCTTCGGTTAATTCAACACCTTTAGGTTTGCGGATGAATAATGGTCTATTGTAGTGATTTTCAATTTTTTTAATTTTTGCAGTCATATTGGACTGCAAGTAATTGAGCTTGCTGGCTGCTGCTGAAATACTTTTCAGTTCTGCCACGGTCACGAAGGACTTTATATCGCCAATATCAATATTCATCGCAGCTCACTTTATAAAATTATCAGACTGGTATCAATATAATAGATGGATATATCAAAACATAACATTATTCATGATATTGATGATTGCTTAAAATCGTTTCCAGTTCAAGTCACAGGATCGGAAAATGAATATTAAGGTGTTCAGCGTTATTTGCTTGCTCTGCCTGATCTGGAGTTCTTTATGGGGACTGGTGAAATATAGTTTGGGGATTTTTCCACCGTTCCTATTTATTTCCGTCAGGCTTTTGCTGGGTGCCACAGCTTTAATGCTGTTCCAGTGGTGTCTAGGCAAGTCAGTGCTACCGGAAAAATCGGAATGGAAACGCATCATTATTTTAAGCTTGCTGGTATGTATCGGCTTTTATGCTACACAAACCTTTGCCATGCAGTTCGTCGATTCCGGCCTGTCTGCGGTGCTGGTCTTTACCATGCCTATCATCATTGGGGTGCTGGCGCATTTCTTCTTAAATGAGCGCCTGAATAGACCGAAAATTTTAGGCTTGATTCTGGGTACTAGTGGTCTGGTTGCTATCTTATGGCGACAAATTCTGGATATTCATTTTAATACTACTTTATTTGGTGAAACTTTATTGATTGTGACAGCATTTTTCTGGGCAACCTCGACCGTGTATATCAAAAAATATTTTGCCCAATACGACAAAATTAAACTCACCATTTGGCAGATGGGAATAGGCGGCTTAATTATTTTCCTAAGTGCGCTATGTTTTGAGCCAGTGCAATGGAAAGTGTGGAGCAATTTATTTAATTTTTCATTACTGACGTATATTGCGGTCATTGGTACCAGTTTTGGTTTTGTATTGTGGAGCTGGATTGTGAGTCAGGTGGATGCCTTTGTGGCTTCCATTTCAATTATGAGCATCCCAGTTCTTGGACTGTTTTTTGGCTACTGGCTCTGGAATGAACCGCTGGGGAGCAACGTTATTCTGGGCGCTGTTTTTATCTGTCTTGGGATTTTATGCAGTGCCTATCAACCCAAAGCCAAGTTGATGCAAAATTCTTTATCGCATGCACCAGAAAGCAAGTAGGACATAGTTGTTCTACTTTTTTCTAGCCACTTTAATCTATTTTTATCGCAGGAAATTTATTCAGATGTCGCTGTTTGCTCTGAATAAATTTCCCACTTGTTTACAGTTATTTTTGTAGCGAAGGAAAGATTGAAATCCGTAGAACCACTCAAAATTTTCTGGTTTAGACTAAAGTTTAAGCCAACAAAAACTGAAAAAACTCAAAACTATAAAATCAATATAAAACAATAATTTAATAAAACTTAAAAATTCTAGAGTTGTTTAATTTGCATGCAAAATTGGTATGACCAATTATATCTTTTAAAATTAATATTGATCTTAAAAAGCTCAAAAATTACTATTGTTCGACCAATTTACGGCTACTTACTGAAATTTAATCAATATTGGTCGTACCAATTTATTAAAGATCGTTTGTGTGATGATGTGCATATGCCAAGCATTTCAAGGAGACGACAATGCTTCAAACCTGGCAGCAAATTTATGATCCCATGAGCAATATTTGGATCTCAAGTATTGTCGCGTTGATCCCAATTGTATTTTTCTTTTTAGCTTTAACCGTATTTCGAATGAAGGGGAGTGTCGCAGGAACCATTACTGTTGTCCTGGCGCTTCTGGTTTCATTATTTGCTTATGGAATGCCAGCACCGATGGCATTTGCCTCGTTGGCATATGGTTTCCTGTATGGTCTGTGGCCGATTGCCTGGATTATTCTCGGGGCATTATTCCTGTATAAAGTTTCGGTAAAAACCGGTCAGTTCGATATTATCCGTTCTTCGATTCTGTCCATTACTGAAGACCAGCGTCTGCAAATGCTTTTAGTCGGCTTTGCCTTCGGTACCTTCCTGGAAGGTGCAGCAGGTTTCGGTGCACCAGTGGCCATTACTGCGGCACTGTTAGTGGGCTTAGGTTTTAAACCACTGTATGCAGCTGGTCTATGTCTGATCGTGAACACTGCACCGGTAGCTTTTGGTGCAATGGGGATTCCAATCATCGTAGCGGGTCAGGTTTCAGGTCTTGAAACGCTGGACATCAGTAAGATGGTGGGCCGTCAGTTGCCAATCATGGTACCAATCGTACTGTTCTGGATTATGGCAATCATGGATGGCTGGCGCGGGATTAAAGAAACTTGGCCTGCAATCATCGTGGCAAGTGCTTCATTCTCACTGGCGCAATTCCTGACTTCGAACTATGTTGGTCCTGAACTGCCAGACATCACTGCAGCGATTGCATCTCTTATCAGCTTGACCCTGTTCCTGAAATTCTGGAAACCAAAACGTATCTTCCGTTTTGAAGACCAGGATGTAAAAGTAGATGCCAGCATTGCAGCTGAAGCCAACAAAAAATACACCATCGGTCAAATTGCCAAAGCATGGTCTCCATTTGCAGTATTAACAGCGATGGTAACCCTGTGGAGTATCAAACCGTTCAAAGACCTGTTTGCCAAAGGCGGTCCACTGAATGACCTGGTGATTTCGATCAAGGTGCCATTCCTGCATGAAATGATCCAGAAAATGCCACCTGTGGTTGCTGAAGTGAAAGACTATGAAGCGATCTACAAGTTCGACTGGTTATCTGCAACTGGTACAGCAATCATGATCGCAGCTGTGATCACCGTGATTTACCTGAAAATGAAACCACGTGAAGCAGTATCCACTTTTGCGGAAACCTTCCGTGAGCTGAAAACACCAATTTATTCGATTGGTATGGTGCTGTCTTTTGCCTTCATCGCCAACTACTCAGGTATGTCTGCAACACTGGCATTAGCGTTGGCACATACCGGTGATGCATTTACCTTCTTCTCACCATTCCTGGGCTGGATCGGCGTGTTCTTAACAGGTTCTGATACGTCAGCAAACGCATTGTTCTCTGCACTTCAAGCAACCACTGCACAGCAGATCGGCGTGCCAGAAGTATTGTTAGTAGCTGCGAACACCAGTGGTGGTGTAACAGGTAAAATGATTTCACCACAATCGATTGCGATTGCATGTGCTGCCGTAGGCTTGGTTGGTAAGGAATCGGATTTATTCCGCTTCACCGTAAAACACAGTATCACCTTTACTGTGATGATCGGTATCATTATTACCTTACAAGCTTATGTGTTCCCATGGATGATTCCATAACAGGCAATTGAGGATCGTAAATGAAAGTCTCCAACAAAGTTGTTCAAAGTCTGCGTTTGCTTATCGAAGAAAACAACATGCAGGTTGGAGACCGTTTGCCTGCTGAACGTAAATTGTGCGAGAAACTGGGTGTTTCTCGTTCATCATTAAGAGAGGCGATTCAACAATTAGCCAGTCAAGGTTTGCTGGTCAGTAAAGTGGGGGCAGGGACGTTTTTACAGAAACTGCCGGTTAACTGGTCACAAAATCTAATTGTTGAACCGCTTACCAGCTTAATGAACCAAGACCCTGAATATCGTACCGATGTGCAAGAAGCACGTATGGTACTTGAAGGGGGGACGGCCTGGTATGCCGCACAGCGTGCTACGCCTGAAGATATTGCAAAAATTCGTCACTGTTTCGAGCAGATTCATTATTTCCAAATGCAGGGTGATGATGCTCAATCTGCAATTGCTGATGCCAACTTCCATTTGGCGATTGCGGAAGCTTCGCATAATTTGGTGCTAATCCAAATGATGCGCGGCATTTTCGATTTATTGCAATACAACGTGATGCTGGGACGACGCAAAGTCTATACCACACCACGTCATTTTGAGCTTTTGTATGACCAGCACTTTCAAGTGATGGATGCCATCGAACGCCAAGATCCGGAAGCTGCGCGCAAAGCAGTTTGTGGACACATCGAATTTGTAGTTCAACGGGTACGTATGATTGATGAAGAAGAAGCTCGTCGTCAGCGTGCCAGTCGATTAAATAGGACCTAGATTATGATTATTTCTTCTGCGAATGATTACCGCGAAGCAGCAAGACGTCGTTTGCCACCATTTTTATTCCATTACATCGATGGTGGTGCGTATGCGGAATATACGCTGAAGCGCAATGTAGAAGATCTATCAAAAGTGGCGCTGCGTCAGCGTGTCCTGAATGACATGTCACAGCTCAGCCTAGAAACCAAACTGTTTGATGAAACCCTGTCGATGCCGGTGGCTTTATCGCCTGTGGGTTTGACCGGCATGTATGCACGCCGTGGTGAGGTGCAGGCAGCGGTTGCAGCCGATAAAAAAGGAATTCCATTTACTTTATCAACCGTATCAGTGTGTCCAATTGAAGAAGTGACACCGGCGATTTCCCGTCCGATGTGGTTCCAGCTGTATGTGTTGCGTGACCGTGGATTTATGCGTAATGCCTTGGAACGTGCTAAAGCTGCTGGCTGTTCAACCCTGGTCTTCACCGTAGATATGCCAGTACCGGGCGCACGTTACCGTGATGCCCACTCTGGTATGAGTGGTCCAAATGCCGCTATGCGCCGTTATTTACAGTCTTGCTTGCACCCACACTGGGCCTGGAATGTGGGCTTGCTGGGCCGTCCGCATGATTTGGGTAACATTTCTAAATACCTCGGTAAACCAACAGGGCTGGAAGATTATATCGGCTGGTTAGGTGCCAACTTTGACCCATCGATTTCATGGAAAGACCTAGAATGGATCCGTGATTTCTGGGATGGCCCAATGGTGATCAAAGGCATTCTGGATCCTGAAGATGCCAAAGATGCGGTACGTTTCGGTGCCGATGGTATCGTGGTATCCAATCATGGTGGTCGTCAGCTGGATGGCGTGTTATCAACAACGCGTGCACTCCCACCAATCGCGGATGCCGTAAAAGGTGACCTAAAAATTCTGGTGGATTCAGGTATCCGTAACGGTCTGGATGTGGTGCGTATGCTGGCAATGGGTGCGGATACCTGTATGTTAGGTCGTGCTTTCGTGTATGCACTCGGTGCTGCAGGCGGTGCCGGTGTCAGCAACCTGCTTGATCTAATCGATAAGGAAATGCGTGTAGCCATGACCCTGACCGGTGCCAAGTCAATTGCTGATATCACAGAAGACTGTCTGGTTAAACTGGATCGTGAACTTTCACAATAAAGTAAATCGGGGATGACCGCTTGGAAGTGGTCATCTTTAACCCATTCGAAACAGCGGAATTTCTGCTGTTTCACAAACGAGATAAAAATCCAAAACATGCTTATGGCTGATTTGCTAAACAGACAGCCATGAAAATGAACCGGGGCTGAACTATGCAAAACTCATTTGACACTACTGCGACCTTAAAGAAACTGGTGGCTGTAGTCGGCCAGCAACATGTGCTGACCGATGATAACGATACTCGTCTGTATCGACAGGGGCGACGTTATGGTTCAGGTGAAGTGTTTGCGGTGGTAGCACCGGGTTCATTGCTGGAACAATGGAAAGTCCTGCAAGTTGCCGTTGAAGCTGACTGTATCGTGATCATGCAGGCGGCCAATACCGGTTTAACCGGTGGCTCTACACCATTTGGTGAATATGATCGTCCGGTGATCGTGATGAGTACCCGTCGTCTGGCTGGCATTCAAGTGATTCAGGATGGCAAGCAGGTCGTATGTCTACCGGGTGCTACACTCGATGCCCTGGAAAAACAGCTGGCACCGTTTAACCGTGAACCGCATTCGGTAATTGGTTCATCCTGTATCGGTGCTTCAGTACTGGGTGGCGTGTGTAATAATTCCGGCGGTGCCTTGGTGCGTCGTGGCCCAGCCTATACTGAACTGGCACTGTATGCCCGCGTGAATGAACAAGGTCAGCTGGAACTGATTAACCATTTGGGTATTAACCTCGGGAATAGCCCGGAAGAAATTCTGAAAAATCTGGAACAGAAACGCTATGGTGATCAGGACATCCAGCAACAGGAACATCGCTGTGCATCCGATCATCGTTATAGCCATGATGTGCGTCAGGTGGATGCCGATACCCCGGCACGTTTTAATGCCGACCCAAGCCGTCTGTTTGAAGCTTCGGGTTCTGCCGGTAAGGTCTGCGTGTTTGCAGTTCGTCTGGATACTTTTGAAAAGATTCCAAGCCAGGTGTTCTATGTCGGTACTAATTCTCAGGATGACCTGACTGAAATCCGCCGTTTCCTGTTAAAAGACCTGCCACGTTTGCCGATTGCCGGGGAATATATCCACCGTGTGGCATATGACATCGGTGCGGAATACGGCAAAGACACTTTCATGTTCATTGAAAAATTCGGTACGGCTAAAGTGCCTGCTGCATTTGCCATGAAAGACAAGGTCGATGGCGTGTTGCAAAAAATCGGCATGCGTGGCCTAAGCGACAAGATTCTGCAAATGGTCAGCAAAATGCTGCCATCGCATTTGCCGAAACGCATGAATGAATACCGTGATCTGTATGAGCATCACTTGATTCTACGTATCGAAAATCAGGATGTGGAACAGGTTCAAGCCTTCTTTGAAAGCTACTTTAAGGCTCATTCAACTGGAAATTATTTCCTGTGTACTGAAGAAGAAGGGCGTAAAGCCTTCTTGCACCGTTTCGCCGTAGCGGGCGCCGCGATCCGTTATCGCGACACGCATTTAAGCGAAGTTGAAGATATCGTGGCACTGGATATTGCGCTGCGTCGTAATGACCGTCAGTGGGTAGAAACTCTGCCACAGGAAATGGAAGAGAAGATCCTGCACAAACTCTATTATGGTCATTTCCTGTGTCACGTATTCCATCAGGATTACATCGTGAAAAAAGGTGTTGATCCGCTGGAAATGGAACATGCGATGTGGAAGCTGCTGGATGATCGCGGTGCGGAATATCCGGCTGAACATAATGTGGGGCATCTCTACATTGCCAAACCGGCACTAAAAAACCATTACCAGAAACTGGATCCAACCAACAGCTTTAACGTGGGTATTGGACATACCTCCAAGCTGAAATACTGGAAATAAATAAAATTCCCGAATAACAACAATAACAACGTCATCTGGCCTATCTCATGCAGTGCTCGCACTGCATTTTTTTTTGCCTATAGAAAAGAAGGCTTTAAATAATGATTTTATGGAAAAATCTCTGGTTATGTTTTTGCATAAATTGATCGAAAAATTACTGATTTATACCCAGTCTTGGGTTTTAATAAGTGGTCAGTTATCTTTACCCGATCCTGACGTAATAAAACCAACAATAACAATTTTTTAGGAGAGTCTAATGAATTCAAAAGTGATCCCGCCACAACTGCCACAATTGCGTGAACCGAACCAGACTTTGTCTGTTTTACATGGCATTTATGCCGGTCTATTGGTGTTTAGTGGCATTGCCTTTTTGTATCTGGAATATCAGCAACGCACTGCTTCGAACTTGAGCCTGGGAATCGTGATCCTGTTATTGCTGGTGCTAATCTATTTCAATATTCAGGCAGCATTAAAAGTGAAAAAAGGTCAGGGCGAAGGGCGTACTTTATCACGTGTCATGTCAGTTCTGATGTTGCTGAGCTTCCCGATTGGTACGGTATTAGGCCTGATTGCCTTATGGAAAAGCTCCAACAAACAGTGGGAAAGCTGAATTGACTTTGCAGAGCAATAATTTTTTGAATATGCCATAAACAAAAATTAAAAACGCGCTACATTAGAATGCAACAAGTTGCAAAGCCATAATGAAAGGGATTAGTCATGACAACGACTCGTTATGCGAATATTTTAAAACCGCTTCATCTGGGGTTTACCACGATCAAGAATCGGGTAGTGATGGGGTCGATGCATACCGGGCTGGAAGATCGTTTTTATAATTACCCGAAACTGGCGGCCTATTTTGGGGAGCGCGCCAAAGGGGGCGTAGGCCTGCTCATTACAGGGGGGATTTCCCCAAACCGTCAGGGCTGGTTGTTGCCTGCCGGTGGAACCATGAATTCGCTGGGTGATGTTGCACCGCACCGGCTGGTGACGCATGCTGTACATAAGCATGGCGCGAAAATATTATTACAGATCCTGCATGCCGGTCGTTATGGCTACCAACCTTTTGTAGTCTCTGCGAGTCCAATTAAATCGCCGATTTCTCCTTTCAAGCCACGTCAGCTTTCCGAAAAACAGATTCTCGACACCATTCAGGATTATGTGAAAACCGCCAATCTAGCGAAAAAAGCCGGTTATGATGGCGTGGAAATTATGGGTTCAGAAGGCTATTTGATTAACCAGTTCCTGAGCCGGCATGTCAATCAGCGCACTGACCGCTGGGGTGGTTCGATTGAAAATCGCATGCGCTTTCCGGTAGAGATTGTCAAAGCCATTCGTGCCGAGATTGGTGAGAAATTTATTATCTGCTTCCGTTTGTCCATACTGGATTTGGTGCATGATGGCAATACCATGGATGAAGTCATTACCGTTGCGAAAGCACTGGAAAAAGCTGGGATTACCTTGCTGAATACCGGGATTGGCTGGCATGAAGCACGAATTCCAACCATTGTCACTTCTGTACCGCGTGCCGCATTTGTGGATTACACCGCAGAAGTGAAGAAAAATGTCTCTGTTCCTGTGATTGCATCCAACCGAATTAATATGCCGGAAACGGCTGAGGAAATTCTGGCTTCCGGTCAGGCAGATATGGTACAGATGGCACGTCCATTACTGGCTGATGCATTCTGGGTTAATAAAACTGCGACCAATCGTGTTGATGAGATTAATACCTGTATCGCCTGTAACCAGGCTTGTCTCGATCATACCTTTAAAAATAAACGCGTGACCTGTCTGGTCAATCCGCGTGCCGGTTATGAAACTGAACTGGTCTATGTCAAAACCAAAAAGCCAAAACGCATCGCCGTTGTCGGTGGTGGAGTTGCAGGCATGTCAGCAGCAACAGTCGCTGCAGGGCGTGGTCATGATGTCACTTTGTTTGAAGCGACCAATGATGTTGGCGGACAGTTTAATCTGGCGAAAGTGATTCCAGGCAAAGAAGAGTTTCACGAAACGATTCGCTATTTCAAAGTTCAGCTGGAAAAGAACAAGGTTGAAGTCCGTCTAAATACCCAGGTCAATCGTGAACAGCTGGAACGTGAAGGTTTTGATGAAGTGATTATTGCCACTGGCGTGATTCCACGTGCTCTCACAATTCCAGGCAGTGATGCGCCACAAGTACTTTCTTATGTAGAAGTGTTGAATGGTGCCAATGTTGGTAATCGTGTCGCAGTGATCGGTGCGGGTGGAATTGGATTTGATGTATCAGAGTTCTTACTTAAACCTCCACACCAGCCGCAGCCACAACCTCTGGATGACTGGAAACGAGAATGGGGGGTAGATCCCAATCCGCATTACATTAGTGAGGGAGGTTTTCAACCTGCTAAAATTGAGCCACCAGTTCGGGAAATCTATCTGCTGCAACGTAAGACTACACCGCTCGGTGCAGGTCTGGGTAAAACCACAGGCTGGGTGCATCGTGCTCAGTTGAAAAAACATGGCGTACGTATGCTGCGTGGTGTGCAGTATAAAGCGATTACTGATGAAGGTTTATGGGTGGAAGTGGATGGTCATGACCAGTTGCTGCGTGTCGATACTATCGTAGTCTGTGCCGGACAGGAGTCAGTCAAAGATCTAATGCCTGCAGAAGGGCAGAAAACTTTGGCCAATTACCATATTATTGGTGGTGCTAAACTGGCTGCGGAACTGGACGCCAAGCGTGCGATTCGTGAAGGGGCAGAATTGGCAGCCAGTTTGTAAGGATTTGATGAAACTATATGCAGTTGATTGCATTCACTGTAATTTTCACTTGTCAGTTGCCGAAAAGCTCCGTATGATTGCGCACATGGAAGCGTGGCAGAGCGGTTTAATGCACCGGTCTTGAAAACCGACGAGGGCTTATACCCCTCCGTGAGTTCGAATCTCACCGCTTCCGCCAGATATGAAAACCCAGTCGAAAGACTGGGTTTTTTTATTGTCTAAAATTTTGAAGTACATAAATTTGGCTTTATAGATTTTTTAATATTGACAGATCACTCTTTTTATTTTCACCAACGCCAAAGCAATCCTTTCTATATGCTGATAACTTGGTTGTTCTAACTCTTCCCCAAAGATATCCGGATCAATTTCTTCATAAAACCAGCTGATATTTTTCTGTTGTGCCATTAATTCTTCTAAACATTGCAAAAAGCGGTTGCCAGATTGGTGGATCGGAACACCAGTATATAAAAACAAATGCCCTTGAGAGTTCAGGCGTTGAATCCCTTTCTTGATAATCTGAAAAGCCAAATCACAACCATCCATTTCATGACCACCATGCCGATAATGACGTTGCTGCGGATCAATCAGATAAGGAGGATTGACAAAAATCAGGTCAAACTTTCCTTCAATATTTGAGAATAAATTACTTTGGACTGGATAAATATTTTTTAAGCCAGCAAAATTGATATTCATTTGGCTATAGTTCAGTGCCTTAGGATTCAAGTCAGCCACAATTAATTCATTATAGTTTGGAAATTTTTTGGCAATTGCTACGGCAGCTGCTGAAGTCCCACAACATAATTCTACAGCCCGTTTAAATGGTCGTGATTGGCTGGCTAAATATTGTTTTAAATGATAGGCAAAGCGATAGGTATCCGGACCAAAAAATACCGCATCTTGTTCAACTGTTGGAAAAGCAGAATGGATAAAAAGATCATCTTCGAGTGAAGAAACCCGGACTAAACTCGAATAATGTTCTCCCTGTTTTTGCAAGAGAAAGTGCTGATCCAAAATTGCAAAAAGTTCTGAATCAAGATCAGTTTTTTGAAAAGGCAGATTCCAGCCAAAAATATCTCGCAAGGTCATTTCTTGAGACGCTTGATGACGTTTACGGTTGAGGATGCGCTGATGGGACAAAGGGGTGATAGTAGTAAACTGATAATTATGCTGTTTTAAGAAAGCGCAGATTCAAATCCCAAG
>NZ_JPQO01000094.1 GCF_000773685.1 Acinetobacter sp. HR7 | reverse complement strand
TGTGTTAGCCGGATGCTTACATAAATAACAGAGACACCCTTCACATTGATGTGGAAGCTTAATACCTTATTTTCTCCTAGCAACAACAAAGCACCCCAAAGGAGCCTTGCTGTGAACTGTTCATCTAGAAGGTTTTTTTAAAAATTCAGAATCAGAAATTATTAATTTGGAATACGCAGTACCTGCCCCGGGAAAATATCATCGGCATTTTTTAATAATGGGCGATTGGCCTGAAAGATTTTATTGTACTGGTTGGCATCCCCATAAAATTCTTTAGAAATTTTAGACAGCGTATCGCCAGATTTCACCGTATAAAATTTGCTTTCTGGTTCAGGATTCGCCACAGTCAGTTGGTCATCAACTTTGGCGACATGATCAATATTACCAACAGCAAGAATGATTTTTTCACGGTCGGCTTGGCTTTGTACCTGCCCTTTCACGGTTGCCAGATCAGTGCTGCCATTATAGGTGACCGATAGACCTGAAATCGGCAAACCTAGCGATTTGATATGACCCAATAACTGATCAGCAATTTGCTGAGCAGATGGTTCTGCAGGCTTCGCTGTGGGCGTTTGTTGTGCCGCGGGTGCTTGCTGCTGTGGCTCTGCAGGTGCGGTGTTTTTCTTGCCAATGCCTTTTACAAAATCAAAAATACCCATGGAAGGCTCCTTATTATTCTCTGGTTTTTCTCTCCCTATTGTTTATAGCGGAATTCATCTACCCCAAAGTTCATCATTGGTAAGCTTCCTGTTAAGGAATGTAAGCTTTCACAACTGCAAAAAATTCCGACACAAAAAAACCACCTTGCGGTGGTTCTTAAGTTCAGCAAAGCTGAAAATCTAGCGATTAACCCAGTTTTTTAGTCACGTAGTCAATTGCAGATTGTACAGTTGTAATTTCGTTAGAATCTTCATCTGGGATAGTGATGTCGAAATCGTTTTCGAAAGACATTACCAATTCAACCAGGTCAAGAGAGTCAGCACCTAAGTCATCCATGAAAGATGCTTCGTTTTTAATCTCTTCGACTTTGATACCAAGTTGTTCTGCAACCGCTTGTTTAACGCGTTGTTCGATATCGCTCACAGGAATTCTCCTCATTGCTTGTGGCGTTTTTAATGCCGTTAGTTTAATTGAATCTATAAAATTTGGAAAGTTTATACTTGAGCCCCTTAGCTCATGTATAAACCACCATTCACATGAATTACAGTACCTGTAATGTAACTTGCCTTATCCGAAGCCAAGAAACTTACGGCATTTGCGATATCCTGTGGCTCGCCGAGACGATTCAGTGCCACTTGATCACTCATTTTTTTACGAATTTCTTCGCTCAACTGTTCGGTCATTTCTGTCGCAATAAAGCCAGGTGCCACAGAGTTTACAGTGATCTGACGGCTACCCATCTCTTTTGCCAGGCTGCGGCTGAATGCTTCGATCCCTGCTTTTGCAGCAGAGTAGTTCGCCTGACCTGGGTTTGCAAAATGCGCCACCACAGAACTGATATTAATGATGCGGCCGAAACGCGCTTTGGTCATGCCTTTCAGCACACGTTTAGACAAACGGTAAACTGCTTTCAGATGGATGTTCAGGATATCGTCCCAGTCATCTTCTGACATACGCAGTAACAGGTTGTCTTTGGTAATACCGGCATTGTTTACCAATACCAAGACTGGGCCATAGTTCTGCTCAATATCAGTTACCAGTGCATCAATGGCTGCGCCGTCACGCACGTCCAGTACTTTGCCCGCACCATTTTCACCAAAGCCAGCTGAGATTTTTTCAGCACCTGCTTCAGAAGTGGCAGTCCCTACCACAAAAAAACCGTCCTGTATCAGTTGTTGTGCAATTGCAGCACCAATGCCGCGGCTTGCACCTGTCACCAAGGCAACTTTACGTTCCTGTGTCATGCAATTTTCCCTTCTGCCACCAATACGGTGTTGAGTGCATCTTCCAGACGGGATTTGGTATCCAGCGGAAGTGCTTTTTCGATGTTTGGTAAACGTTTTGCCATGTTGGCAAGCACATTACCCGGACCGCATTCCACGATATACGCAATGCCTTCGTCTTGAAGGAACTGCAAGGTTTTGGTCCACTGTACAGATTCATAGAGCTGTGCAGTCAAATTTTGACGAAGCTCATTCACATCTGACGCAATTTCTGCGCCCACATTTTGTATTACAGGAATACGTGGCAGCTCAATGGCAGTTTGTTCCAAAGCCTGAGCAAACTGCTCAGCGGCAGGTTTCATCAGTGAACAGTGTGATGGAACAGAAACTGGTAGTGCGATGGCTTTGCCGCCATTCTCTTTTGCCAACGCCATCACAGCTTCAACGCGTTCTTTATTCCCTGCAACAACTACCTGACCTTGAGCATTGTAGTTTGCGGCTTCAACAGAGCCTTCACCTGCTGCAGTCGCCTGAGCACACAGCTCAACCACTTTTGCGTCATCCAGACCAAGGATTGCAGCCATTGCACCGACGCCTTCTGGTACAGCAGTTTGCATCAGCTTACCGCGCAAGTTAACAAGCTTCACAGCATCACTCAAGCTTAAAGCACCAGCAGCCACCAATGCGCTGTATTCTCCTAAAGAGTGACCTGCCAGGTACTTCGGTGCCACACCGCCCAGCTCTAGCCATACACGCCATAATGCGATAGATGCCGTTAATAGTACCGGTTGAGTAAATTCAGTTTGGTTCAGCCCTTCACCACTCTGTGCAATCTGCCAAAGATCGAAGCCAACAGCCTCTGAAGCCTCAGCAAATGTGTCACGCACGCTACTAAACTGCTCTGCCAGTTCAGCGAGCATGCCCGCTTTCTGTGAACCCTGCCCCGGGAATACAAATGCAGTTTTGGTTGCCTGAGCTGCTTGCTCGAGTTGTTTAGCAGACATAATAAAATCCTTTCATTCAAGAGAAATTAATTTTCATCGTACTGATCAAAATTAACAGGTAATACCACCTAACTCATTGTGGAGCGCAATTTAACACGTAATTTTGACCACAGTAATTGCCAAATACAACAAAAACCGAGCTTTTAGTCTATTTTATAAAAACAGGAAATAAAAAAAGGGAGCTTAACGCTCCCATTTTTTCTATCAAGCTTAACGCTTAATACATCACCTATTATTCAGCAGATGCTTTAGCGAATAATTGACGACCACGGTAGATACCATCTTTAGATACGTGGTGACGACGATGAGTTTCACCAGTAGTTTGGTCTACAGTTAATGCATTCTCGGTTAAAGCGTCATGTGAACGGCGCATGTCACGGCGAGAGCGACTTTTACGGTTTTGCTGAACGGCCATGATGGCTCCTTACAAAGATCGAAAAAATGGATCAGAACAAATTCGATTGTCTTATACCTTGGAGTATAACACAAAAATTAGTTAAGTTTACCCTTCAACGCTGCCAAAACTTCAAACGGATTGTCCCGTTTTTCTTCGACAGCCTCTTCAGCGGCGGGTTGGTGCTTATGCTCACAAGCATCATGCTTAGGAGACAACGGCATCAACAATAACAATTCATCTTCTATCAGTGCGAGCAAATCAGCGGTCGCAGGTGCATCATATGAACCTTTCGTCGTTGCTTCGCTTTCACCTAAGACGATGAAATCAGCATCCTCATCCAAGCGCTCTATCAGTGATTCGTCATCCACAAGAGCCAGATGAAAATCTGAAACAAGATCAATCTCAACAGTTTCCAGACAACGCTGGCATTCCATTGGAACTGATGTTTCAACATGACCATCTAGCCACACAATGCGATGATAAGCATCCATTGATAGCTTACAGTCTATGTTGATCAATTGATCATCAATTGATCCAACAGCTTCACGAGCAATACGAACAAAGCGGGATAAAGGCAGTTGACCTGACCATTTAAAGCCCTGTTCAGCCCATTTAAACGGCTCAATCTGTGCCGGAAAGGTATTTGCTGACATAATTAAGGCGGCAATTCTACAAATTCATCAGAACTCTGTCAAAGATTAAGATACAATTTTGCACTTATTTAGACAGACCAATTGGGTAATTTCAGTCATGCATCTGTTGCAGCCGCAAACAGAAGTGAATGTTTCATCACTCGTTAGCACACTTTCAACTCAGGATTCTGACAACTCACTACAGCAAGTGCAACGCTTACCTTGGGCGAATTTATCGTCAGAAGCAGAACAGGTTGATTGGCTCATCTTACACTTTAATCATTGGTTTTCCCACCTAAATGTCACATTAGTCCGTGGTGATTTTGAACCAGAATATTTCCCGGCAACCCAAGATGCTCCTGCACGAATTCAGTT
The DNA here is from genome assembly GCF_000773685.1 of Acinetobacter sp. HR7. Lineage (GTDB taxonomy): Bacteria > Pseudomonadota > Gammaproteobacteria > Pseudomonadales > Moraxellaceae > Acinetobacter > Acinetobacter thermotolerans. The sequence goes on along the minus strand of NZ_JPQO01000094.1, from coordinate 1,447 downwards.
CGCACATGGCTTCTTTAATAGCGCCCTGCACGAGATTAGCCACTGGACCATTGCGGGTAGTGAACGCCGTAAACTGCCTGACCTGGGCTACTGGTATGCGCCAGATGGTCGTACCGCCGAACAGCAGGCTTTGTTTGAACAGGTTGAAGTCAAACCACAGGCGATTGAATGGATGTTTTCCAAAGCCTTTGGGCGTAAATTCCGCGTGTCTTTAGATAACCTGACGGGTGAAGGCGGTGATGGAGCAAGCTTTAAAGATAATGTCTATACGCAGGTGCAGCGTTATTTTAGCGGTGAAGCCAAGCTGCCCCGTGATGCGAAACGTTTCATTGATTGTATTTGTGCCTGCACCCGGAATGGCAAAAGTTTACAATCCGACGAATTTCTTCGTGAAATGCTTGATTAATTTACATAAAACTACTGTGAATGGGATTGCGTGCAGGGTTCAGGCAATCTCATAATAAGGTCAGCATAGGATCGGAGGCATAGCTTATGTTGCATTTACGCGTACACCCAGACAATCCCCAACCACGTCTGATTTCACAGGCGGTGGAACGTATCCGTGCTGGTGATGTGGTTGTCTATCCGACCGATGCCGCTTATGCGATTGGCTGCCAGATCGGGAACAAAAATGCCATGGAGCGCATTGCCCAGATCCGTAATCTTGGGCCTAAGCACCAATATGCCATTCTGTGCTGTGACTTGTCTGATATTGCGACTTATGCCAAGGTCGATAATGCCACCTACCGTTTGCTGAAAAATAACACTCCTGCAGTGACGACTTTTATTCTGCAAGCCACCAGTGAAGTACCACGCCGTTTAATGCATCCGAAAAAGAAAACCATTGGTTTGCGTATTCCAAGTAATCCGGTCTGCCAGATGCTATTACGTGAACTAGGTGAACCCTTACTAACCTCTACCCTGATTCTGCCTGACCAGACTGATCCACTAGATGATCCGTATGAGATTGAAATGCAGCTCGGCAAACGGATTGATGTGTTTATTGATAGCGGCTTAGGGACTTTAAATACTACTTCAATTGTGGATTTATCCGGTGAACAGCCTGAAGTGATTCGTCATGGTGTTGGGGACGTGAGTGCGTTTGAATAATTAAAGCTTCTTATAGTTTGGTTTCGGGAGAAAGTAAAATGAATCTGTTTTATCTCCTCCTGAACCTAAATGAGTTTCCTGACGATCATCTGATCTATGCTGAAATACCCTGGACACTAGAATCCAAGGCAATTTCTATCGAAAAGAATTCTAACTCTACCTTAAGCCTGAATATCGACAATATTGAGTATCACTATTTCCTCAATATTGCGCTGGCAAAAAAGTTGCTACAAATTTATTCCACCAATAATGTTTGTCTGGCAGAAACCTGCCAGAAAGTAATTGAATATGCATTACAGGAGCAAAATAAAATAGCTTTATCCCTTTAGCCGTAAAA
>NZ_JPQO01000093.1 GCF_000773685.1 Acinetobacter sp. HR7 | reverse complement strand
TCTCTATTTGCAACAGTGCCATAATACCGACATAAATCATGCGGTCTGTTTTGGAAGGGTAAATTACATAATCACCAATCTTCATTTCATTAATGAATCTAAACAGAGGACTAGATTGACTTCGAATAGATGCTTCTGATGATTTCGGTTGAGCTTCTTTCAATGCTAATTTAAGGCTGTCTCTATCAGTAAATTTTGAGAGATTTCCTAACTCAGACCAGCCTATTCCAATATAGCTATGTTCAATAGGTATTAAGCCTACTGAGCGATCCATATGAATTCCCCATACATTTTTCGTCATTTACAGTCTCTTTAACTTATTGGAATGTTTCTAATAATTGATATGCATCATTAGCTTGAGCTTATTCTATAGGAAATCGGACAGAGCCGATTCAGTGATTAAGAGTATCAAATACGCATTCAAAGATTTATTGCTTTTTTCGTATTCATTTATGTTTGTTGTAAGAGTTCTTAAAAGTACATTTAATAGCACTCTTAAGTGTGCTATTGTTCCTGCATTACTTGTAGTAATTCACCCAGATGCCAAACACTAATTCTATAGAGGCTTAACTATGACTCAATTAATCCATGCACGAATGACTGCAAGTATTACTGAACTCAAAAAGAGTCCGATGGATACAGTGTTGGCAGGCAAAGGTGAACCTGTCGCGATCCTTAATCGTAATACACCAGCGTTTTACTGTGTTCCGGCTGATCTGTATGAAACGATGATGGAACAACTAGAAGACCTGGAACTGAATAAGATTGCAGATGCTCGTGCGAACCAAAAACGCGTTCGAGTAAATATTGATGACCTATAAGTTAGACTTTTTAGAAGAAGCATTAGCAGAATGGAATAAGCTTAATCCAAGTATTAAGCAGCCATTAAAGAAGAAGTTGATCAAGGTTTTGGATTGTCACTGCTTGCTCCAAAGTTAACATGTTGAGCAGTCCAAAATGACCGCTATATTAACCAAGGGGGTCAGTTTTTAAATGCCGTTAGGGGGTCATTTTTACACTGCCGCTAACAGTCATCGTAATTGCTGTAGGCAGACGTGAAAACAATGCCGTCTATGATGATGCCAACTCTCGTCATTCATAAATGATGTAATGCCCATAAGCAGATAGTGTCTATGAAAACACTCATGTTTATGGGCATTTTTTATGTAGATAATCTTTGATTAGGTAGTTGTAAAATACAACTATTTGGCAATCAATAAACAACTATTGTGAAACCAAAACGAAATCAATTTATAGGCAGGATATTTACTTTACACAAAGCAGTTGATCCCACTTAAAGTAGTTCTGTGTTAGCCGATCTCGTGACATATTCCATGTTCTGTTCAGCATTAAACTCGCGCCTAAGGCAATTTTGGTTTTGCCATACTTAAGATGAATCGCTTCAAGGGAATCCATCAAGGAATTGCTGACTTCGATGTGTTTCATATCAGTGAACATGTCATACACATGGTTTTCCTTTGGTTCGAGACACGTCAGAATCACGCCGCATTTCTTGAATGCTATATCCTTTGCATACAGGCCATCAATCATCGTTGTAGCGAGTTTAGAGAGCACCAATAAGTTGTCGGTAGGTTCTGGTAAAGCTAAAGATAAAGATTTGTTGTAGAAGGGCTTTGAGCTATCAAATGGGTTTGATTGAACGAAACCAATCAGACAACCACACAACAAATTATCATCTCTCAGTCTGCTAACAGCATCCATGACATACAGCGACATGGCTTCCTTGAGATCATCTGTGTGATAGACCCTCTGCCCAAAGGAGCGACTAGCAATGATTTGCTTCTTTGCAGGTGGAGTATGTTCCAATTCAATGCAAGCAATTCCATGGAGTTCCAATAAGGTTCTGTGCATCACTACAGAGAATTGGTCTCGGATCATCAGAGGGGAAGCCAAGACAAAATCCATCACTGAATGAATCCCCATACTGTTGAGCCTCTTCGTATGCTTTCGACCAATGCCCCATACTTCACTTACATCAATTGCTTGATATACGCTCTCGGCTGAGCATGGATCCATTGAAACCAAGTTGCATACGCCATTGAAGTAATCGTTCTTCTTGGCAATATGGTTTGCGAGTTTCGCTTCAGTCTTTGAGCGTCCTATGCCAATACATACAGGTAAACCAAGCCAAGAAAACAAACGCTGACGAATCTGATGGGCATATTCAGTCAAGTCGTAATTCCCTGCATGAGCTGTCAGATCCAGAAAGCACTCATCAATCGAGTAAATTTCCTGCTCTTTAGGAGATACAAAATCGGATAGGATTTTCATGAATCTGCGAGACATTTCTGCATACAGTGCATAATTGCTCGATAGCACCTGAACATTATGGCGCTCTACGATGTCCTTGATCTGGAAGAGAGGAACACCCATTTTGATGCCCAAGTCTTTGGCTTCTTGGGAACGTGCCACAGCACAGCCATCATTGTTGGATAGCACAATGACAGGCTTATTGTTCAGACTAGGGTTGAAGACACGTTCACAACTGACATAGCAATTATTGATGTCTACAAGTGCATAGATCTTCTGGTGAGCTACTTGCATGAGCATGAAACCAATCAAGTATTAACGCTTTCTGAATGGCTTGATGACAAAAGTCACTACACCCCAAATTAGCATTTCCTGCCCATCTTGCAGATGAATGTCGGAATACTCAGGGTTCTCTGCTTTAAGCCAACGATTATCATCACTTTCGATCATGAGGCGTTTTACAGTGAACTCATTGTCGATCAGTGCAATCACGATGTCTTCATGCTTGGCTTCAATGCTACGGTCTACAATCAGTTCGTCATCAATCTCAATACCTGCATCTCTCATCGAAAGCGATGCGACCTTCACAATGAAGGTTGCAGCCTCGTTTTTGATGAGGTGTTCATTCATATCCAAGGTTTTGTCTATGTAATCCTGAGCAGGAGAAGGGAAGCCAGCAGCAACCTTTTCTGAAGCCAAGGGAATACTCATCACCGAGCTTGGATTCACTAAGGTAATGGATGCTATATCGTTGAATTTTGTCTTGGTTGATTCTGCTAGGTAGTTCTTGATTTCAATGACACGAGACTCTGGTACTCGAACGACCTTGGTTGGTTCATCATACAATGGTTTTCTTCCTGCACCATCTCTACTACCACCGCGTTGTCCAGCCATATAATTCACTCCCCAATAATTGAATATGTAACATAATCAAAGAATATGGAGAGATTTTTGCTAAGGCAATGAAATTACGATGAATGGTTGATGTGAATCATCAAATGATGTTCCTTTGAGCAGACCTTTACTATGTCAACGTAGAGGTCAAACCAAGAGGAAGAATAGTTACTGCCGCCTTCGGCGGTGTTTTGGGATAACCGATTAATGCAAATCCAAACCAAAGGAAACCACTATGAAAATCATGAACCGTACCGGGTTTGTCGGAGACTCAATATTCTGAGAGACTATTCCGATGAAAAAACCAACCTATACCCCCGAAATTAGAGAAAGAGCGGTTCAATTACTAATTGAATCTGAAAAAGATTATCCTTCTACTTGGGCTGCAATCACAGCAATTGCGCCTAAGATTGGTTGTACTCCTGAAACACTTCGT
>NZ_JPQO01000092.1 GCF_000773685.1 Acinetobacter sp. HR7 | reverse complement strand
GTAAGTGTCAACAGACCCTAAATAAAAAAAATCCCACCAAGGTGGGATTTTATTGGATGTTTTTAAGCTCAAGATTAACCAAAACTTAATCCAAGCATTGGGTAATTTCATTGAACTGGTTAATCTGAAACTTCGGTTTCGCCTGAGCAAACTCTTCTGCTGAACCATATCCATAAGTCACGGCAATGGTATCAATACCATTCCGACGAGCACCGAAAATATCATGCTCACGGTCACCGACCATGATGCAGGTCGCTGGATCTAACTGTTCCTGTTGCAGGATATATTCAATCAAATCACCTTTATTGGTTCGTTCACCATTTAACTCACTGCCATAAATACCTTTGAAGTATTGATCCAGCCCAAAATGTTCCAGAATCTGTCGGGCATAGATGGTCGGTTTGGCTGTTGCCAGAAAGAGTTGATAACCACGTTGGTTCAGCTCGGTCAAAGTTTCTGCCACATTTGGAAAGACCTTGTTTTCATATAAGCCTTTCACTGCAAAACGTTCACGGTAAGCTTCCAATGCCTGCTCTGCCAGAACATGGTTATTATCTACATTGAGGATTTTTGCCAGAGAAGCTTTTAAAGGCGGACCAATGATCCAGTCAATATTGGTATCCGGGCTGATGGGATGCCCGATTTTTTCCAGGCCATAACGTACAGAAGTGGTAATTCCAACTTTTGGATCCGTTAATGTTCCATCCAGATCAATCAATATATTCCGAATCACCACATTCCTCCGCTACGTCGATCTAAATTGGTATCGAGTGTTTATCAAATTTTGCCTATACTAACCCAAATCATGAGATTAAGGACATCGTTTTGCGCCCTACTGTATTGTGCTTTTCAGGTCTGGATCCTTCTGGCGGAGCAGGCCTTCAGGCGGATATTGAAGCGGTTGGCCAAAGTGGCGCCCATGCCGCGATCGCCTGCACTGCCCTGACCATCCAAAACTCGCAACAGGTGTTTGGCTTTGAGGCAACTTCGAAAAACTTGCTGCTTGCTCAGGCCCATGCAGTCGTGGGTGATTTGCCGATTCGCGGTGTAAAGTCTGGCATGCTTGGAACGACCGAGAACATTGAAGCATTGGCCGAGTTTCTGAATGAGCATCCGGAATATTTCTATGTCTTGGATCCTGTCTTAGTCGCAAATAGTGGCGGTTCGCTTGGCGATCAAGCCACCTTAGTTAAAGCCTTCACCCAGCTAATTCCACATGCCACTATTATTACTCCGAATACGGTAGAATTGCGCGCACTCACTGGTGAGCAGGATCTGGAACTTGCCACTCAAAAACTGTTTGCCATGGGTGCTAAAGCGGTTCTAGTCAAAGGTGGCCATGAAGATACGCCAGACTACATTCAAAACAGTCTTTATATTAATGGTGAACTGATCAACCAGACTCGCTGTGCCCGACTTGAAGGTGAATATCATGGTTCCGGCTGTTCACTGGCCAGCTTTATCGCTGGTCGTCTGGCCTTAGGTGACCAGCTTAAAACTGCGGTTCAGCATGCTGAAGCCTGGTTATTTGGCGTATTAAAAAATGCCGAAACACCAGTACCGAATGGTCAGAAAATTCCAAAACGTTTTAGTTAATCTGATACGTACGAAAAAGGCCTAAATCATTTAGGCCTTTTTATTGAAATCTAGTTTGTACAATATATCGATTAAATATCTAGCAATAATTTAATTCCTTAGGCTAGATATTCGCTTCTCTATTTTCCCCATCCAAATCTAGAACCTGCATCGCTCCCGTTTCAAATTCCCCCGGTACAGAAACATGTTGGTGTACAATCTTCCACTGCCCTTGCTCTTTTCTCACACATATAGTAGAGCGGCACCATTTTACAGTTGAAAGCCACTTCACTTTTTCAGCGTCCGCTGGTGTGAGTTTTACATAGCAATGAATGAATGCTAAATTAGACTCTACATAGATATTCACATCACGCCGCTGTATGGTTACCCCATGAAGCATATAAGGCTTGTAAAGATTCCATCTCTGTTCATAAGCTTCAAGACCATGGACTTGGCTATTTAAATCAAAAAAAGTGACATCTGATCCGCACAACCTAACCGAATTCTGAACATCCAATTCCGCTATTGCACTATCTACTTCATGTAATAAATCAACAATTTCTTTACCTAAAGAGGGATCCCCGAAGATTTTCATTCTATTCTCTTTTATTTCTTGCTTTACAACATCACTGTAACTTGCTCCCCATAAGAAACCTTATGCAAAATTACAGCGCCAAAACTTTTTATAATATGTATGATTCAGACAAATTCGACTTGCTAGAATCTTTGTGCTTTTATCTTATCTATTTTTATATAAGGCTACATATACTTAAAGAAGTCCAGTAGCACATCGCCTGATCATATTTTTAACTCTTTGGTTAAGATTTGTTAAAGACAAATGCTTGATATGTCTAACAATACCGTTAGATAAAATAAATCACAAGTTCTATTTTAAATGTATTTAAATCACAGCTTTGCTATAGTACTCTCTTGGCATATCCAGAATTTCCACACACAGCTGAATCTCCAAGCCTAGTTGCGGCTGCACATGCTGTTGCAGCACTTGCAGTACACATTGCGAAATGGCCTGTTTCAATTCAGGACTACGGCCAGACAATAATGAAACTTTCGCATGCACATAAGCCTGCGTCGTATTCACATCCAGACCGATGACATAATCCTGCTGGCGAATCGCCCGACTTTTCAGATCTTTCGGCTCAGTAATGTATTTTGCATCAAAAAATGCCTGATGGATTGCCAGTAACATTGGCTTGATTTCAAGGCTCTGGAGATTGTCTGAATATTCGATATGAAGATGAGGCATGCTTAAAGTCACTGAGTTATGTTTTATTATTATGCCGTGAATTCTATATTTTGGTGGTTAAAAAAGAATGACGGCTTGTTTTTAAGCCGCCATTCTTTTGTTTCAAATATAACTTCGCAGAAATATGATCGTTATGCTTTTTTTACATATTCAGATTTCAGCTTGATAGCGCCAATGCCATCCACTTTACAATCCAGGTTATGACCATCAGTTGCATCTGGCAGCAAACGCACACTTTTTACTTTGGTACCAACTTTCACTACAGAAGAAGAGCCTTTAATTTTCAGGTCTTTAATCACCGTCACACTATCACCATCCGCTAGAACATTGCCATTGGCATCCTTGATGATTACCTGCTCTTCAGTGGTATCTTCACCTTCTTTCCACTCATGTGCGCATTCAGGACAGATCAGCAAGTCCCCATCTTCATAGGTATATTCAGACTGGCATTTTGGACAAGATGGTAGCGCCATAGGAACCTCAAAAAATAAAAATAAGAAATAGAAAAATTAAAAATTCATTATAACATTTTATACCTTAATATTTATATGGATTTTATTTGAACATCCTAAAAAGAATAAAGCCTAGACAAACCGGGCTTTAGAAAATCAATTTTCAATAGGCTAAGCAGGATTAGCTTTTAAAAGACAGCTCTTCATCATCCACGTCATCATAGACATAGGCCATACAACCCCAACCGTCGTAGACGCCACCAAATTCATTGGCGATTTTGGTAAACCATTGCTCCAGATCGACAATATCTTCGTAAGCCGGTTCCATATAAACATAAATGGTAATCACCCACTCCAGCGTGTCACTTTCTTCATCCTGAAACAGGCTGATTTTTTGTTCTTCTTTTAACAGGTGCAAGGCACAGCGATCCGCCTGTTCTTCTTCATTAAAGGCAATTGAAAATTCAATTTCATGCGCTTCGGTGAGGTCATCCCCATCCTGAAACATCTGCCAGAGTACGTTGCCATTTTCATCATCGGGGAACTGCTGATAATCACGTGACATAGGAGCGTCCTTATTCTACTGCTGTTTTATTATACAAATTAGATTAGCTGATTTTTAAACAAGATACGACCATTAATTTACAATTTTTAATGAACAAATGATGATTTAAACCATTGTTTAATATAATTATTTTTTAATACATCTCTATCTAAATTTATCTTTCTGTCTGATAGACTGCTAGAGATCATTTCATTGATAATCTAAGATCATTTTCCTCAACACTTGAGCTGAAGAAAGTTATCCACTTCATACCAGTTCAGCTGCTGGTGCACGTTTAAATTCCAGCAGCAATGCCGCAAATTTCAGCTCCTCTAGGCGCAAGTCCAGATAAGGTTGCTGAATTGCAGCTTGGCTCAAATCCTTGCCTTTATGATTAATTAAATGAAAATCGTCCTGCAAAGCCCGCTGCATTTGCCCTAGATTTTCCGGGGTTAAACACAACAGATACAGATCTGCACGACTGTTAAAAGCCAGCGTGATCATATCTATCGTGGTATTACGGCGATCATCATCCACATAGTTACAGGTCGCCACTTTACGCTCCTGTACCATCTGATTGATCCGTTCACGCAGCTGCTGTAAATGACGGGCTGCATCCTGTTCCTGATAGCCTTCAATCAATTCATCCAGTACATCTTTCGAAGTCAGGGCAAAACCATGTGAGTAACCACTGATTTTATGCTGTAAAGCCAGCAACACATCCTGCAAGCGATATTCTTCCTGAGCCTGCTGATAATAACGCCCGAGTTTCTCCTGTGCCTGCTGTTCAACTTGTGCAATGCTTTTAGTCTGATAATCATTAACATAGGCTTTGACCCGTTCGATATAGCCTTTAATGTCATCAATCATAATGGAAGCATCTGCCTTGGTCATTTCCACAAAGGTCTCCGCCTGCAATCGACGGTTAACTACATACTGCTCGATCTCACAGATTTCCTGGTATTTCTTATATTTATCCAGGGTAGTTTTTAAGCCGCTGACCTGTACCCGTAACTGGGACAACTCGAACTCAGTCTCTTCCAGCTGGTTCTCATACTCAGAAATTTTAAGACGCGCGTGGTCGAGATTGTCTTGTAAGAATTTTAGGTTTCCACGCAAAGATTTCAGCTTACTGAGTGTGATCGACAACACTCCAGCTAACACCCCTACCAGAACGAATGAAACGATGCTGAACATTGTTCGTTCCTCAATCCAAAAAAAGAAAATTGCTGCAAATGTAATCATTAAAATGGGCGAGCAAGCATATTGTGCACGGATTCACAAAAGAATCCCATCCTCAGTTTTGGAGGTAAACTATTTATAAAATTCAAGTTTTTGTTGATTTTTCATTTATTTCTTTATAGGCAAACGACATTCTTTGGTGAATACATCCTCTTCTACATGAATGAGTCTTTTTTATTTTCCCTAATGGATAGCAGACATTTTTTTATTCAGTAGAGATTCAATCCCCTAAAAGTTTTAATACTTTTATTTTTATATAACAGCTTTTTAGTCAAATGCGTGTAAGGAAATCTGAGAGTACTATAGGGAACGTGCAGTGAGATAAATTTAACCATTCGATATATTTACATATTTTAACACTTCAGATAACTAAAATTACATTTAGGTAAATTTCACCAGATTTCTATCCCAAATACCCCTTTAATTTTTAAATATTTTGAAACATTTTCTCACATTTTACCCAACGCCCTCGATCAGCGTATCCGCTCAGTTCATCCTCTATGAGGAAATAAAATCAGAATGGCACTTCTCCACGGATTTCGACAGACTCACCACTAATCGGCTGTTCAAAAGCCAGATAGCTGGCATGTAAAGCCATCCGTTTTAGTGGACTGCGTTGTGGCTCTGGATGGTAAATCTTGTCCCCGGTAATTGGATGACCAATATGCAGCATATGCACGCGTAACTGATGCGAACGACCGGTAATCGGTGTCAGTAACACCCGGCTAATGTCCTGTTCAGCATCATAATGTAGGGTTTGATACAGCGTTTGTGAAGGCTTGCCCAGTTCCAGATGCACCATCTGACGCGGACGGTTTTCCCAATCGGTGATCAGCGGTGCATTCACCTCGCCTTCGCCTTCAAGTCGCCCTTGTACCAAAGCAATATAGTTTTTCTTGACCCGTCGCGCCTGAAACATTTTACTGACCGCAACTTCGGCATCGCGATGCTTGGCAAACATCAAGATACCCGAGGTCGCCATATCCAGACGATGAGTAATTTTGGCATCTGGAATCTGATCACGTACCCGCAAATAAGCACTGTCATGATGTTCAGGTAAACGTCCCGGTACCGATAGCAACCCGGCCGGTTTATCAATCACGACCAGGTCAGCATCTTCATAGAGAATTTTCAGGGGATCTTGTGGTGGGGCGTAAACAAAATCGTCATTCAGTGGCATGGAACAGCGCTATGGGAGGAGAAAACGCGAAAAATATCAAGGCCTCTCCTAACTGTCAATCAATCGACCAAAGGCACTCGAATAAAAATTGTTAGACTTGGGTAGATGCCGGATCAGTCTGGCCTGAGCTATGCTGGTACTGCTGTTTGATGCTCTCGATCTCTCCGCTGACAAAACTGTTTAAAATGGACTGTACCTGTTTCAGGCTTAATTCCCGGAAAGAGACATAATCCTTGGCTTTATAGCTAAACAGTCCAAATAGGTTCTTTTCACCTGCCACTTCAATATCACTATCGAGTTTAAATTCCAGCTGGTGCGACGCCGCAAATTCATTCAGACTAATCTGAATAGATTGTCCGCTTTCAGGATCGGTTACGGTAAAGGTGGTGCTACCCGCCTGCATTTGCAATTGCAGAATCAGTAACTGACTCCAGTTCAGGCTATGAAACTTTTCCAGCACCGCTTCCGCACTTAGATTTTCTAGCTGAACACCCTCTTCCTTGTCTTTATGGGGATAGCTGATTTCTACTTCATAGCGCTTCATTTTTATTCTCGCCCTTTCTCATTGATCATTTTTCATACTAGCAAAAGTATTTTATTATTATCATTTAATTTTAAAATGATCAAAAATCAAGCATTAATTTCAAAAATAAAATGCGCTAAAACCGACAAAAGGCAAAAGTCTTCACTGATCCTAAGTTATACACTTAATCCGCCAGATAATATTCTACGGTGGATACCACACGGACTTTTTTCAGATACGGCGTGTTGCTGTCACGATCTTCGATGCTAAACAGGCCCTGATTCGCGGTCTTGATTTTACCGAGTCGGCTTTGTGAATCTGCGGCGAATTTTTCTGCCACACTCCGGGCATTTTGTGTGGCTTCTTCGATCATGGCCGGCTTGATGTCATTCAGTTGAGTAAACAGATATTCAGTTCTTTGTCCAGAATCTTCGCCATTAAAAGCAATGCCCTTCTTCCCTAGTTCCGCCAGACGGGTTTGCGCAGCACGCACCTGTTCAATATTATGGGTATAAACGGTAATGGTCTGATGCGCCGCATAACGCAGTGCGACATTGGCATCACCACCATATTGCTGGGCATATTTATCGGTCGTTACCGGCGCCCCCGTAGTGATTTCTTCAGGTTTAAAGCCTTCAGTTTTCAGAAAGTTCTGAATCTGCAGGGTTTGCTGTTCCATATTGTCATACAGCTCAGCCAGATCCTGACTGCCGGCACTAAAGCGGATCGGCCAGACTGCGACATCGGCTTTCACTTCTCGTTCTGACAGGCCTTTGACTGAAACAACTCGTTCATATTGTTTGATTCTGAGCGCACTATTGCCAAGGATCCATCCGGCAATAATCATACCGACAGCAATCAATGCTCCTAAAATTAGGGCAGGTTTAAACTGGGTCATGCTTCAAACTCCTTTTGCCTTATTCTGATCAGACTATTTTAATCATTTTACTGTAGTGCTTTCACCTCTAGATGACTACTGCTTCCGCTCTATGGATACCATTTGGATGACCGGAATGCTTGTATTTTTAAATAAGACATAAGGTGATGAAGGGCACCAGATAAAACAAAAGAATGCCGATTCTATACACTGCCATGCCACCATAATGAATGGCTTCAAAAGTAGTGTCAGAGAGCTGGAACCAACGACCATGAATGCCTTTTACTCAGTTTCGAGCAAACACGATCAGCAAGAACCAGAGCATTAAGATGCCATAATTGATCACAAGTGAATAGAGTAGAAACTGCCGCCAGAAATCCAAATCCATAGTGATCTCCTGCCTGAACATGCTGCTTATTTTCTAAACTAGCATAAATCCCTGATATGAGCATTGAATGCTGGATTTGTGTCTTGAATACAGGAAATTTGGATGACTTGAGAAGGTTTGGAGAGAAGAATTTTTTAATTATTTTTTATGCTGATTTGGAGAATCTTTTAGGGTGTAGGGAAAACTCGCGATGGTTTACTTCAACTATCAATCTTTGTAAGAATTGACCTTATAGCCTACAAACTTCTGGTTCATAGCGTCCTAAGCCGGATCAAGACCTTTTGGGTTCGTACTGCTCTCGCGTTTTGCGCCGCTCACAGCATGCTACTCTTTCCGATCCCATCACACCCTTGAGATATATAGTAACCCTGAGTGGATGGGATTAATTTCCTATGTTTGACTCATTTTTTTAATTTTTGAAAATTTATTTCACCAAATATATAAGTCTCGAGAAATAAATTCCATTTGATCATTTTTATGACGTTTTATTCTGTAAAAATGACTTTTATTGGGATTTTATTTTTAGAATTTCCCGCATTTTTATTTTAATACATGCTGCTGTAACCACTGCGCGGTAAACCACCAACCACTCATCGCTGACATGCCGGACATGATAATGGCCAGCACTTTATTCATTTTGCTTAGGTCAGATGTAAACACTTTCAGGTTAATCAGATAAGCTAAGGCAAAATACACCAGTCCGATTGCACCACAAAAAGGCACAAACACCAGTGGCCACGCGCTCCAAAGATGAGCTGAAAGTGGTAATTTTCCAGATTCAGGAACTTGATCGGTGATTTCCATATTCGATTGCCCTATTTACACAGCAAAATGCACTGTTTTAAACCAAGACTCTATCCAAAGATGGAGTCTCGCCCTCTACAATTAAATGATTTGCAAAATCCAAGCCAAATCAGTGCAGTTTTAAAAGTACAAAAGCATGTTTGCATAAAAAAGCCCTGCACAGAGGCAAGGCTTAGGGAGGATAATGATCTGTATTTAAATCAATTTAAATCAATATTTATGCCTTGCAGCATTTTTCGCAGCCACTTACCTTCTCTCTTGGCCAGTTCATGCGCGCCCGCTTATAGGCCAGATCATAATTAGCAAAGTAACCAATCAGGATCTGGGCATCAGCAGCAGGTAGATCTTCACAACCAACCGTTGAATTATGAATGAGATGTGCCCCGTTGGCTGCAGCATTTTCATCAATCACAAACTTGATCATGTCCATGCAAGTTCCCCCATCTTCGTTTTTATTAAGGTAGGAATAAAGCCATACATTTTGTATGTATTTATAAATCCCATACTAAAATTATGCCTTTTATGCACAAAAATCAATCAGGTTGCCAAAATATTTTTCAAGTTTTTTTAGTTGAATTAGCGACTTATCACAGATTCTATTTGAAATGCTGCTCGACTAGACAGTTTTAGGTGTGGTCTTGTCATTCTTGTTTTTCCTGAACCAGCGTACAAACCACACCACTGCAATGATCAGGGCGATCACCACCAGTACCGGAATAAAGAATGAAAAAATGGAGAGGACAGCGGCACTGATCCATTCACCGGTCGAAATCACCGGATTACCTGCACCGCCTGTTGTCGCGGTCGATAAGCCACGTAATGCGACGGTTCCAAATTGCACCGCGCCTGCCGTCCCGCCCCCGACAATCAGGGCTGCTGCCCATCCAACAAACTGGGACATTTCCCCACTACTGACGGCCATAGTGGATACGGTTCCGGCAATCACTGCTGCTGGTGTGGCAATGGTATCCAGGACATTGTCCACCCAAGGAATGTAGTAGGCGGAAATTTCACAGATGGTTGCGATTGCCAAAGTCAGACACACCGATGGTAATGCCAGCCAGCCGAAACCCTGGATCGGTTCAAACCAGCCCATCATGCAGGCCACGCTCATAACCAGTAACGGAACAAAGATACGAAAACCACAAGCTGCACTGAGCCCAATACCAATACATAAACCGAGAATCGTTTCCATACTGCGCTCCAGGTAGATTTGTGGCGATGGTTTCTTTTTATCTGTTTCTAAAATAGCAAAAAGCCCTATTGGGTAATAGGGCTTTTATTTTAAAACAGTTTGTTCTGTTTTATTCTTTGCTGTAGCTCAGGCAACCTTATCGTTGTATTTGGTGCCTTGGCATTTGGTACACGGTGGTAAGCGGTCTGTACCAATTTCTAAGTAAACGCGATGTCCACATTGAACACAAAAATAGAAACCTGTTCCCGGTTTTGAGCCAGCTGTTACCATCTTTGTTCTCCGTTGTTTTAGAAAATGGTAAAGCTAGTATAACCACGCTTTATAGCTTACGGATTGTCCATTTTGTTACAAAATTATGTCGATTAGGCGAAATTGAAATTTTATAAATTATCTAATTAGTCATTTGCCACACTCGCAGATGGTTTTGGTATGGCGGCATTTACTTCAATCATTTTTAGATTATTTAACTCACTATCTTGTATGAGCTTTAAAAAGCGTTCCTATCTATTCTCTGAAATTTCCATATTATGAATTACTAGATAAATTCCTTTATGAGACTTTTCTGACTTTTGATAAATAGGTAGTTGCGAAGTAAATCCTTTTTCTAGCTTACTATTAGAGGTTAATTTCACCTCAACAAGCACTTTAATATTAGCCCCTTTACTAACTTTGAAATCTACCGGTCCCCTACCTGCATCCGATTCTGGACTAATATCAAGATTATTTGCTGAACAATATGCATCAGCTATACCAAAGAATAAGAGTTGTGCAGCTGACTCATGCTTTCTTTTCCCATTTTTATCGTAAAGCAACTTGCATAACTGGTTATCTTCTATCAATTTTTTGAAATGTTCACAGATTACCTCTACAGTTTTATATACATCATCTAAAGTTGGTGTGGCTGATAACTTTAAATCTAAGGGATATTCTTTGACTACTTTTTTTTGATGCCTCATACCATACTGTTTCCCCTGTAGGATCATCTACAAAATCATAATATTGAGGTGATATTTGTTTATAGGCTTCCAGAACTTCTCTCAAAAAAATTGGATCATCAATGATTGCTTTCCGGATATGTCCTTTTTGTTCTTTTATAGAAATTTTTTTAAAGGAACCTTCAATCACTGAATTCAAATAAAGGCGTAATTGTTCATTCTTTTTACAGATCCAATCCAAGTCCATGAGACTATCCGCAATTGGAAGGTCTCGTAAAAATTCTTTAGGAACAAGAATTATAGGTTTTCCAGTAAGTTTATTTTGAGGTAATTCATTAGGTTCATAATTTTTCGAAAATGATTTTTTACTTAATGGAATATTTAATTCAGCACATATACGCTGAGTATAAGAAATAAAATCTTCTATCAAAATATTTGAAATTAAATCACTTATTAAGTCAGGTCCTACTCCCTCTTGAAATCCTCCTATCAACTCAAAAATTGTTGGATCATTTGTACCAGCATCTAAAATTTGTTTCAAATTTCTAAGAATCTCTAATTTTTTGATTTTACCTATACCACCGCCACTGGCATTTTCTTTGCCATATCCTATCGATAATCCATTAATTTCACTTGACTTAAAAAATTCAAAAGCTCTATTCCAAAAAATATCATTTTCTTTTTTGCTAGCATTTGAACCGTACCGGGTTTG
>NZ_JPQO01000091.1 GCF_000773685.1 Acinetobacter sp. HR7 | reverse complement strand
TTACACCAATCCTCTACACTTACCATCTTACCTAATCACTTAAGTAATTTGGTGGGGACGGAGAGACTCGAACTCTCACACCTCGCGGCGCTGGAACCTAAATCCAGTGCGTCTACCAATTTCGCCACGTCCCCGTTGGTCGTGTATATTATAGAGATCAATTTGGCCTGACAAGAACTTTTTCATCAAAGCCATAACGATTGCGCAAATAAAAAGCAGATTGTTGTTTTTTGTATTTTTATCAGTCAATTACAGTAAATAAAATACTTCGAATCTGCTCGAAATCGGTAAAACGATGGCTTTTATGCTTGGCAAGCATACCTTCTAATACCGGTTGAAATAAGAGGAATTGAGTCGGCAACTGAATTTGCAATCGCTGACAATGTAAATAGGCCCAATCTTTATAGCTCCCTACCCTCAGTCGGGTTTGTGTCAGCCATTCAAGCCAGATGATGCCCAGTGCATAAATTTCCGTTTGCACTGTTTTCTCTTCGCCATGAAACAGCTCTGGCGCCATATAGCGTGGTGTTGCCTCCAGACTTTGAGCTGGAACATTGCTGAATCGTCGAACCTGTTCAAAATCAATCAACCTGACTCGACCCTCATGCTGAACAAAATGTTCAGCTTTCAGATCGGCATGTAGATAGCCACATTGATAGAGATGCATCACTGCATCCAGACTTGCCAGTAAATGAACCTGAATTTGTTTCAGGCTTAATTCTTGAGGCGATACAGCAAAATGCGCAGGGCAATTCAGTAGTAAAATTCCCTGCTGATATTGTTCTCCAGCCACTGTGATTTGATGATCAATCAACTGATAAGGAATGAGAAAATCAGCTTCAGGATGATTTAAAAATGATTGGTAAAAATTCCACTCATTTTCAAAACCCAACTTGCTATGCAAAGCTGCTTCAGACTGTTGCACCTTCAGCCAATAGTATTGCTTCCCTAACCCGCCCCGATATAAACGGCGGCCAAAGGCCAGACTACGAGCTTTGGTTTGCAGTTCAAACTGAATCTGCTGCAGTTCTTCAGATGTCAACGGGAATGTATTCTTGGGTCTGCTCTTCAGGTTCATTTTGAAAATTTAACAGTTCCAGACAATGCTGGATGGTTTTGCCTACCCGCTCCTGAGTTTCGATCATGGAGATTTTCGGCCAAGTGGCACGTTCGCCTTCACGTTGCAGGATTTTAAACAGATGCGGACGCGGATTTTGCAGCATATAGGTATAGTGACGTAAGCCATATTTACCGACAATATTCACATCACCATAATAACGCTGATCCACCACGCCATAACCATGATCCAGCAGACGGCGTACCGGTGGAATACTACCGGCGCGTTCACGGGTAAAGTCCATCAAGCCTTTGGCAAAGACCTTACCCTGACGACGGGCAATACGCTGTGGCCAGCTCAACATATCCTTACGGAAGCGCGAAGCATCATCCTGCATAAATGGTACGATATGCGGATTCACCTGACTGGCAATGGTGTAATTAATATTGTACAGGCGCGCCATTTTTTCCTGCGGGAAATCACTGCGCACGCTACCATCCACCCAGCGCGTCGCGCCCATATATGGGGTGAATTTTCCATCATGACGTTTACTGGTCAGACGTACAGGTGGGAACAGAATTGGCACAGCACAAGAAGCCAGTACCGCACTCCAGACCAGCAGATCTGGTGAGGTATAAGCATTCATGATGCGCGAGTCCTGCGATGCATCATACGGCGCAACCGCGATATTAATATGTAAGCCCGAGTTTTTTAGTGCTTCTTCAAAAGTGAAATTCCCCAAATTCTCAACCAGGAATTTTTTCAGGTATTTCACATCAGCAAATCCGCCATTGCCCTTCATCAGCTCACGGAATTTGCGGAAATGAAATGCTTCGTTAAAGAAGTTGTGCCCTTTCAGGATATCCGCATATTCAGAAGGCTTGGATACACCCAACATCGCCGTCATGATCGCACCAGCACTGGACCCTGATACTACTTTAGGCATCAGATCCTGTTCCATCAGTGCCTTACATACCCCGGTATGAAACAGACCTAAGGTCGCGCCGCCAGAAAACATTAACGCTGGCTGGCCATAAGCACGCTGGCAGCGCTCAAAGAATTCAATCTTTTCTTCTACTGTTAAACATTCACATTGATCAGATGCAATATAAGCCAGACATTTACTGACTTCTTCAACATAATCTTCAATGATTTTTTTGGTACCCACATAGGTTTCAATAAACAGTAAAGGATGGGCAATGTTGGCAATATCGTAACTCAGCCCTTCACGTAATATATACATCAGATCTTTGGTGCGATGCTGCATGTGATAGCGTCGCAATTTACCTAGACGGTGTGCAATCACTTCTGCATCAAAATATAGTGAAGAATTATCAAGCTTCCATTCCTGTGCCCCAGTTTCTTCATCCAGTTTTAATGCAGTATATTTCCATTCCTCATAGGTCTCGGCATTTTCCAATTGCTGTTTTAATTTTTTAATGCGATAGGCCTGATGCGGATTGATATGGGTATTAAAGTCTTTAAACAGCATGCTATACGTGATCCTTATGTTTATTTTTGGCGCCACAAGAACTGCAACCACTTAAGTACAACAGATCATAGCAACGGGACAATAGCCGAAATTCTCCTTTCCTTGGCAAATTATCACATTTTTCTTGCTTTGACTGCGTTTTTTACAGTGGTAGTATCTCAGCATCATTTAAACGATGTAATCTGCAATCATGGCTACAATTGAGTTACCTGACAATATTTTAAATGCACTTTCCACTGTTTTACAGCAGCTGCAACAAACTCTTCCTGAGCTGAAAACAGCCCCTGATTTTTCTGCTTATGCCTATAAATGGCAAGATGGCCAGCTCAAGCCAATTCACAAGCTGAAAGCTATTGCACTGGATGACTTGAAAGGCATCGAAAAACAAAAAGAAAAAGTGATTCAGAATACCCTGCAATTCCTGAATAACCTGCCGGCCAATGATATCTTGCTGACTGGTTCACGCGGTACCGGTAAATCATCAATCGTCCGTGCGCTGTTAACAGAATATGTCGACCAAGGTTTACGACTGATTGAAATTGAACGTGATGATTTATCAGATTTACCAGAAATCCAGAAGCTGATTGCTGACCGTCCAGAAAAATTCATCGTGTACTGTGATGACCTGGCATTTAATGCAGAAGATGAAAATTACCGCAGTCTGAAAAGTGTTTTAGATGGCTCACTCCAGTCGGGTTCAAGCAATTTTGTGATTTATGCGACCAGTAACCGTCGTCACCTATTGCCGGAATTTATGCATGAAAATACACCAGCCACCAAGGTCGATGTACCACAATACACTGAACTACATCCGCAAGAAGCGATTGAAGAAAAAATTTCGCTCTCTGACCGTTTTGGTATGTGGCTCTCCTTTTATCCAATGGATCAGAATCTTTACTTGGAAATTGTGGAGCATTATCTGAAAAAAGCAGGTATGGAGCTAACTGCAGAAGCCCGTGCAGAAGCATTGCGCTGGTGTCAAGGTCGTGGCCAACGTTCAGGCCGCGCAGCGTATCAGTTCTCTAAACATTGGATTGGTTCACAACAGCTTAAAACATTGAATTAATCTGATTTAATCCAAAATTTTCTAAGCTCAGTTTTGTTTAATCATGTAATTATTCTTTAACAAAACTGGGCCTTTTAATATCTCGCAAATTCAAATCCCAAGT
>NZ_JPQO01000090.1 GCF_000773685.1 Acinetobacter sp. HR7 | reverse complement strand
TGTGTTAGCCGGATGCTTACGGTAAAAAGCATAGTTCAACGATAGTCTGAGTCAAGATTACAGCAGGAATTATGGGCATACTTCCCGGAATTGCAAAAGCTAATGGAAGAATAACAAATGAATTTCTATATGATGCTGAAAAGGACACAGCACTAGCAGAGCCAGATTCTAATCGAAAAATACGAGCAATTATCCAACCCACGAATGGAGCAATAATGGCAAAAGAAAT
This sequence comes from Acinetobacter sp. HR7, assembly GCF_000773685.1. Taxonomy (GTDB): domain Bacteria; phylum Pseudomonadota; class Gammaproteobacteria; order Pseudomonadales; family Moraxellaceae; genus Acinetobacter; species Acinetobacter thermotolerans. The sequence continues at coordinate 31,150 of NZ_JPQO01000090.1, read as the reverse complement.
ATAAATTGGTAAAGCTTGAAGAGCTGCACTTTTTGCAAGCCCAATTTGAGGCATAACTGATGCTAGGACGATAAACAAAACTAGGGCTGTGGCAGGTACAGGAAATAAGTTTAGGCTTTCAGCCACTTTTTCTGCTTGTTCATTTCTATTCCCAATGAACTGAACTATAGCTGCCATTGCTAAGGGTGCAACAATGAACCATACAAACGCATGGACAAAAGGACCAATTTCAACAAGCTGAGCTACCTCTTCTCCGAGGAGTACACCAAGATAAATTGGTAGTAAGATCATTTGGATAAGCAATAATACAGGTGTCATCGCAAGTAATAATCTTGCATTACCTTTCCCAACATGGGTGAAAGTAATCACATAATCAATACACGGTGCTAGTAGAACAAAAAGTACAGCTAAACGAATAAGTGGGTTTTCAGGTAAAAATTGTATTAGACCTGCCGTAATTAAAGGTAAGGCAATAAAGTTAGTAATAAGTAATGCAGAAATAAAACGTAAATTTTTTAATGCCTTGCCAATTTCTGCAATAGGTACTTGTAAAAAAGTAGCAAATAACATTAATGCCAGTGCAGGGTTAATCAAACTTTCTAAAATCGTCGCTCCACTGATGGTTAATCCAAAAATAACTCCGATAAAGATGGTACAGAAGTAGATTTTGACTTGATTATCTTCAAGAAAATTTCGAATATTTTCCATTTTAATTGAGTTACTCACTTGCTTTTAAATAGCGGTATACCGCCTGGCGACTAATTCCAAATGCCTGGCCTAATGCCATTTTTGAAGGGTACTTTCCTTCCTTCCATTCTTGTCTTAAAGCTTCAGCCTGTTCAGGTTTCAATTTATGTACACGCCCTTTGTACTTTCCTTGAGCAGAGGCCAGTTTTATTCCTTCTTTTTGACGCTCTAAAATGATCTCACGTTCGAACTGTGCAAAAGCGCCCATCAATTGCAGCATCAAATTATCCATCGGGGTAGATTGAGCAGTGAAAGTAATATTTTCTTTTACGAACTGGATGGCAATTCCTCGTTTGACCAGTTTATCTACTTCAGTGACTAAATCTTTTAAGCTTCGAGCAAAACGATCCATGGAATGTACAATCACCCTGTCCCCTTCCCGGACATAGTTCAACATTTCCTGAAATTTCGGTCGGTCGGTATTTTTACCCGAAGCTCGGTCAACAAAAATCCGGTCGATTTCAATTCCCTCAAGTTGACGTCCTGTATTTTGCTCGACTGAACTCACCCGGACATAACCTACTTTTTGACCTTTCACTCTTTCACTCCCCAATTGGATAAAAATGAACAATTTCGTAAATTATAAATCTTTAATATCAAAGTTACATGTTATATATGATTAAAAATCATTTAAATGATACATAAAATCCGGGACATTCTGAGTGTTGCTTTAGGGTTTACCTTAAAGAAACAAAATGCTTATAGTTATTTATTGAATAGTTTAAGAAGTTCCAGTAATGATTTATTGTGAAATCAGATAGAATAAGTTTGTAAACTGAGTACAAAATTTTCTTAATAAATAGTGCTCTTAAGCTTTTATAATATTGAATTCTATTTATGAGTAATTTACTAAAAAATATTCTTGATGTTTTAGAAAAAGAAGGTCCTCTTAAAGCAAGAAAAATTGCATTACTTTTGGATTCTACTCGAACTACTATTACTCATACGACTATTAACTCTGAGCTATATAAAGCCTTAGATTTAGAAGGTTTAACTAAGAACGAGCAAAATATATGGAGTTATGTAACCCCTAATATTAAAAGAATATCTTTTGATAGTTCTTCTAGTTGGTTAAGTGCTTCAAATATTGAACAAGTATTAAAAAAGTATCCAAACTTATTGAATATGAAGTCTGAAATTGAGTTTCATTTTCCTAATAAACCTATATTTTTAGATTGTATACTTAAAATTCTAAGTTTAACCAACCAATTAGCATTGAGCGGTTCGAAAGTTACCCTTATGTTTGAAGGAAATTCAAAGGGTTTTAGCTACTTGGACCGGTGTGGTTTTTTTGATCAAATCCAGCCTAATGTAATAATTTTACCGTATAGACCAAACGAGTCTTCAGCTAAAAAATATAACTCTAATTCCGAAAACTTAGTTGAAATTTTTCCAATCAAAGATGTGTATGAAGGTTCAGAATTACCGCGTTTAAAAAAATGTATAAGTGGTGAGCTATCTGAAGATGAAAATAAAGTTATTCTGGGGAAACTTAGTCATCTAATAACAGAATTAATTACAAATATTAGAGATCATGGTAAATCTGAATTAGATGGTTATGTAGCTCTCCAAACTTATAACTTACCTAAGTATAAAAAAATTGTAGTTTCTGTATCTGATAGTGGTCCAGGATTGTTAGCTACTTTAAGAAATGAAGCATCTAAGTTAGAGAAATATAAGAATCTTTTTGAGAAACTTGGTTTTAATGAAAGTTCTGCTGATATTGACTTGCTAACTTACATTCTAAACAAGGGCGGTATTTCTAGAACAGGAATGGATGGCCGAGGTATGGGCTTAGAACGAGGGAGCAGCAAATTAAAACTGATCGCTAATAAAAATAATGGTTTAGAGTCTAGTAATCTTAAATCAATTACATTATCTATAAGACAAAGAGATCAAGAAATCATTTTCCCTTATAGGGATGGTCTTCTAATTTCTGAAGAAGCTAAACAAAAAACAGGGTTAACGATATTACAAGGAACTCACTATGTTCTAACAATAATCCTTGACAAAATATAATAATCTGATTAAAAGAACAGCATGAACCAGATAGCCAAAATTATGAAACTAATAGATTTTACTAAAGAGAGCTCGCCTTATGGTACGCAAAAAGGGCGTGAAGTTTTTTCTTTAATGAGAGAGTTTATTGAAAAACATGCATCTAGTACTATTTTTGAATTGTCTTTTGAAGGTATAGAGTTTGTTGACTCTTCTTTTACTAGAGAAAGTATTATTCTTTTAGCTCAGCTTTATAAAGGGAAAAAAGGTTTGTATGTTTCTTATATCGAAGATCAAGATATCATCGATAATATAGATTATATAGCTCAAGTTTTGAAACAACCTATTGCTATAAAATTGGATCAGGGTATTCAAATTTTAGGTCCAAGGCTAACCAAAGCAAATTTAGAAATTTTAGAATTGATTCTTGAGCAAAAAAAAGTTACTACAGCCTTAGTTGCGAATGCGTTTGATATATCTGTTCCAAATGCTAGTAGCAAACTAAAAAAATTAGTTGATGATGGGTATATTCTGCGGTTTGAAGAAACAGCAGAAACAGGCGGCATAGAGTTCATTTACCAAAGTATCTGTTAAATCGAAAAATCTGCTTAAAAATATTTACTTAAGCAGATTTTTGGTGTAGCTTTATTCCAGCAAGTTTTTTTACACCCTGGTTAATGAAATTAATTTAACCAGATTAATCAGAATTCGGAGCTATACATGAAACAATTTGCTTATTCTCTCAGCGATTTAACCTTTAAACATGGATCTATTGAGGATCATTCCCCTATCGGATCTCAGCTATTGAGATCACTTGGATACTCTTCAAAGGACAATGTTCTTTTGTACCAGGTGCTTAATCAATCAGGTATGGAGGAAATCAGTCCTGAAGAGAGTATAGATTTTGAGAAGGGTGATAAGTTTTTTATCCTTGAAGGTGATCGTAGTTTTAAGTTAAAAATTGACGGCTTTAACTATGAGTGGCCTGAAAACAACATTACCTTGAAGCATTTAAAAGTTCTAACAGGACTGAAAAATAAATCCTTCTTTTTATCTAAATCGGAAGAAGCGGATTTAATGATCAGTGAACAAACTGTTATTAACTTATCTGAAGCTGGTATTGAAGATATCTATACTCAATTGCCGAAGCAAACTTATGAGCTCAATGTTCAAGGTACAATCATTAAGGTAGATAAATCTCAAATTATTGTTTCTGAAGCATTATCTTTAGCAGGTATTCAAGATGCTGAGAATTATCAAATTATTTTAAAGATTCAAGGTGAGCCTAAACAAGAAGTCACATCAAATTCAGTAATAGATTTAGCAAAGCCTGGTATTGAAAAACTTCGACTAATTCCACGAGAAGTAAATAATGGGGATGCAGTTGTAAATAGTTTTCAGATTCTTCCAAAAGACAATGAATATTTAAACCAGGTGTTTGGAAATTTTCGAACTATTATTGAGCAAAATCGTCGGTGGCTCATAGTTGATAACTACCAATTACCTGAAGGATACAGCCATCAAGTAATTTCCATCGCAATTGAAATCCCTATTGCCTATCCTCAAGCTGAAATTGATATGTTTTATACATATCCTCGAATTCAATTATCGACTGGTGCTATTCCATCTTGTACTGAAGTAGATCAATCAATTGAAGGTAAACTTTATCAACGATGGTCTCGGCATCGTAGTCCTCTTTCTGCTTGGAATCCAGCATGTGATAATGTTATTACACACTTTGCACTTATTGAAGAATCATTACTTCGTGAGGTGCAGCCATGATTTTACAAACTCATTTTAGAATCACGGATACCCATTTAGATGACTTAAAACGTCATCTATTTCCGGGAGATGGGTTAGAAGCCAGTGCTATAGCACTTGCTTCATGCAACAAAATAAATGATCAAATTATTTTTTTGGTTCAAGATATTTTGTTAGTGCCGCATAGTGAATGTATTCGTAAAGTTGATTACTTAACTTGGCCTGGAAAATTTATAGAAGAAGCGATTGAAAAGGGAGAGGGAAAAAATCTCAGTTTATTTTTAATTCATTCCCATCCATCAAATCTAAATCAGTTTTCGATTGCTGATGATGAAAGTGATCAGAAAGTAATACCTTGTATTTTTGCAGCATATAACCAATTACATGGCTCAGTAATAGTGACACCTGAAGGAAAATTAACGGGGCGTTTCTATGATAAGAATTTATCCCCACAATATATTGATAAGTTCTTAATTGTAGGTCAAAACATTGAATTAGTTGCTCGACAATCGTCGAGCAACGTTATGCCTTTTTCAGCCGATATGACCCAAAGTCTAAAAAATTTTAAAGTTGGTGTTATAGGGGCATCTGGTACAGGATCAATTGTTATTGAAAACCTTGCCAGATTAGGAGTTGGCCATCTTGTCTTGATCGATGATGATGTTATTGAACATAAGAATTTGAATAGAATTCTTAATTCAACTATTCAGGATGCTGAGAATCAAAAATCGAAGGTTAAAGTTCTAGCTGATGCTATTAACCAATATAGGTCTGATGTTGTCTTAACAATATTAGATAGCAAGATTGGTACTCAGCCGGCTATTTTCGAGGCAGCAACTTGTGATGTTTTATTCAGCTGTGTTGATACGGTTTCGGCAAGGATGTATGTAGATTTAGTTGGTGAGCATTTTCTTTTACCTATCTTTGATATCGGCGTAACAATCCCAACAGGATCAAAAGATGGAAAACCTTTTATTACAGAAGTGTGTGCCCGGCTAGATTATATCCAACCTCATAGAAGTTCCCTGAAAGATAGAGAAGTTTATACACCAGACTCTTTGAGAGCAGAATATTTGAAAGATACTTCACCTGATATCTATGAAAAACAGTTGCAAGAAGGCTATTTCAAGGGTGTTCATGAAGAGGCTCCCTCTGTAATTTCGCTTAATATGCTCGCTGCAAGCTATTGTATAAACGAGTTTATAGCTAGAACGTTTTTGTTCCGACAAGAAAATAATTCTAATTATGCAAGAACTGTCATTTGCCTAGGTGCTAATGAAACTGAGTATTTTAAGGAAGATGACTTTACTTCAGTTTCTAGGACTAATGTCGGTAAAGGTATCACTACTCCACTCTTAGGAATGCCTAATCTTGGAGGAGTGAAATGAAACAATTTTTTTTCAAATACCTAACTCTATTTTTAGATATGGTCTTTTCTCGTTCGGTAATTCAACTAAATGGGGACTCTTTACCTGACAAGATGCCAATTAGATCTATAGTCGTTGCTATTGAAGATGATGAAATCTGGTGTGTAGGTTTAAAGTGTCCATGTGGTTGTGGTTACACTATAGAGTTACCAATTATTAAAGAGGCAAAACCTCGCTGGGACATAAATATTAACTCACAGAATCAGATTAGTTTATTTCCTTCAGTTTTTCTGAAAAAAGGTTGTAAGTCTCACTTTTGGATCAAAAATGGAAAAATTACATGGTGTAACTAGATCTGTACTTTGATTTGAAATGTTCATTTGATAGGAATGATTTAAAACTTAATTATTGAAGGTTAACTTAAGAAGAAAAATACAATGAATATATTAGCAACAATTTTCTTTCCATTTTTAGTTAATAAAAAACTATGTTGGATTATTATTACAGGTGTTGGGATTTCATTGCTCATTAAAATTGGAATGGACTATCAACTCACGAAATTACATAGCCAAGTTGCGGGTACCTTGTTAGAAGGCTTAGAACCATATAGATTACTTAAACGTTATAACTATCTGATTATATGCATTATTATCTGGACATTAGTTACTTCAAGTAAAGAATATTTTAAAACTTTTAATAAATATAATTAAGATAAAAAGAAATGTACGATAAATATGAAGGTAATTCTCTAGCTCAATACCCGATACTTGTTATTAGCGTTAGAATTTCCAACCATAACAACTAATCGTCTTAGTTAGCTAACCCTGCGGCAAAGATTATAGGGTAAGAAAAGATCTACTTTTAGACCCTATTATTTTTTAGGGGGGATTACCATCTCAATTTAATATAATAGATATTATTAAATAATAAAAAATCCTAACGAAATGTTAGAATTTTTTATCATTTAGACAAAATATAATTAATTTTAGATTCTGCCAATATTCTATTTTTTAAATAAACACTACTAGGTTGGTGAAATTTACGCGCAGCCTTAATCTTTGTACGATGAGCTACTAAGGCTTCTAAGCTTCTCTGTTTTTCTGATACTTTTGATATAACTGAATCACTCATAATTTTACCTACTTATAGCTCAAATAGATCTATGACTATTTTTCCATTCTCGCATGTTTTATTAAGAACTTCAAACATAGAAGGAGGACAAATTAGCACTTCTCTCTCATCTTCATTATAGTAATTAACATAACTTAACCAACTAATATCTTTACCTTTTTTTGTCTCAAAATAGATTTCTACATCATAATCTTCATAGAATCCCTCATCCTTAGAAGTGCTCATAAAGAATGGATATGTGATTATTTTTCCTTTGATATGACTATCTATCCATGCTTTATTATCTATATATTTATCATTTCTACAGACAATGCCCTGAAAATTAGGCAATTTTTCTAATGCTATTAAAAGGAGTTGTTTAATATCAGAAAAAAACTGGTTTCCTATATTTTGATTAAGGACTTTAGACCCATAACCTGTGTAAAATTGTATTGCAACAGACTCAGCATCAGATAACCCATACTTACTCTTAAAATGGGACATATTTCCATCTTTTTGAATAGCGTGTAAAAAATCTTCGTAGTTTTCTAAAGAATCTGATTGTTTAATCCATTTGTTGATTAAATCTATGTCATTCATGACCGCTATGAGGCTTGTATATGAAAATTAGTAACAATTATGACATTGAAAATAAAATATATGGAGGGATATTTGGCCTTTTAATTGGGGATGCAATAGGTGTTCCATATGAATTTAAAGAAAAATATGAAATTAAAGATATAGATATCTACCCTAAAGATCTTAAAAATAAAACTTATCCTAATGTAAGATTTGGTACATGGTCTGATGATGGAGCACAAAGCCTAATTTTGCTCTCAAGCCTATTAGATAATAACAAATTAGACCTAACTGATCTTTTGAACCGTTTAGTTAAGTGGCTTGAGAATGGTTATATGTCTGTAGATAACTACACTTTTGATGTTGGCATCCAAACTTATGCATATATTAATGCATATAGAAAACAGAAAAAGTTTGAAATAGACAATTCCCCAAATGAATATCACAATGGAAATGGTTCTTTAATGAGATGTTTACCTTTAGCTCTCTGGCATAAAGGATCTAGTAAGGAACTTATTGATTTGGCGCATAAACAATCTTTAATAACTCACCCACATATTAGATCTCAGGCTTGTTGTGCATTATATTGTTTAATAGCTAAAAACCTTCTTTTAGGATTTACTCCCGAAATTGCAATAAAAAATTCAAAACATGAGCTTATTAATATTTATACTAAATACAATTATTTTGATGCTCTAAAAGAATTAAAAAACCAGATTCTTTCCTACGACTTAAATGAATGTCATGGTGGATCATATGTTGTTGATTCTCTTATGAGTTCTTTAGTATGTATTAAAGAGCCAAGTTACTCCACTGTAATCAAAAAAGCCATATCCTTTGGCAATGATACTGATACTACTGCTTGTATCGCTGGAGGACTTGCAGGAATTCGATTTGGTTTTAATAACATACCTGAACATTGGATCTCTGGATTAAGAGGTAAGGAAATAGTTTATCCTTTATTAAAACGATTACTAGAAACTAGATATTCAAATATTAAATTTATTTAACATAGAATCTCAGAGATGGATCCGGAAATTTGAACAACTCCTATAAGTGATATTCTGCTCCTCAAATGATGTTATAAACATCAATAGATGGAGTATTTTATGGCACGTAGACCAAGAAGAAATCATTCAAACGACTTTAAAGCTAAGGTAGCACTTGCTGCGATGGTAATCCCCCCTAAAATACTAGCTCTTTAAAAGAGGCAGTATTATGCTTTTACAACATGGTGTTTAACTTGAGAAACTGAATTTAAAACAATCTACTGTAACTCTTCCAGACAGATATGAAATTAATCCACCCCTAGCCCTTTAAACACCGCATCTACCGGATCTGCATAGAAGCTGGTCTGGAACTTGGTAAACAGTTCCACAGGAATCGTTGGGATATCTGCCGCACTACTCATTGGCAAAGCAACCTTCTTGGCACCCGCATCAAAAGCAACTTGCAGACATTCGGCAATACTTTCCACCGGTGTCACTGAACCACCCAAGCTCATATCACCCAGTACCACCATCTGACTTTGAACCGATCGTCCTAAGAGGCCAGAAGCGAAAGCCACTAAACTTGGCAGAGCAAGATGGCTGAGCGGGCCGGTATTCTGTAATTCCACCACATGTAAATGGAAATCATGTTCCAGCACCTTACTGCCACCCGATATTCTGGATGCATTGGCCTTGAAGTAATCAAAAGCAATCTTGACCTGTTCTTTGGCACTACTTGAATTCCATAAGCCAGATGTCGCCAATTTTCCTGAACCTTTAGTGACTTGAAGTTCTAAGCGGTATAAGCCTGGCATGCCCTTATTACTGAGGCCAATGGTATACAGGAAGCCTGGTTTAGCAGGACCTTCGGGAATCAGTCCACCTCCACCCTGCTCTTTTACCGAAACAAAATGCTCTTCTAGGGTGTCATTGTCGATATAGCTAAAATGCACATCATAGAATTCCATCCCCCCAATTTTTTTCAGCTGCTCTTTGACCCGACGGCGTACCTGCAGCGCATATTCCAGACATTGGCGTACATCTTCTTTATTAAACTGACCGTGTGGGTAAAGCAGCTTCATCAATCCAGAAACCGTCTTGCGAACGGCAATCACATCGCGCTGATTCAGGTTATTTCCGAGTTTGAAGTACTTCTCAATGGCATCCGCAAAACTACGCTTGCGCATTTCCCGGAAGAATTCAGCCAGATAATCAACGATTAGACCATAACGGTTGGTGAAGAACTCCGGGCGCATCTTGGGAATTTCCCAGCCGGGGATGTAAGCATGAAAACGATCGAAGAATGCCGAATCAATCATGGCTTCCGGGAAAGGTGCCAATAGATGGCTGGTTTTGACCAGGGATTCCACGCTTTGGTTGATATTACCCACAAAAACCATTGAAGCTGAGGCTTCCATCTGTTCCCGGCCACGGGCAAAAGATCCCGAGGCCATGTAGTCTTTCATGATCTGCACGCCATCTTTGTCCTTAAAGGAAATACCGGCGACTTCATCAAAGGCCACTACATCCCATAACCCCACCAGACCAATACGGCGGCTACTCATGTTATAGAACAGATTGGCGACAGTCGTTTGCCCACCCGAGACTAAAATACTGTTCGGTGAACACTCTTTGTAAATATGGCTTTTACCGGTACCGCGTGGCCCCAGCTCACAGACGTTATAGTTGTTTTCGACAAAGGGAATCATGCGCGCCAACAAGTGCCATTGCACCTCCTCTTTTAAGGAAGCCGGCTCCATACCGATCGAACGGATTAAACTCTCGCGCCACTGCTCAGTGGTTAACGCTGCCCGTCCGTTGAACAGCTCATCCATATTCATATTGGGCATCTGAATCGGCTTGAGTAAGCTCACCCCAAATGGAGAACTAGTCTGTCCTTCTTCAAAATAATAACTGAGCGTAGCAATGACCCAGATACCACCGACCAGCAGCTTTTCATACTCTTTGACGATGCCTGCCGAGATCTCGGCATCTTTGATGCCCAGATTACTAAATGATGCTTCGTATTTGTCCTTACGCTCATTCAGCTTTACGGTCACCCGATCAATGACCTTATAACTGCCACGCTCACGAACCAGGGATTTCACCTTCTCAGCTTCATCAGGTCGTACATAGTTCTCTGCCAGCACAGTCTTTACGTTACGTAGTCCCTGCTCAATGATCTCTGGATCATCCGAGGCACAGTACATTCCCAGCAGGTATTCAAGTACATAGACCGGGACATTGGCCCCTTCTTTGATCAGTTTAGTTAGATCCTTACGTACCACCCGCCCAGCAAAGTGTTCATTCAGCAGCTGATCCAGTTCTTTATCGTTAGCAGATTCCATGTAGGCTACGCTCTATCGTTAATTCGTTATCAGGAGAAGTCATCGGTAAATGCCAGATCAATGGTGACCTTATAGCGTTGCATTTCGATATTCAGGTCTTTGTCCTTCAGCACTAGGAAGTAATCCTTCTTACGGTCAAAATCAGTACCGGATAATGACAGTCTGACCTGTTTGACCCGATCGGCAACAGAGTCGGTACTGCTATCAAAAGTCAAGGTTTCTTCACTGGAAACTTTAAGATCCCCATCATAAATGGCAATGGATAAAGTCACTGGCATGACCAGCTCACTGACAGCTTCGGTTTGCATCAAATCAAACTTCTGGATGTTATTGACCATCTTCAGCGTGGATTTGGTAGAAATGACCTCAACTTTACGCTTGGTCCGCTGTCCAGCCTTTTCACCACGCAGCTGTTTTACTGTCAGTACAGGCACTACGATTTCCTGAGGCATGATTCCGCCATGTACGAAACGTGAGCCTCCCACAAAATGGAAACGGTTCGCCCCTTTTGGAATCCAGAAATCAGTCGCAGATAGTGTACCTGCCGTAGCTTGGGTTGAGCCTTTCCATGCTTCCTTGCTCTCTGGTAAACCATGCCCAATCACATAGCGTTTTTTGCTTTTCAATGCATTGGTCGGTTTTTCAGTCAAGCTTGAACGATCCGCAGATTCTAGTTTACTTTGCTGGAACAGGAAGCCATGGTCGGCTGTAATCAATAGGGTGGAAATATTAAAGTGCATTAAAATTTTGCGGCTTAGTTCAGTCAGCTCTTCAATGGCATGTTCCACCGCCATAAAGGTTTCTGATTCTGTCGAGGCACTGTCTCCACGAGCATCAATCACGTTGTGATAAACATAAATCAAATCATGATCTTTCAGTGCTTCACGGCCTTCATCACGCGACCAGCCTTTTACCGTTTCAGCGGTAACCGCCAATCCATTATAGGCAGCCAGAATTTTGGATCGTGCTGCAGTCCCTTTGCTGGATTGTCCATCCACCCATACATCATCACCTGCGGCCTCTTTGTACTCCAAAGTCTGATGCGGCAACAACGAGGCCATGCCGAGTGTGGTGTAACTTGGCACAACGCCCAGCTGTGAAGACAAAGTTGCTTCAGAATAACGTTTTTCATTAATTCGATCACGCAGCTCTACCGCAGCTTCATAGCGAAAAGCATCACTGATAATCACCACAATACGGCGTTTCGTTGCAGAATTCAGTAAGGGTCTGACATGGGTATCATAGAAGTTCTGCTGATTTGGGATATCTGCCATTTTCCAGACATTCAAGCGTTGTTCAGCTTCAATCCGCTCTCCCCAGTTTCGTGCCAGGTGATCAATAAACCAGTAGGCATAGCAATTTTCGACTTCTTCATCGAGTTTTTTCAGGATATCGACATGAGCTCGTTGTGAGGCGGCACTGTAGTGGCGATAGGCTATATCAAAGCGATACAACTCCTGCTCGTAGGCTTTATACAAGGCTTCGCTGGAGTCGAAATAGAACCCGGAATCAAACTGCTGTCGCAGGCTGAACAGGTCAATCGCTGCCTGCAACGCTGTATAGACGGTGCGATATTTACGGCGTGTCGCATCATCCTTATGTTTGGAAGCCCAATAGCCATCCAGACGGGTAGAAATAATCGTTCTGAAATGTTCCAGTTCAGCTTTGGTTGCTGCAGGGATCTGGCTGGCCAGATCAACAATGATCTTTTGTTCAATCACTTCAAAGGTCATGACATCGAGCAGCTGCTCCAGATCAAAAGCTCCGACCTTTTCTTGGATCCGCAGTGCATTGGCCACGCTCTGGGAAAGCGTATCAAAGGTTGGGTAGTATTTGGAACTGTCTCTCCAGCGCGACAAGAAGGCTCTAGCTGTTGCACGTGAACTGACAGATGACATCACCAGTTCTTGAGCCCATAGCGGTATATCGCCCAGGCTTTCACAGAAGCCCGTGGTCATTAAACGGATAAAGAACGTACCGAGCTTGAATGGTGCTTCCCCATTCAATTCTTCAACCGATGCTGGATAACCAATTTCCGCCTGTAATGCGGTGACCAAAGCCGGCACCAGTTGGAATTTTTCCAGTTCAGCAAAGGAGTCGGGATTCACTTCCAGAGCCAGGTTCTGCTGTACCATTTCATCTGCCAACGCCAGGACAATATGCATCAGCTCGGCACTGTCGGCCTTGACCACAGCTGCAATCATGGCCATATCCAGCTCCTGTGCATCTGCATCAGGCTGGATATAGCGTTTTAAGGTACTCAGACGGGCTTTGGCTTTAAGGAATTCTTCACGTTTGGCCAGATGTTCTCTTAGACTCTGCTGCTGTAAACCCAGCTCATTGAAAATAATCGAGAAACGATCGGCATAGAAGCTGCGTGAATACAGCTTGATGTCCAGTAACCAGTCTTTTTCAGTTTCAGGCTCAGGACTTGGAAAATACAGCAAGTATTTGCCCTGCTGATCCTCAAGTTCCAGTTTAAGCTTAATCGCAAGGCTGGATTCTTCTGCCATATTTAGAATCTGGACATCATTTAGCTCTAGGGCTTTGATTTCTTCAGTAAATGACTGTTCTGCATCATACCAAAAGACAATTCGATGCTGTTCAGTATAAAAGGCTTGTTCCAGGCCTTGTTGAAGTTGACTTAAGTTCATGCAACCACCTCTGCATGATCTAGTGTGGAAGAAAAGCTATTCATCACTTTTCCCCCGTCACAGCTTTCACTTCAGCCAACAAGTCCCCAAACTTGCCATAGTTCACTTTCACCCCATCATCTAGATCCAGTGATATACGCTGATCGGCATAATGGCGCAGTTTTTCTTCAAAGCTACTCAGTTCAGCCTGTTGCTTATGCAGATCCTGCAGTTTTTTCTCGATACGTTTGATTTCAGCCGCAGAGTCACTACTTTCTTTCGCTGTTTCCAGAGAATTAGCATAGGCAGCCATTTTGGAAATCAGCGGCATGACGTATTCAGTACGCATACGCGCCAAGGTACTTTCGTTATAGCGGTGCAAGTACACCAATGCCTGGAAAGCCCCCTGTTTACCACTACTGAATAGCCAGTAGATCGGACGCTTTTTATAGGTCTGCATATGGTCTTTATAGAATTTGCTGGCTAGGTAACGGCGAATCGTATCTTCAGCGGTTTCACTGGCTTTTTTATCCAAGCTCTCTGCCAGCCACTGCATATTGGCATCCAGCGTTTCTTTGCCCCAAACAGCAGTTAAGAACTCTTGGATACGGTGTGTAGCATCGTCTTCGAACCAGTGCATTTCGGTCAATGGAATAATACCGTCTGCATCGGCTGGGAATGTTTGATAACGGCTGGCATCAAAGTCTTGATTGCCTGCATGGGCATAGATCAGACCTGGTTCATCTAAGCTATAACGTCCCATCATGCAACCAATAGCATAAGACACTAAACGCTGGCTGTCTTTTTCACGGTCAGCACGAGTAAGGGTGATTTGTTCATCCGGTACATCTGGTGTGAGTTCGTCCTGTAAGCCATAAGCATCAATAAACAGCTTATTGTTTTCTTCTTCCAAACGTTTCATTTCAGCCACGGCGGCAGAATTTTGCTGTTGCCATGTAGCAAAGGCTTGTTCTAGATTTGGTTGCTGGGTACGAATAATTGGGTTTTGAGTAAAATCCCATGAGGTTTCGTAGGAATCCCAATCATATTTAGCAATAGCTACTAACTTCATTCCTTTTTCTGCATTACTCCCTTCTATAAAAGGTAATCTAGCTATATCTCCTGATTGAAAAGTCATTGTGGGATTTAGTAACGCTAGAAAATATTTAGTAATTTTAGAATTAAGAAAAAGTAAAGTTGGAAAAAGATCAGAATCTTTAGGGAATGCTACACCACTAGCACTTTCGTGAAAAAAACCAGTATTTAATAATCTAAAGGATGATTGTGCACTTGATATTCGACTCCATTCGATCCCCTTTTTAAATAAATAGTTACTATTCCTAATAGTCGATCTTCCAGTAGATTTAATCTCATTACCATTATCTCCCCAATTTACTACATACGAAATATTCCCATACCATCGCCTAAAATCACCACCTTTCAAAGAAGGTTTCCATAACGTACTAAAAGGATATGTTACTTCAGTCCATCTTCTTAAAAATCTTTCATTGTCTCCAATTGTAGATCCCTGTTTAGGTGATGCTAGACTTTCAATTGATTTAGAATTTACAAAAATCCCCCTTACCTTTTCACTTACCCAATAAGCAATTGGACTACCAGGTATTTTCTTAAAATCATCCTGAATAGTCGAATCAAAACGATTTAATCCTGCTTTCAATTCAACTTCTTTAGAATCTTGTGTTGTATCCACTAGTCTAAAAAATACAGGTTTAAATCCATTTAAGTATGTACCTTGCATCACAAATGCAGTCGCTTGTACAACTTCACCCGAAATTTCAGGAAATGCTCGTGCACCTAAATGAGCCATAGTTTGAATTGTACGATCTTGTAAAATCTTTTCACGCATCGCTTCATAAGACGACAAGAACATCCAACTTTGCATGGTGACCATGCTATTAAAGCCACTGTCCTTACACCAGTTAAAACCACGTTCAATAAACATGGCAAACAAATCTGACTTGCTGTCTGGGAATTGCTTTTTGGCAAAATCTTTAAGTGCTGTATTCATGCCCTTACCACCCATATAAGGCGGGTTGGCAATGACAGCATCATATTGTTTAGCCAGTAATTTAGCTTGTTGAACTAAAGGTAATAGCTCCTGTGCTGACTGCTGCGAAAAAATATCCCCTGACACTAATGCTGTATTCAGCTTGCTTTCTAACTCAGGCAGTTTCTTCGCAAATGCTTCAGGAATTTGAATTAAAGAACCAAAGGTCGAAGCATGTTCAAATAGGTCCAGCAGTTCTTTTAAATCCGCCTGCGCAATACCAGTGTTTGCCAAATCCTGACTCAATGCGTCTAAACGTTCAGGTTGGCTGTCTTGCAGTGCAATAATATTCAGCTTTGGTGGATTGCTAAATAAACGGCGGTCATCCTCACGTGCTTTCATCAGCAGTGCAAAACTGGCGAGCTGCGCCGCACGGGTATCAATATCAATGCCGTACAGGTTGTTTTCCAGAATCAACCGTGGAATATCACGGCTACGGTAACCACGTTCCAAGTAAATCGCTTTCAGGCAATCATAGGCTTCCACCAGAATATGCCCCGAACCACAAGCCGGATCGAGTACTGTAATGCTTTCAGGGTTTAAGGTATCGCCATCTTCACTGATACGAACATCAATCAGTTGTTTTAACTGGGCATTGACCTCATCCGTTTGTTCCGCTGGCTGAATATAGTATTCCCACTCACTGGCCAGAGCACTTTCTGGCTGAGCCATCATCCATAAACGACCAACACTGTTTTGCACCAAATACTTCACAATCCAGTTTGGGGTGAAGAGTTGCGTCGCTGCAGGAATGTCTTCACTCTTGACGACTTTACCAATCACCTGGTCTTTCTTTTCAGAAATATAGAACTGATACAGCCAACCAATAATCTGCACATCCGACCAGTCTTCTTCCGGAATGCTGCTGACCAAATCACGAATCAAGGAATCGGTTTTGGTCAGGTTATCCGGTAATAACAGTTCAGATTCATCAGACACCTGTTCGAACAGGAGTGGCATGACCTGATTCAACGCATGACACTGAGCCAGTAACAGCTCACGGTACAGTTCTTCGTCTTTATTGCCATCCAGCTTGAGTTCAGCCACACGGCTGGCATCTAAACCCGGTAGGTCAATATCCAGACATTCTTCCAGAATCTGTGGCAAGCCTGCACTACCATCGGCACTACTCAGTACACGGCGACCATGATCGAGTAAGCCTTTGCATTCCATGTAACGAATCGCACAGAGACGGTTAAACCAGCTATAAGCAATATAATCAATCGTCTGCTCAAAACTGCTGGTTTGAATGCGCTTGATCAGCTTGTCACGTGGTTTCATGACGGATAGAGGAAAAACCTGATCGCCAATCAGCAGCAAGTCGCCTTTCTGTTCAGCCGGTAAAATGCTGTCTGTGCTGATGCCATATTTGGCGGCCTGCTTGCGCATCGCTGCGATAAAATCGTTACGTGCTTGCGGTGCGTATTTTTTAATATTACTGGTATTCATGTTAAAACCTTTAATTAATGACTGATGCCGATATCCCTAACCCAAGTTAGCGAATACGCACACGCTTTTTGTCACCCACAATTTTTTTCAATTCAGCTTTGAGTGCGTCTACAAACTGATCTACTGACTCTTCTGTTTCCAGATAGACACTACTTGAGCTTTTGCTGTAAATGCTGGCGACATCGACTTCGACAACAGGTTTCGGTGGCACTACGGCTGTCACAGGCTGTACCGGACTCGCAGCAGGTGCTGATGTAGCTGGGCTGGAGGTGGTTGCAGTGTTGGTTACACTCTCTGCTTTGCTCTGAGCCAGTTGTGCCGCTTTGGCCTGACGCTGGATTTCCGCCTGAACTTCGCTTTCCAACTCATACAAGGCTTCATCAAAACGCTCGACGGCGGTTTGGGTTTGCAGCATATAGATGGTGGACAGGCTGCTTTCCACTTCAATATCCGCTTTGAGCAATTGCAGTGGGCGTAATAGCTTGTTACTCAATTCAGCGGTAGCGATACCACTGTTTTTAATCTCGGCTTCTAACTGCTTGATCTTGTCATCAATGTGTTCTATCGCTTGATTGCGCTTCTCAGTCAGCAATTGCTCATTGACGCTTTCCACTGTGCGAACCAAATCAGCCACTTTATTTAACAGGCCATAGGGTGATTCAGTGGTCGAAATACGATGTAATTCAGACAGAGCTTTTTTTGCCACCTCATCACTGCCCAGCGCCTGTTTGTTCTTCTCAAAATGACGTAAGGCCTGTTGCAGTTGCTGCCAGCTCGGCATCTGGTTAGTGAAGAACTCATGAATATCACGATAATCTTCTTCCAGATCAAGATAGTCGTCCTTGTTCTCAACCACGGCCTTAAAGAAATCGAAGCTGTCGCTATTAGCCAGCAAGCGCTCCAAAGTCAGAATCGACTTTTCAATCACTTTCTTGCCCGGGAACTGCCCGACATCAGTTTTGCTTTTGTACGACTTAAAGTTGGCTAACCAGTTGTTAAAATGTTGGGTATAGAATTCAAACAGCTCTTTCTCAGTCGCTGGCCCCATGGCCGAGAATAGGTCTTGGGTCAGTTGGCGTGCCTGTTTCAACACCTGATCATCAGTCTGGCGTTTTTTAATAATCGAAACATCACGGCGACGGCGGCTGTTTTGTAAAGGCTCAAAGGCCTCTTTCAGCTGCAAGCTGCCGCCATTTAACTGCAGTGAAATCCGCCCCATTGCCGCCAGCTGACCCACCAGCAGTAAAATCTCGGCATCCGGCCAGCCATAAGGACGTTTGGCAAAACGATCTATCACATCTGAGACTAGAATACGCTCTGTACCAGTGGCCCGTAGTGCAATGTACTGCTCCACTTCCTGTAGGGCTTTCGGATTGCTCTGTCCGCCATCCAGAGACAATCCGAGCTGCGCCATATCATCCACAGTCAAGACGGCGTTCAGTTCACGCCAGGCATCCTGCTGATAGACTTGCAGATAGCTCAGTTTGGTATAAGTGTTTTCCAGCAAATAACGACAAGCCTCATCCAGCTTGGTGGTTGGACTTGAAGATGAAAGTTGTAAATGTTGACCCAAGGCATAACTTTCCGCGTCCAGCAACATTTCTTCGACCCGGGCACGCAGGCGTTTTTTACGCTCCTGGTTCTCACGGCCACGGTCTGCCAGGATACGGCTGATATCGGACTGAGTGCCATCATCATTTAACCGAATAAATTTATTGGTTTTCAGCCAGGTGCGCAGTTCATTAAAGAACTGTTTATCGTCTGCCAGTTTAAACAGTACCTGCCCTTCGGCCTCGGCGCTCTTACCAATACAGAAAGCTTCTGTGTAGAGGTTATATTCCGTATCCAGTGGAGAAATGATTTCAACTTTCAAATCGCTCTCATACTTGCCATCCAGGCTATGACCATCTAGGAAACGACCAATCTGATAGTCCATCTTGTTGGCTTGATGGCGGTATTTGTTCTGATCGCGCAGTAAATCTTTAAAGATCAGATTGGCTAACTCTTTATTTTCTTCTGAAGCTGCTAAGTCAGTGGCTTTGATTTTTCGGGTAATATCCCGCTCTTCATTGGTCAGGAACAGGAACTCATCGCCATTCCTCGTAATCAGGCTCTCTTTTTCCAGACGCTGCAGGCTTTCTTCAATACGCTTGCGTAATGCCAGCTTATCTTCATCAATTTTCTCAATCGACAAAGTCACCAGGTTATCCAATGTGCCTTTGATGATATCGACATAGCGGATCATGAACAGGGTACGCAGCATCTGCACATCAAAACCATCCAGGGTCTTATTCTGCCCTGCCTGGTCGATGGTACGCTTCACTGCTGTATCCAGGAAACCTTCTACTGAAGTATAGAAGCGGTGGAAAGGAACCAGGGCACCGACTTCATCTGTGGCAATCGCATTCGCGGCCATCTGGAACGCATCCAGCATAGATCGCTCACCATAGGCCAAGTGTGCACCAGTCGCACCGACTTTACGGATTTCTTCAAAAACTTTTTGCACCAGCTGGAAATGGTACGGCGCAAAAGGATAGTTATGGATAAAGCTGTCTGGACCCTCATAGTTCTTGAGTGTTGGGCCTGAACGGTCAAAGGTGATCTGGTTTTTTAAGATATCGCCCTTTTGCTCAAACACTGATCTGAGCAGTGCTTCAGCTTCCGGGGTTTTACGTAATAAACGTTTCTGGATGACTTCATCGGTATTGGAACTGGACAGTGATAACCGGGTTTTAAAACGTCCAGCAATCTTGGAGAAGTCATTGGCTTTTGAAGAAGACATCTCACCTAAAACAGCATCGATGTCTGCCTGCGAGGTGACGATAATCCAAGCGCGGCCTTTACAGATCGTACCCAAGTTTTCAGTAATGGTTTGCAGTGTCAGCATCAAGCGGGTATCGCTGCCAATAAACTGCCCCACTTCATCGACCAAGAACAACATGCGTTGCTGGGGTCCTTTGCTGTCCAGGTATTCTTTCACCCACTGACAGAAGTTTTCGACCGAAACACTAAAGGTCTGCTCAGAATCCTCAAACCACTTGTGTGCAGCTTCTGCTGATAGGTTGAGTGCCTGAGAAATCGCAGTTTCGACATCATCCTGATAGAACTGATATCCGTCACGTTCTTCTAGCCAAGACATGCCGCTGGATTCTTCAAAAGCCTGTTTAAAGCGTTCATAGACACCTTTCTGGCTCAGGTGACGTTCCATATGGGCAATATGTGGATGGTCAGCACTAAAACCCTGATACTCGTTAAACACACGTAAAAACACATTCAGGATCGGATTGCCATCGTCATTGGAACTGGCTTTACTGTCGATGTTAAACAGGATGACATCGGCATGATGGCTAACGGCCTTGCCAATATCGGCACGGATAAATGCATCGCGGATTTTAGTTTCATCAAAGAATTCTGCAGCACTGCGTTCGTTACCTTCCGCATCGCGTACCACTTTATTGGCCAGAATATACGACAAGGTTTTCAGGAAATGTGATTTACCTGAACCAAAGAATCCCGAAATCCACACACCGACTCGGTTGGCAATCGAAGGATCGCTTAGGTCTGTGCCATAAGACTGGAAAAAGTCCCGAAAATGCTTTTCCAGTTCATTGGTGACCACATACTCATCGAGTTCCTGATAAACCGTGGTATTGTCATTCTGGTCTGCTTTTACGACCCCGTTAATCGCACGATCTAATGGCTTGTAAAAAAGTTCTTTAATGTTCATCTCAATCCATTCCCCCGAATTCTTATTTCTATTTGCCGTGTTTAAGGCACTAATCTGAATGCTCTGTAGTAATTATTGCTTGGAATTTTTCCAAATAAACTCATCGCTTGACCGTCGTAATAGCCTGGGTAAAACAGCACCACTGGCTTATGCCCCAGTAACGAATGCAAACTGTTCAACAAGTGATGGGCACGTAACAGTGGCCAAACCGACCCAACCCCAGTCATCAACACAATATCTTGCGCATTGGTGGCATATTTACTCACCAGATACGGCGCGAACTTATCCATATGCAGTGGGCCCTTTAAGGCTTTGAGCAGCGCTTCATCGCCTTTGGCTTTTTGCATTTGAATGGCTTTATCGATGAAGTTACGCTCAGCCAGATAATCCACAACGGCTTGCAGCAGGTTGATATTCACCACCTTCAGCTGACTGTGTTTTTTCTCCAGCATCCCGTCTAGAAAATGCAGATATTCGCGCACTTTCAACTCATCTTCAGGTGCATAATCAAAAATCCAGAAGCCAATTTCATTGCCCAGTCCTTGCCCGGTGAGAAACTCGGTGGAAAGAATTCGCTCTGGAATCTGGTTCAGACGCTCATGTATTGTTTGACTCATTGCTGCCCCTCTACAACTACCGCGTCCATAGCGACACTTCCATAGATCTTTTAATGCGTTGTTTATAATGTTCTTCCAACAGGCTACGCAGCTCTGCTCTGACGATCACGCGCTGTAACTCCAGCTTACGGGTACTTTTTAAGTAACCGGCTTCTGCCAGCATGCGAAACACCACCTGCCCCATTTTTTTCTTGCTGGACTCTTTCCATTCGCAGATATCCGGATCGCGTTGTGAGCGCTCATCCAGAAAGTCTAACCAGATATAACTGTCCAAGTATTGCGCCTGGGAGATATAGGCATCCCTCATCACCGTTTCCATAAACTCAAGCAGCAACAGGTTGCGTTCCAATGCGCCACAAAAAGCCACCTGGGTCGCCAGCTCATCATCGCCATCACGTAGTGCTTTCCAGAAATCAGGCTCCAAGCGCTCCAGACGCTTACGAATAGCGGTGGCATTGCGTTGAGCTGAAGCAGGCGTTCTTTTTTGCAGAATATTGTCCACCTGAATCGCCTGATGCCATTGTTCTGGAGTCGCCTCTCGTAATAACAGATCCGCGATCAGCCGGCTTTCACGTACCATCAGTGAGCCACCAACTAGGTCACTGTCATAATGAAATTGTTCTAACATAGCCAATCTCCTATGAAGCTTGATCAAACAGGTAAGATGACAGCTTTTCGATATCTGAGCGTTGTAGTACCAAGGGATATTTCAAGGCATCATCCGCCTCAGCCAGCGTGATCGCGGCCTGATATCGCTGCAAAGTATAGTGAGCCAGGGCTTTTTTCACCGGAATCTGTAATCTGCCATCAGGCATGCCGAAGTCTTTTTCGACCAGCGCTTTTTGAGCTGCATTCAGTTTTGGATTCGGGATCAGCGTCAGTACAATTTCTTCATGCCATTGCTGATCCTGAGCAGGGTCTACTGACTCAATCGCCATCACAACAGGTGTGCGATCAATTCTGGAGAGTAAAAAGTCCTTAAACTGCTTGCTCTGATGGCAATAGGCACGGACATGCCAGCGAAAACCGGTATACACCAGGGTGTGTGGGGAAATGATGCGTTCATGCCACTGCGGATTCTGCATCGAGGCATAAATCATTTTTAAAGTACTTTGGTTGCGGCAGGCACGCAAAACTTCCCGAATCACTTCAGGACGTACACTGCGATCAGGTAATTGAACTGCTGCAAGATTCGGTTCTGGTGTCGCAATCAGGGTATGCGATTCACTAACCAAACCTGACAGCATATTAAGATATTCATTGATGTGCGCTGTAGTCAGTACAGGCTGGAAGCTGGCCTTAGGCACATAACCCTTGACGGAGGGGTCATGAATCAAGGCATCTGGGTTATACAGCGTATTGTAACGCTTGATATCCGCAGAAGCCTGCTGTCGACTCAGTCCAAACCAGCTCATTAAACGATTGGTAACCAAACGACCTTCCCAGTAAGCAAGCAGCTCGATCGCTCGCATTCGTAGCAGGACTTCATGCTTATCTGTCGTCATATACCAATCAGTCAATAAATAGCAGCTTTAAGATTACCCTACAGCAAATATACAGTAAACATTTTTGACGGTATTTAAAGGTAGTATTGCAATCACCAGATAAAAAATATACTAATATCGTGATGATAGCTGTCAAAGTAAGATCTCTAGCAGATCATGGATCCTGGTGTAGAGCGTAAATTGAGCTAAATTTTAGAATGAGAGCAATATGGGTTTTAGATTTCGTAAAAGTATTAAATTATTCCCGGGTTTTAAAATTAATCTGACCCATAAAGGCATCAGCAGTGCCAGCATTGGCAAACCTGGTGCTTCTCTAAATATTGGGAAAAAAGGTACGCGAACCAGTGTCGGTATTCCAGGTACGGGACTATCTTACTCTAAACACCAGCCTTACTCTAAAAAAACCCGTGTTCCACAACCGACATCGCTAGAACACACGGAATATAATCCTCAGAATTTAGAACAACCGAAGACAAAGATCTGGCCTTGGATTATTTTTGGAATATTGTGTTTTATGGTGGGTGCCGTCATTTTTTAGCAAGAACAGCATTGTATTTTAATCAAAAAAAATGCCCACACGGATGAATGGGCAAACTAAGGAATTAATATCCTTCAGAAACTCCAGCGCAATTCTCGCTACTTTCAGTAAGCGACTCTGGCTCAATCATGAGGGTCTGACTCAATCGAATCGAGGTAAATCGATCCATCACAATTAGAGCAGAAATTATGCTTGAATACATTCTTGGATGATGCTGAAAAGTCTTTGAGTTTTAATCAATAAATAAGAGTATTCATGTCTACCCTCAACTTTACTTATTTTCAGATAGCAACCAATCGAGAGCACTCATTTTTACAATACCATTATAATTTGCTTCAGCCCCTATCGTGTCTAAGGTAAGTAAATACTTGGGATACGAATCAGAAATTTTCTGTAATGGACGTAACTCTCGGCTGAGTGTCTCCTCATTGAGCGTTTCTAATGCCACTTGATAATAAGTTAAATTCTGTAAAGTATCGACAGCAACAAAATCAATTTCATATTCATCAACCCGCCCTACATAGACCGTATAACCTCGTCTGATAAGCTCAAGATAAATTACATTTTCTAAGATATGACCTTGATCAGCATTAGCATCAGGCAACATAATCCGGCGCAATCCGACATCAACTAAATAGTATTTTTCAGAGGATTGTAATAACTCACGCCCGCGTACTTTAAATTGTGCAGCACTATAAAATAACAAACTGTCCTGTAAGCCCTGAATATAGCGTTTTACTGTTTCAAATGAAATTTTAACCCCACTTGAAACAAAGGTATTTTTAATTTTATTGATGGAAATAGGTGAGCCTGTCACGCTTGCCAAATATCTTGCGACACGCTCGAGAGAGTTAATATCGGCAGTATTCAAACGGGGAATAACATCTTTAAACATTACACTGGCATAGACCGCTTGCAAGTAATCATAAGTTTCTTGCTGGCTAGTCATGGCAAGCGTATAAGGGAAACTACTGCGCGTATACATGGCATACAAATCACGATTGGATAATTGTTGGATGATCGGATTATTTTCAATATGCCACTGTTTAAACTCTTGGAATGAAAGGGGTAAAACATGTTGCTCTATATAGCGTCCTGTGAGTAAAGTCGCAAGTTCTCCACTCAGAAAGAATGCATTTGAGCCTGTAATATATAAATCGATATAATCTCGAACATATAAAGAGTCGACTACTTTTTCAAAATTAGTAACATGTTGTATTTCATCTAAAAAAACATAGTTTTTTTTGCTTTTATCAACTTTAGACAGTACATAATCATGTAGTTTACGGTAATCTGTGAGTTCTTCAAATTCCATAAATTCGAAATTGATAGCAATGATGTTTTCGGCTTGTACACCCTGTGCTTTTAGGTCTTGTTGAAACATCGCTAACAAGGTGGATTTTCCAGAGCGACGTACACCCGAAAGCACTTTAATGACATCACGGTTTTGCCATGTATTCAGAAATTTTAAGTAGCCATCACGTCGAATATTAGCGCTTCGCATTGTTTACATTTGAAATCTAAAGTTTTAATTAATTCTATCAAAGTTTAGAACCTAGATGTAAAAATATTCAATTTTAAAAAAAGTTTAAAGTTTAAGTGAAACATTCAAAGCTACTGTTGAAGCATGCAAACAGTAGATCTGATCAAAATCCAAATTCTGTCTTTTTAATTATTTTCCATGTCATGTTATGTCATTGATGCTGCGACTTAACTGCTATATAAATTAAGTGAAAAGTAAAAGGAATTAATATGTTAACTAGAGTGGAACTCATTTTTGTTGTGCTGATGGTCTCAGCCTTAATCCTAATTGCTTATGAAATGCTAAAAGGTTTATTTTAGAGCATCCATACAATTTTTGATCAAAAAAAAGCCCACAGAGGGAATCTATGGGCGAAACTAAGGACCTTGACGGTCATTCAGAAACTACAGCTAGTTTCTGGTTGTGATTCTGGACTGAATTAAAAATAACCACATTGGCTGAATGTATCAAAAGTTAAATCATGTGATTAATCATTGATACATCTGCAAAAATGAGCTCATCGCTCTGCTGCTCAATACAGTAATTCACCAAACAAATCCGCTCTAATCTCTTCCAGGCTCAGATCTGATTTCATCCTATTACAGATGGGATGAACCAGTAGGCCATTCTCTAGAACTCCTTGCCCACCTACGGCTTTGGCAATCCTATGATCCGATTCAGTAGAATCAAGATAGATCAATCCATCACAAATGAGGCAAAAGTTATGATTACCCACCACAAAATTGTGCTTCAGCAGACTCTTGGTTAATGCCGAAAAGGCCTTTGGCTTTGGCCGAGAAATTGGACTAATCGACTCCACATATCCCACCACATGCTTGACGACTGCATCATCATAACCACCCAAAAATCTTTCGACATAAAACTCGTTAAAGTTTATGTACTTGAAGGCCTTAGACATGGACAGAATAAAGGTATTCAGGCATTCCTCATCATCAAAATCAACCTCCATTTCCAAGCTTAAGCAAATAAAGGCTTTATAGACAATTTGTAGCCGATCATAGCCCTTGATACCACTGCCGAACTTGCCGACCGTTTCGGTGGTCGCCACGGGGAAATTGGCGATCAAGAACTCAATACTACGGTGTACCCGGGTGAAGTCATTGAAACTAATCTTTCGATGATGAATCTGCATGCGGCTTTCATGAATTTCATACACAATTGAAAACCATGCAAGAAAAGAAGTAATCTGAAAACGCTGATCCTTATAAAAATATAAGTATGGATGTAAGCCCAAACTCGGAACCCCAGCATTTTTTACAGGCGTCGCTATTCTGCAAAGAATGGTCCTCATGGGACAATGCTGTTGCAGAATCCTTTTTTAGTAGCTTAAAGAAGGAAAGAATTAAAAAGAGGATCTATAAAACACGAGAAATGGCCCGTGCAGATGTATTTGATTATATCGAGATGTTTTACAATCGGATCAGGCGTCATTCGCATCTCGATGGGATGAGTCCATAAGTCTTTGAAGCAGCTTCAAAATGAGGCTGTCTCGTGTCCAGGATACTGAGAGCAGTCCAGAATTCATTCTCCTTATCTACCCTAGTTGTTTTCTAAACTGTATTTTACAAAAGCATACTGCCATTATTTTATTTTGCTTTATATAGGGGTAGATTAAATATAAGCTGATGATAACCTTAGAAGATTTTTTCAGGATCTGAGCGATGGCGGCTGCAACTAATCTATTGGCCTATTTAGCGGAACAGTTTATTACTACTTGTGCCCTTCCAGTCCATTAATCGCAGTTGCATTTCATTTAAAAATCTACAAAGTGTAGCAATTTGCTACACTTTCTCATTTTTCTGAACCAGCTCTTTCAGGAAATTTTCAAGCCGCACTAAGCTTGCTTCATCAATTTGTGAAATATTCAGTGAGACTCTTAACTGTTTATCACTAAGCTTTATATTCCCGGCAACCTTACCAGCATATTCGATTTTTCTAACAACTGACGTGGTTGTAAGCTTATCCGGATCCTGATTCAATAATTTTTCTGCATATGCAGCTGCTTTGGTCTGTTCAAGCTTGTTATCTTTGACTTTTTTCCAAGCTTTGAGCAATACTGTCTCAGCTTCAGAAAGCTGCTGAAGATGGTCTGATAGGAATTTTTTAAAAGCAGTTGCAGCAGTACGGCCTAGTAAGTTCGGCTCTATTTCTAGATCTTTTAAAATTTCTTGTGGCAGTTTTTCATAAGCCAGGTATTTATACATATCCTCACGATTTAAGCCGAGTGATTTTGCCAAACGCTGTTTATTCTTTTTGAGCTTGTCATCTAACGCATTCAAACCGACAAAAATTTCATAATCTGTCAGATCCTGACGTTTTAAGTTTTCTGCCAGAGTCAGTAGAGAAGCTTCCTCATCACTGGCATCAATGATGATAGCTTCAATTACCGATTTACCTAGCTGCTGATGGGCACGCAAACGACGTTCACCAGCGATCAGTTCATATTTCAGGTTATCAAGCTTACGGACTGTAATTGGCTGCAAAAGACCAACTTCTTCAATCGAGTTTGCCAGTTCTTTGAGTTCAAGTTCATCAAAGGTTTTTCGAGGCTGGTTTGGGCTTCGACTGATATCTTCAATTGGGACATTACGTCGAAATTCCTTCAGCTCTTTAATATTATCTTTTTGTGCTTGCTGGTGCTTCTGCGTATTCTGTTTCAATTTCTGAGCTAAAAGCTCTTTCGTGCTCGCCATAATATTCTCAGATTTTAAACTTTAGCCACAATTTCAGATGCTAGGTTTTCAAAGGCCTTGCGTACTTTTGAATTTTTTTCTAATTTCAAAAGTGGTTGTTGCAAAATTGCTGCCTGATTAACTTTGGTGCTTTGGGGAATAGTGGTTTCCAGGATCTGCCCTACCTGTTTCAATGCCTCATCCCGAATCAGCTTACATACATTTTGTCGTTCATCATGTTTAATCAGTAAAGCACCTAATAATTCCAAGTTCGGATTAATACGCCTGATCTTTTCAAGATGATTCAGAAGGTCAGTTACCCCATAGAGTCCATATTGAGACCCAGACTCGATTGGAATGATCACATGAGTTGAGGATGCCAAAGCATTACTGGTTAACAATTTTAAGCTAGGTGGACAATCAATAAGTATAAAATCGTAAAAATCTTTTAATAATTCCAGTTTGATGGCAAGTTCTTCAGAAGGACGTGGAGCTTCTTCTTTAAGCTGATCCTCTGTTTTTCCTAGATTCAATGATCCATAAATTAATGATACATTTTCAAAATTGGTTTCTTCTTGTAAAGCATCTGCCAGTAAGGAAATATCACCCACTAGTAGCTCTGCCGTTGTAACAGCAACTTCACTTGGATGTTTCGAGCCTAGATGTAGACTTGCATTTGCTTGTGGATCTAAATCAATAACTAAAACTTTATTGCCCAGATTTGCGAGTTCTGATGCCAAGTGAACAACTGTTGTTGTTTTTCCACACCCGCCTTTGTGATTGGCAACAGCAATAATTTTTGCAGACATACGTGTCAGATGCTTCCGTATTTGATTGTTAGTTAATATAAATAACTTTCACTAAACTTACTATAGTTTTTAAATTTATAAAATCCTGTTTGTTCAGATGTAAAACAAATTAAAAAATAAATTTTTAACTCAGCTAGCTAATTAATAATTAGTATAATTAAATATTTAGCTAATTAATAATTAGAGACGATTTTTC
The DNA here is from genome assembly GCF_000773685.1 of Acinetobacter sp. HR7. Classification (GTDB taxonomy): domain Bacteria; phylum Pseudomonadota; class Gammaproteobacteria; order Pseudomonadales; family Moraxellaceae; genus Acinetobacter; species Acinetobacter thermotolerans. Next base: position 2,494 of record NZ_JPQO01000090.1, on the reverse strand, counting down.
CTTTTTTAAAACAATAGTTTATGTTTTTTAAGGTGGAAGGTTTGTCATTGAAAAGTGGAAAGCTTGTCACTTAAAGGTGGAAGGTTTGTCATCGAAAAGTGTAGTAACTGTCACTTAAAAGTGGAAGGTTTGTCATTGAAAAGTGGAAAGCTTGTCACTGTGGTGGAAGGTTTGTCACGAATATTAAAAATAAAACGTTTTTTTTGAAAAATAAATAATAAAAACAATATTTTAATATGTGGGTAAAGTTTTAATTTTTCGCTTCTTTGGTGGAAGGATGGTCATCGATATAGTTTTGGTTGTGGATAACTTTAATTTATTCAAAAATTATTGATGATTATATACTCTTTCTTATCTCATACCGATTTTTAAAAGGTGGAAGCCTTGTCACATCAGTGTTTCAATTCTGAACAAATGTCGGTAAAGAGAGTGCATACAAGGTGAAAAGATCACTCATCACCCTATATATTCGCCAAAAAAAGTGGAAGGTCTGTCATTCATAGGTGGAAAAAAAATAATAAATTCCACTTTAAGGATTGGAATGATAAGAGAATGCCCTTTTTTGATGACAAACCTTCCACTTTTGCATTGTTTTGGTGAAAGCCTTGAAAGACTTTCCACTTTTGTATATAAAAACATAGGCAAATTATAAAATATTACGGTTATGACAGAAGCTTATCCATTGCAAGAAGAATCTAATTATATTCCTTATTGTATAGGCAACATTCGCCATAATGGGGTAGTGAGTACCAGTAACCGCTTGATTCGTCCGATTGAATTATCGGCTAATGAATATAAAGCCTTGCTGTACGCAATGGCGGTAGCGAATTATGGTGAAAAGAACAGTGCAGACCGTGAGATTACTGAACAGACTTATATTTATCTGTATAAAGATGATTTAGCTGATTTGTTAGGCTTAAGTAAGCGTAATTCAATTAACGTGGCAATAGACCGTATTTATAAAGAACTTTCGTCAAGGGTTGCACACTTTATTATTGAAGAACCGGCTGACGATGGTAAGAAAAAGACTAAAAAAGTACATTCGGTTGTTCCTATCATCCGTGAGTTGAGATGGGAAGATGATTCTAAAAATGCGATTCAGATTCGTTTTACCAGTGAAGTCCTTCCTTACTTTACCCAACTCGCAGGAGGAAATTTTACCACGTATCAGCTCAAACACTTGTTTGCACTAGATTCTGTTGCAAGCATGAGTTTATATACTTATTTCATCAAAAATGAGTTTAAGTACACGAATCAAAAAAGCTATGAAATACCTTTACTTTTAGAAAACCTGAAGGCCTTGATTGATATTAATGAAACCAAGTATGACCGTTGGGTAGACTTTCGACGTTACGTTTTAGATAAGATTGTGGCCGAAATTAATGAAAATACAGATCTGCAGCTGGAATATGAAACTATTAAAAAAGGTCGCCCAATTATTGGGGTGAATTTTAAATTGCAACGTCGTCTTACTGAAAAAAGCCATGCTGATCTTGCAATAGTTGAAAAGATCTACTTGGATGTACCCTTTGAGGATAATGCTTTTGTAAAAGAACTAGGAGCAAAATTCGATACGAATGTGCGTTCCTGGTATATCTCTACGGATGATGAAAATTATGCCCAGTTCAAGAAATGGTTTAAGAAAGCTGGATGTCTGACTGATTCTCAAGCAAATATTGTCGTCAATGATACATTGTTCCAGATGGATTTTGCCGAGATTGGTATGAGTCTGAATGATTTTAAACGTAATATGAAGCAAAAGCTTAAAAATAATTCTGAATTCGTTCAGAGTATTCGTGAACGATTGAATGAGATTTTTGGTAAAGAAGTAATTTAGTAAAAAGTGTAGCAAGTTGCTACACTTTTTTATTTTTGTCGGATAATTTGGAACATCTGTCCTCAAAACACTTGTAAACCCTGCAGAATGAATCGGGGTATTTCAAAGTCAAGTTGTTGCAACTCAGGCTTTTTAGCATTGTTATGGGATGCTCAAGAGGCGATAAGAAAAGTAAAGCTGCTAACACATACTCGTTCCTGGTAAACGTATCTTGTTTGGCTACTGTGGATCATTTCTTTAAATAACATTTGGACCCCGGTCTTGATAGAACCCATCCAGGACTGATCATAGCAATCGAAGTGTTTCGCTTAAAAATCGGCTTTTAAAACGATGCGGTATCGGGTTTTTCCAGATTTTAAATGCGCAATAGCTTGGTTGACTTGTGACATTGGAAATACTTCAACCTGAGGTCGAATTTGAAACCGCTCTGCAAATGCTAATAGCTGTTTTAAAGTAGCTGGTGTTCCCGTATCTGAACCTGTCAGCTGTATGGAGCGAGCCATGAGTATACCAGGATCAATTTGTGCAGGTGTCAGGACTGCACCGACAAAATGGAAGGCACCGCGAGGTGATAATAATTTCAAGTATTCATTCCATTGCAAGCCAACATTGACCGTACTCAAAATTAAATCAAACGTAAGCGTCCGCTGAACCCCA
>NZ_JPQO01000089.1 GCF_000773685.1 Acinetobacter sp. HR7 | reverse complement strand
ATTGCTCGTGAGAACACATCAATAATAAAGGCGGTATAGACCCAACCTGAATTGGTTTGAATATACGGGTGAGTAGACCAAGGGAATTTCACCCTTAGCCCCTCGCAGAACCGGACATGAACCTCTCAGCTCATCCGGCTCCCATTATCCAACCGATGGTAAACATCCCATTTCCCAGTGCACAAAGGCATTTGGAAAATCACGCGCAAGTCGCCCTAAGGCATATCTAGCCCGTCTTTTATGACGGGCCAAGTTTTTATACTTACGCCTCATCCAGCGTATAAGATAAGCATTCATGTGTTGCCAGATCGCTGACATTGCTGAACCATGGAATCGACCATAGTATTGCTGCCAACCTTGAAGAATTGGATTGAATATTGCAGATAAATCACTCAATTCGCGATTACACATCAGATGTAGATGCCATTTCCGAATAGTCTGTCGCATTGCTTTAAGTGCATCACGACTGACTGCAGGAGAGAAATTTACATAAACTCTTTTATACTTGTCCACAGCCTTACGGGGCCTAAACGTGTACCCGAGAAAAGTAAATTGAACATCGGGATATGCTTTACGACGATTAATATCTTGGCAATAAACAATCTTTGTCTTGTCTGGATGCAATTCGAGACCACATTCACGAAATCGTGCATCGATCTTTTGTAAAACAAGTTTGGCTTGAGATAAACTCCGACAATGAATTACGCCATCATCTGCATAACGGCAGAACCGTACACTTTGAAGATGTTTCGTAATCCACATATCAAAAGCATAATGCATAAATAAATTCGCCAATAAAGGACTCACAACACCACCTTGTGGTGTGCCGCGATTCCTTTCTAAAAGATGGCCATTTATGTGTTGCATTGGTGCTTTTAACCAACGTTGCACATATAAAAGAATCCATGGAATTTCACAGTGTTTCTTGAGTGCACGCATTAGTAAATCATGGTCGATGTTATCAAAGAGACCTTTGATATCAAATTCCACAACCCAGTCATAATCCCAACTTCGTCTCCTCACTATCGCAATTGCATCATGGGCAGAACGCCCCGGACGATATCCATATGAGTTTGGATGAAATAATGGATCAATTTTCGGCTCTAATAAGAGCTTAACTGCTGTTTGCGCGACTCGATCTGCAACTGTTGGAATGCCTAGTATACGCACGCCACCTGACTTCTTTGGAATCGGAACAGCCTTAACTGGCGGTGGAAAATAACTGCCAGAACAAAGTCGATTCCATAGTTTGTATAGGTTGTTCTTTAAATGCTTTTCGAATTGCTCAATAGATTCATGATCAACGCCTGGAGCGCCACCATTCTCTTTGACTTTTTTAAATGCCTCCCAGATTAACGCTTTAGGAATATTAAATGGTTTGGTCATAAAGTTTTGCTCCTCCTGCTTGCACAGTTGACAAATCCGTAGACCTGGATAATGCAACCCCTTCGCTCCATTACCATTACAGTAACTTCAACACTACTACGAGTTGCTCCGCCCCTTGGTGACGCATTGCTATTATCAGCCTTGCCTTTTGAGCTTGTGCCTTTCGCTTGACATCGCCACCGAAGGTTCCCGCAGTTCAACGTAAGAGCCTGTATTAGGATCGCGCTGCCTCTACGCCGGACACCGAATGGCCCGTAAGCAGGTAACGGCCAAACTAATCGCGGGGTAACTTCCATCCCCGGTTTTGATGTCATTTGAGTACTTTCGACACTTGAACGGCAGTTCACTGTTGTTCGCCTTCCTAATTCTTACCTGACATCTCTACGATGCCTTTTCCATAACGCTCACGACCGGGACTTTTGATCCAAGCCGCTTATGGTGGTTTGCTACCTGCTCCTGCAAGCCGATAGCGAGGGGCCATACCCTCATCTCTTACGCCGCTTGCTGCGGCACACT
>NZ_JPQO01000088.1 GCF_000773685.1 Acinetobacter sp. HR7 | reverse complement strand
TAAAAGTGTCAACACACCCTAGTAAGAGCTTACTGTTTTTTTAAGTTTATTTTTTAGGAAACACAATAAAAATCATCTAAAACCAACTTTTTTGATCGAGAAAAATTAAATATAAGAAAATTAAATCTATTTTTACCATTTGGAAAAATTAAAGAGGTTTTTTGATTCAACTTGGTAGTTTGTTTTCATTTTAAAATATTTATATTTATTAAGTATTTAAATTAATATTTTGCTTCCTTGCTATTTCTGTAAATGGCTGGGTGAAAAATAGTTTTCTTCACATTATTAATACTTTTAAACTATAATTTGAAACAATAAGTTCAAAAAGGTGGATTATATTCACCTTAAGCGTGTGATTAAGGTAACACATTTCATGTCTATCTCTCCGATATCCAAGGGTGTATATGCATCCTTGGCTGCTTTGCTATTTGTACACACAACCCACGCTGCTGATGCATTTAGTGCAGATAGTCCCTGGATGTTAGGTGACTGGAAGGGACAGCGTACCCAGCTTCAACAGCAAGGCTATGGCTTTAGTTTTGGCTATACAGGCGAAATGGCAACTTTGCTTGATGCGAAACGCTCAAATAATCATGGCACAGAATATACAGGTCAATTAAATATTGGTGCTCATCTGGATCTGGAAAAAATTGCCGGCTGGAAGGGCACCGAAGCTCAAATTACCGTGACGCATCGCGATGGCCGTAACCTTTCCAATACTTCCGATGCCCTTGCAGGACATTTAAGTTCAGTGCAGGAAGTATGGGGCCGTGGTCAAACCTGGCGTCTAACAGATTTCTGGATCAAGAAAAAATTCCTGGATCAAAAACTGGATGTGAAAGTCGGTCGTTTTGGTGAAGGTGAAGATTTCAACAGTTTTGACTGTGATTTTCAGAACTTAGCATTGTGTGGCTCTCAAGTCGGTAACTGGGTAGGGGATCAATGGTATAACTGGCCAGTATCCCAATGGGCAGCACGTGTGAAATATAATGTGACACCTGAAGTTTATACCCAGGTCGGTGTCTATGAATATAACCCTGAGAATCTGGAACGTGGCAAAGGTTTTAACCTGAGCACGGATGGTTCTAAAGGTGCGATCATTCCTGCAGAAGTGGTATGGACACCGAAACTGGGTGCACAAAAACTTCCTGGAGAATACCGTGCTGGGTATTACTACAGTACTGCTGATGCAGCTGTTATCAATAATCCGAATGAAACCGATCATCATCATGGCGGCTGGGTGGTTGCCAAACAGCAACTGACTGCACATGCAGATGATGCATCTCGTGGTTTAAGCGGTTTTGTTAATGTCACTGTGCATGACACAAAGACCAATGAAAAGAGTGATATGCAAAATATCGGCCTGGTTTATAAAGGCGCGATGGATGCCCGTCCACAGGATGAAATCGCTTTGGGTGTTGCCCGTATCAATATGAACAATGATGTATTGGGTAACCGTAGTGAAGAAGTCGATGCGGAAATCTATTACGGCATTCATGCAACTAACTGGCTGACCATCCGTCCAAACCTGCAATATGTCCATCATGTCGGTGCATATAAAGACGGTGAAAATGTCTGGGTGGGTGGAATCAAGTTTAATACGTCGTTCTAATCGGAGTTTTTAGTTGCAAATACACAATTGATTCTTCCATTACTTTGGGGCATTGATGAACTGATACTCCAAGTATTCATGTATTTATAACTAAGAACTTAACAATATGGTGTCTATGCCGCTTAAGTGCTTAGACGTTCAAGAAATCAAAAAAAAGGTGTTCAATATGAATACTTCGTCTTCAGGTTCAGTACTGAAAACGATTCTGGCAGCTATTGCTGCCATTTTCGGTTTAGTGCTGCTGTTTGGCGGGATTTATCTGGCAACGCTTGGTGGGTCTTGGTACTACATCATTGCTGGTCTGTTCTTCCTCGCAACTGCAGTGCTATTACAAAAACGTAAAAGCACAGCCCTTATTGTTTATGCGGTACTGGTGTTAGGTACAGTGGTTTGGGGTCTTTGGGAAGTGGGTTCTGATTTCTTTGCATTGGCACCACGTCTGGATATTCTCGGCCTGTTTGGTTTGGCTCTGCTGATTCCTGCAGTGACTCGTGGATTCGGTGAAACCAAGGGTGCCAAAATTGTGCTGACCAGTTCATTGGCAATTACTATCGCGGTGATGATTTATTCTGTATTTAATGACCCGCAGGAAATCCGTGGGGAATTAAAATCACAGCAACCTGAGGTGCATCAATCTATTCCAGGTATTGCCGATGAAGACTGGCCAGCTTATGGTCGTACCCAGTCCGGTTTACGTTATTCACCATTAAAACAGATTAATTCTGAAAACGTAAAAGACCTTGAACTGGCATGGGAATTCCATACTGGCGATACCAAAACGGATAAAGACTCTGGTGAAACCACCAATCAGGTGACTCCGATCAAAATCGGTAATAACCTGTTTATGTGTTCAACTCACCAGCAGCTGATTGCACTGGATCCTGCAACAGGTAAGGAAAAATGGCGTTATGATCCGAAGGTAAAATCAGACAACACTTACCAGCACTTAACCTGCCGTGGCGTATCCTATTATGATGCGAATAATACGGTTGGTTTTGAAAGTAGTCTGGCTGCACGTTCAACCACTTCTGCTGAATGTCCTCAAAAAGTGATCTTACCAGTCAATGATGGACGCCTGGTTGCAGTGAATGCGACTACGGGTAAAGTATGTTCTGACTTTGGTAACAATGGTGAAGTTGATCTGCAAAAAGATATGCCATTCCCATATCCAGGCGGTTATAACCCGACTTCACCTCCAGTAATTACAGGTACAACCATCATTATCGCGGGTTCAACCACTGATAATTACTCAACTGAAGAACCTTCAGGTGTGATCCGTGGTTATGACGTGAATACTGGTGAATTGCTATGGGTATTTGATACTGGCGCTGAGGATCCAAACGCGATTCCAGCTCCAGGGCAAAAATTTGTAAACAACTCACCAAACGCATGGGCACCATTGGCTTATGATGCGCAGCTGGACATTGTCTATGTGCCAACAGGTGTAGGTACACCGGATATCTACGGTGGTCACCGTACTGAGCTAGATGAGCGTTATGCCAACTCTATGCTGGCACTGAATGCCTCAACTGGTAAATTGATCTGGAACTTCCAGACGACCCATCATGACCTTTGGGATATGGACGTACCTGCTCAGCCAACATTGACCGAGATCAAAGACAAAAACGGGAACATGGTTCCAGCGATCTATGTGCTGACCAAAACCGGTAATGCCTTTGTGTTAGACCGTCGTACAGGTGAAGCGATCGTTCCGATTACTGAAAAACCAGTACCTCAGTCAGTAAAACGTGGTCCGCAAACTAAGGGCGAGTGGTATTCAAAAACTCAACCATTCTCTGACTTTAACCTGGCACCTAAAGATAAATTGACTGATAAAGACATGTGGGGTGCCACTATGTTTGACCAGTTGATGTGTCGTGTATCGTTCAAGAAATTAAACTATGACGGTATTTATACACCTCCATCTGAAAATGGTACGTTGGTGTTCCCAGGTAACCTCGGTGTATTCGAATGGGGCGGTATGTCAGTCAACCCAGATCGTCAAATTGCATTGACCAATCCAATTGGTTTGCCATTCGTGACTCGTCTGATTCCTGCTGATCCTAACCGTGAGCAAACTGCCAAAGGTGCAGGTACAGAAGCAGGCGTACAACCCATGTATGGCGTGCCTTATGGTGTTGAAATCAGTGCCTTCCTGTCTCCATTCGGCTTGCCATGTAAGCAACCTGCATGGGGTTATGTCGCTGGTGTTGACCTGACCAATCATGAAATCGCTTGGAAACGCCGTATCGGTACGATTCGTGACAGTATGCCGGGCATTCCATTGCCTCCATTTAAAATGGGTGTACCGATGTTAGGTGGACCAATCTCAACAGCGGGTAATGTAATGTTTGTCGGTGCAACTCAAGACAACTACATCCGTGCGATCAATGTAACTAATGGTGATGAGCTGTGGAAAGGTCGTCTGCCTGCAGGTGGTCAAGCAACACCAATGACGTATGAAGCTAACGGTAAACAGTATGTGGTGATTATGGCAGGTGGTCATGGTTCCTTTGGTACCAAAATGGGTGATTCTCTGGTTGCCTATGCACTACCTGACAATAAATAAGAAACTTTATATTTAGGTAAAAAAGCCTGATTCGTCAGGCTTTTTTATGCAAAATACCAGCTGTAATCATGATGAAACTCAATCTGCTTAACTGATTTTAAGTAGATAGTGAGCATTCAAACTGCAGCACCAAATACTTTATAACTATTTTGCTCCTTGGCATTGCTATGCCGACATCAGGAATATGATCTATGTACCTTCATGCAACGCGGTTACCAATAAAATCGACCTTGTCCTGTCTGATTGCCTGCATCACACAGGGAATTTATGCGGAGGAGCCGGGCACGGAAGAGGTACAGCGCCTTGCACCGATCGTGGTGGAAGTTACCCGTACTGACCGTGCAGCGTTAGAAACACCGGCATCTGCCTATTACCTGAATCAGCCAGAACAGCGCAGCATGAATGTAAACCTGTCGGAAACCTTAAAAGGTGTGCCGGGTTTGCAGCTGAATAACCGGGAAAACTATGCCCAGGACCTACAAATTTCCATGCGAGGCTTTGGCGCTCGATCGACTTTTGGTGTGCGTGGGGTACGTTTATATGTGGATGGTATTCCAGCGACCATGCCGGATGGACAGGGGCAAACCTCGAATATTGACCTGAACAGTCTGGATCATATTGAAGTGTTGAGCGGGCCATTTTCTTCGCTGTATGGCAATTCCTCTGGCGGAACCATTTTGACCCAAAGCCGAGAAGGGCAAGGTCCGGATTCTGTCACTTTGGGATATTCAGGTGGCAGTCAAAATAAAGGCCAAACCAATCTGGTATTACAAGGTGGCTCGAAGAATTCTTCTGAGCCTAGTTATGTCATCAGTTCATCTTATTTTGATACCGATGGCTACCGTGACCACAGCAGTGCGCATAAAGTTCTGAACAATGCCAAACTGACTTGGGACCTGGATGATGGTTCCAAGATTAACTGGGTGAATAACTATGTGAAAATTGACGCGGATGATCCGGGCGGTTTAGAGAAAAAAGATTGGAAAGCAAATCCAAAGCAGATAGATAGTAGAATTCAAGGATTTGACACAAGAAAGGAAATCGAGCAATTTCAAACAGGTCTTACTTGGAATAAACCAGTCAATGATCAGCATGAATTGTATGGCATGGCATATTGGGGGCAGCGTGAGGTTATCCAATATCAATCAATTTCTAAGTTTTTTCAGTCATTAGAAAAACACCCTGGTGGCGTAATTGATTTTGACCGTCAGTTTTATGGAGCAGACTTACGCTGGACAGGTAAAGATATACTGCAAAATACCAAACTGATCGCTGGCGTCGCTGTAGATGCCATGACCGAAGACCGTAAAGGTTATCTAAACTTTGTTGGTGATGTACTCGGTATTAAAGGCGAGTTGCGTCGTGATGAAGATAATACCTTATGGAATGCCGATCCATATCTGCAAGCTTCTTATAACTTTGCACCTGATTGGACGCTGGATGCCGGGATACGTTATAGCAATGTGCATTTTAAATCAGAAGATCATTATATTACCGAGTTGAATGGCGATAATTCAGGTAAAACGACTTATGAGAAATTATTGCCTTCAGTTGCATTAAGTTGGAAAATTCTTCCTGAATTAATGACTTATGCAAGCTATGCACAAGGTTTTGAAACACCAACATTTACCGAAATGGCTTATCCGGCTGATGGTAGCAATGATGTATTAAGCTTAAAAGCGGCTGAAAGTGAAACTTATGAGCTAGGATTAAAATCTGCGAATCGCTTTGGTGATTTCACTGCCGCGATTTTCCATACCAGCACTCAGGATGATATTGTTTCTGCAGTTAATGATAATGGGCGTTCGACTTTCCGTAATGCAGATAAAACATTAAGAAAAGGGCTGGAACTGTCCTGGAGTAAAGACCTCTGGCGAGATCTGACAGCTCAAGCCAGCTATAGCTATATTGATGCAACTTTTGATTCAGATATTCTAGAGCTTTTTGATGATGAAGGAGAAGTTGCAGTATCTAGAGTTGCCTCAGGAAACTATATTCCCGGGATTGCTAAAAATCAGGCTTTTGTCAGTCTAGGCTGGAAACCTGAAAATGGTTTTAATGCAGGTCTTGATGTGCGTTATTCAGACCGAATTTATGTCAATGATACCAATACTGAATATGCACCAAGCTATACCGTTGCTGGTGCAAACGTGGGTTATAACTGGTCCGTAAAAGACTGGTCTATGAAAACCTTTGCCCGTGTCGATAATCTGTTTGATAAAGACTATTCAGGCTCAGTGATCGTCAATGAAAGTAATGGTCGTTTCTATGAGCCGTCAGAAGGGCGAAACTGGAGTGCAGGGTTAAGCCTAACTAAAGCCTTTTAAGCTGCTTTCAAAAATCAAGCGTGGTTAGACCACGCTTTTTTATGTTTTCCACAACATATTGGCATTATTCTTTCTTGTAACAATACGTTAGTGATTGTTGAAAAGTATTTCAAAGTTAAATAATATAAAAATGAACATTGTTCATTTTTATATTTATGTATGTCGAAAAACAAACATAATCATCTAAATTCTTGAGGTATTATTGGTATGAAATTAGTAAAACTATCTTTTGCAGGCTTGGCACTTGTAGCATCACTGAATGTATTCGCGAATGAAGCACCAGCAAGCGAAGCTGTAACTACTGCTCCAGTGACTGAAGCTGCAGCAAGCGAACCAGCGACTTCAGAAGCTCCAGCTGCTGATGCTGATAGCAAAAAATAAGAATCTAATTCATAATAAAGTAGCCTCTTTATGAGGCTATTTTTTATGATGAATTAAAATTCTAGATTCTTATGGATACCACTAGACGTACTCGAAGCCTAAGCTATGAGAAAACAGATCAGACCAAACAGGCGATTTTGGATGCTGCTTTAGCTTTGTTTATTAAAAAAGGTTTTTCGAAGACGACTATTCGGGATATCTCCAGTGCTGCTGAGCTAAGTATTGGTTCGGTTTATCGTTATTTCTCGAACAAAGAAGATATTTTTGAAGCTATCGCTCGCATGATGATTAGTGAAAACCATATGGTTTTTCATTCGGATATGCTGCCGCCTGAACTCACCGCGTATGAATTTTTATTGAACCATTTTGACAAAGTCATCGATTCTTTTTCATCTTCAGGTCGGGAAGGGATTGCACAACTGATTTTAAAAGAAAGTCAGCATCATCCTGAATTAAAGAAAATTTATTTTAATGTGATGTTTTCACCATATATCAGTGAACTGGAGAAAGTAGTGTTGATCGCCAGTGAACGTAAAGAAATTCAGCTGAGAACCACTGCTTTTGAGTTTTGTTTATTAATCTTGTCGCCTATCTGGATGGGGATGATTTATAACAGCAGCCTAAGCAAAGGCGATTTTGTTTCGGTGAAGAATTTGTTTAATGCCAATTTGTATGCGTTGTTTCATAGTAAGTAGGACATCGTTTTTTTATTCTTTTGCTTTTAATTATAAAAATTATCTGAGTTTATACTTTCGCTTCAGTTGCGATAATTTATCTATACCCAAAATTAACTTAGGGTTTAAGTCCCAATATTGCTGTAAAACTTGTATGAGTTGTAGACGATCTGCTGTTGATAGTTGCCTAAGCTCAAGATGTTTCAGTTGATGTGTTGAGCGGTAAGCCGGTTTTAGCACGAACCCTAAGACGCTCTTCTTCCATTCTTCTTCTAATGTCATTGCTTTATTAGGAAATAGTGATTTAAATGCCCAGCTTTGAGATTTTGCATGACTATATAGTTGCAGCTTTTCTATTTTTTGTCGTTCTGCCAGCGTCGAAAACAAGATTGAAAATGCTTCAATTGTGATACTGTCATGACGCACAATAATTTTGGTAAATGAGACAAATACAATGACCAGGAAAACAAAAGCTGTCATCAGCCAGCCATGAATGGGTTGGGTAGACATGACATAGATCCAATTCTTCAGTAAGCGTCCGCTGAACACA
>NZ_JPQO01000087.1 GCF_000773685.1 Acinetobacter sp. HR7 | reverse complement strand
TATGCCCTGTGGGAGAGGGTTGGGGTGAGGGGCTAAAATTATTTTAAACCCGGCTCCCGTTTTAATTCTTTCTCATTGGCATATTGATCAATGTCTTCATTTTCGAGTGGACGTGCCAGTGGATGATCGACAAAGCCCATTTTCGGTACTGGAATCTCGATCTGATTTTCCAGAAAGCCGTTACGAATCCGTTCCTGCATTTCATCGCGGACTTTGAGGAAGTTTTCACGCTGGCACCAGATTGCAAACAGCAATTCAATGGAGGATTCGCGGAAAGCGGTGACAGTGACTGCGGGTTTGGGGTCAGCCAGAACCAGTGGATATTTGCTGGCCACATCCAGCAGCACTTCACGCACTTTGATGATGTCTTCATGGAAGTTAATTGCCAAGGTAATTGGAATCCGCCGGATCGGAAATTTGGACAGGTTATGCACTGGAGCACGAATCAGCTGCTCATTGGGTAAACGCACATAGATATTATCCTGTGTCAGCAGCTTAACGGATAGTAGGTCAATCGAAATCACTTCTCCTTCAATGGTATGACCACGAATCAAAGTAATCTGAATGGTATCACCCACTTCAAAAGAACCTTCACCAATTAGGAAGATACCGCTGATGAGGTTAGATGCTGAAGTTTGTGAGGCAAAACCCAGCGCGACGGTTAAAATACCCGCTGCACCCAGGAAAACACTCAGTTTAAAGCCGGCTTCCTTGAGGCTGGCCATGACAAAAAGCAGGAAAATAAAGTAGAAAATCCCACGACGCCAGACCATCTGTTGATGGGCATTAAAACGTACGCCAATGGTACGGATAAAGGCATTCGAGAAAAAACGTGCAATCAAAAAACCGATAAAACACAGCACCACCGCAACCGCGATTTCAGTTAACCGGTCAGTATTGATATTGGTAAAAACGCCTTTTAGGCTACTGGTGACTTCAGCTGGAATACTTGAGTTTGCCATTCGCCGTCCTTAAAAGAATGAATCAAACATATTGAACAGGTTGCTTGCCGGATCGCGCGGTGGATGTAGATAGTCCACTTCACCGGCATGCGGCGGCGTACGATTTTCCAAACGAATCCGTGGTGGGCGGTCTAGGCCTTCATGCAGCACCTTGATTTGTGACGTCCATAAGCGTCCGGTGCTCGGGCTAAAAAACAGCGGCAGGGCAGGCACAGGTACATTCATCCGGTCAAAGCGCAGTTGCTGATTGCTGGTATTCTGGAATTCAATCGGGGTGACGGCACGGAAGGCACGTGGTTTGAGCTGTTCCAGCTCGGTTCGGCCATCCACGGCAGTGGCGTAACAGATTTCTCCAGAACGGTGATTCGGACCGAACCAGGTATCTTTAGGCAGGATCACCGGAATATCAAAAATCGGTTCGCGTTGTCCATCGACAAAACCGGCAATCCACAGCGGTGTGCTGATATACAAGGTTCCGCGCTGTCCAGCAGGAATATAAATTGGGTCAACTGGCTTGATCACCACAGAACGGTCTGCCAGACGCGGCATTAACTGTAATTTACTTTTGGTATTCCGGAACATATAGCGTTCAATTTTGACTGGCTGCGGAAAGGCAAAATTTGGATCATCCAGTCGCTGCCATTGCTGTTCATAGTCATATTGCACAGCTGGGCGATAATATTCCAGTCGCCACTCCTGCAAGCCCCGGGTCAAGCGAAATAGCAGCGAACCAAACTGCCAAGCTTTCGATTCATTGATTTCAAAATTTTGTTCGCCCCACCATTGAATCGAGGGCTTCGATGTAGATAAATCCAATTGGTCCTGTGGCAATGTGGCGGTCCTTTCGTACTAATTCTTGCTAAACATACTTCACGCTGTCATGTGCTTAGAGTACACTCAATTTAAATTTTTTCACTATTATTATAATTCTGCGATGCAAGTACTGAAACAATTACAGATTCCTTACAGTTTTGCCAAGCGCCATGGGGTGTTGCTGCGTTACGAGGGAGATCAGGTCTTTATTGTCCGTCGTGAAAATACCTCAATGCTTGCATTGCAAGAGGCACGCCGTTTTCTGGGACATCCTGCACAGTATCAGTTGTGTAATGAACAGGAATTTAGCCAGTTGCTAAGTAGCAGCTATGCCGGGGACAGTGGGGAATCGCAACAGGTCGCTGCTGGTCTGGAAGATCATCCAGATTTACTGAGTCTGGCAGACTCTGTTCCTGAGACTGAAGACCTGATGGATCAGGAGGATGATGCCCCGATTGTACGTTTGATCAATGCTTTGCTGTCTGAAGCCATCCGTGTCGGCGCGTCTGATATTCATATCGAATCTTTTGAAAAGAAACTATCTGTGCGTTTACGTGTCGATGGTCAGCTACGTGAAATCGTACAACCACGCCGCGAACTAGCGCCGTTGTTGGTATCGCGTATCAAGGTCATGGCCAAGCTGGATATTGCTGAAAAGCGTATTCCTCAGGACGGCCGTATTTCCCTACGCCTTGCGGGTCGTGAAGTGGATGTACGTGTTTCGACTTTGCCATCCTCCTATGGTGAACGTGTGGTCATGCGTTTGCTGGATAAGCAGGCGGGTCGTCTGAACATGACCCATTTGGGCTTGATGAATAATGACTATGAGCGGCTCAAGACACTCGTGCACCGTCCGCATGGCATTATTCTGGTCACTGGTCCAACCGGTTCTGGTAAAACCACAACGCTGTATGCTGCTCTATCTGACCTGAATGATGGTTCCAAGAATATCCTGACGGCTGAAGATCCGATCGAATATCAGCTTGAAGGCATTGGCCAGACCCAAGTAAATACCAAAGTCGATATGACCTTCGCCCGTGCTCTTAAAGCGATGCTGCGTCAGGACCCGGATGTAGTCATGGTGGGGGAAATTCGTGACCTGGAAACGGCAGAAATTGCCGTTCAGGCATCCCTTACAGGCCACCTGGTTTTATCGACACTGCATACCAATACTGCGATTGGTGCAGTGACCCGTCTCAAGGATATGGGGATAGAACCATTCCTATTATCCAGTTCCTTGATTGGGGTCATTGCCCAACGTCTGGTACGCACTTTGTGTCCACATTGTGCCACCTGGCATGACGCAGATGAGTTCGAGCAGGAGCTGTTTGCACCTGTGCATCAGGGACCTGAGTTAAAATTACCAAAACCAAAAGGTTGTGAGCGCTGTTCACATACCGGTTTTACTGGCCGGACCGCGATTTATGAAATTGTGCCTGTGGATGAGCAGATGCGCCGTCTGATTCATGGCAATGCGCCGGAGTACGAACTGGAAACTTATGCACGACAGTATTCCGGTTCAATTCGGGATGATGGCTTGCGTAAAGTGCTCGCTGGTAAGACCACGGTTGAAGAAGTATTACGTGTGACAAATGAAGCAGCGGAACTAGCTTAAGTTAGAAATTAAATAAGAAAAAAAGCAGCCATATGGCTGCTTTTTTGTTGGCTAAAATCTTTTTAAGTAACAGGTAGGGAGTGGTCAAGAGTTTTCCAAAATGCAGTTGGTTAAACTTAGGTAATCACATTTAGTGTGACATCAATATTGTTGCGGGTCGCATTGGAATAAGGGCAGACAATATGCGCGGCATCGACCAGCTTTTGCGCCTCTGCCGGATCCATACCTTCTAGGTGGATATTCAAAGTCACTTCAATGCCAAAACCGGTGGGGATTGGCCCGATCCCAACATCACCCTCGATATAGGCATCTTTACTGATATTGAGTTTGTCACGATTGGCAACGAATTTCATCGCACCGAGGAAACAAGCTGAATAGCCGGCTGCAAACAGTTGTTCAGGATTGGTACCGCCACCCGGGCCACCCATTTCTTTAGGTACCGCCAATTTTACGTCCAGTACTTGATCATCGGTCGTTGCGCGACCATCCCGGCCGCCAGTGGCTTTGGCATGGGCAGTATAGACAGCTTTTTCTAATGACATGATGTTTTCCCTAATTTATTTTTTCATGGAGCTTTTATGCTCAATGATTTTTAGGCGGGAATAAGCAGCGATTTTGTTATTTTATACAGTGAAATCGCAAAATTTAGAATTGCATCAGTTTACGGTGCTGCATGAGAGGCATGGATTCACGCACTTTAAGTTGTTCTTCCAGATCAAACTTGACCGTGATTAACTGGGCGCCTTCGGTATGTACCATATCTAATACCTGACCACGGCTATTGGTTGCAGCGGCATGCCCCCAAGTCTGGCGTTTTTCCCCATGCCAGCCTTGTTGTGCAGCGCCGAGGACATAGCATTGAGTATCCATAGCACGGGCTTGTAACAGTAACTGCCAGTGCATTTGACCGGTGGTGTAGGTAAACGCTGCAGGAGCAGTCAGAATATTGGCACCTTGATGCAGTAAGGTCAGGGCGAGCTCAGGGAAGCGCAGATCATAGCAGACCATCATGCCGATATTACCAAATGGTGTTTTAGCCACCACTACATCAGTTCCCGGTTCAAAGAATTTAGATTCCTGATAGCCGCCCACGGCATCACCTACTTGAACATCAAACAGGTGAATTTTGTCATAGCGCGCTTCAGTACCTTCCGGGCTGATGCAGAGACTTACGGTGCGTACACGCCCATCTTCGATGATGGAACCATCTGGACGATACGGGCAAGGGAGAGTACCCGCGATGATCCAGATATTGTATTGATGTGCAAGTTGTTCAAGACGCTGCTGGATGACTTCAAACTGTGCTGCAGTTTCGCGTTGTTTCCCGGCAGCAAAGCAGACGAAGTTCTCGGGAAAGACAATCAGTTCGGCACCATCTGCTTTGCT
This sequence comes from Acinetobacter sp. HR7, assembly GCF_000773685.1. Lineage (GTDB taxonomy): Bacteria > Pseudomonadota > Gammaproteobacteria > Pseudomonadales > Moraxellaceae > Acinetobacter > Acinetobacter thermotolerans. The sequence goes on along the minus strand of NZ_JPQO01000087.1, from coordinate 2,972 downwards.
CTGTTGAATTAAGGATTCTATAGTTCTGAAATTGTCTTCAATTTCATTCTGAGAATTCATTTGCACAACAGAGAGTAAAGTCATGGTTCCTTCCTGGAAAATTTAATTTAAGCGTTGGGTTCGGACACCTTGTCGAGATTGTCCTGCTCTTTTTGCAGCTGTTTGACCAAAGGTTCGAACATGTTTTTGTTGCTTTCATTGAGTTTCATCAATGTCTTATGCGCATCCAGAACTGTAGTCAGCATAGTGCTGTGGGTAATATGTTCTTCAACCAGCGCTCGTGTGCAAACATGCGGATCACCTGAATAATTCAGGATCACAAAGACCTGACCCAGCCCCATACTGTTGGCCAGCGTGGTGATATCCGAGTTGGTTGAAAGCATGACGGCCTGGATGTGATGCGTCTGTTGCAGCTTCAAACCCAGTTTGGCGAGGACACCGAGTACAGTACTGTCAATAAAACTGGCTTCAGTTAAATCGACAATTGCACCAACGACATTGTCCTGCTGTTCAATTTTGTTCAGTAATTTGTCTAGACTTATACAAGATTGGGCACGCACTTCGCCAATAAGCTTAAAAATATGCGTTCCATTCAAACTTGCATATTCAACATGACCTGTTGACATATAAATGCCATTAGCAGAGAAGGATATTAAATTATCCCATAGGGGAATTTGATACTCAAGTAGTCGAAGGTATGAGTCAAATTAAGTCTCTATTAAAGCAATAATTATATTACTAATTTATCCGGATGAAACTCAGGAAGGCGATATCATCTGCGACATGTTCGGGAGCCTGGAATGAGTGATTTTGCAAATGATAGACCAGTTGTGCAAACTGATCATTTAAGCCACCTTCAAATGGTTCTAGTGCACCATCGGAACATAAAATGAAGCGGGCATAACGTTTTAATACAAATTCCTGTTCAGTGACTTCAAGGTCTTCAGTCAGACCCAGAGGGAAACTGCTGGTGGTTAAAATCTTGGGTGGCTGTTCAGGTTCGAAGATAATTGGCGGTGGGTAATGCCCCGCACTTGACCAACGTACCACATGGGTTTCTAGATTCAGAATACCTGCAATCATGGTGATGTGTTTTTCAATATTTTCCTGAACCAGCATGCCATTCAGTTTTTTGATCAGCTCGCGTGGTGATTTGGAACGGCCATGAAAGGCTGCCATCCACGAAGTCAGTAAGCTACTGGTCACGCCATGGCCCGAAACATCAGCGAGATAAAACATGACTTCTTTATCGCTAATTTTCCAGTAATCATACCAGTCTCCAGACAGGTAAGCGGAAGGCTGGAAAAATGTTTCGACTTTGTAATTCGTTAGCTCAATTGGATTTGGAAGAAGGCGTTGTTGCAATTCTGCAGCAGAAGGTAGGTCGCGGCTATCCTGATTGCGTTTGTATTTAGCATCAATTTTTTGGAGTGCTAGGATCGGTTCCACAGGGAGTTTATTCCAGATCCAGCCTGCTAGGGCACCCTGTTCCCATGCTTGGGCCAGTTCAGCACCTTCATTTTCCATGGCAAGAACAATGGTTGGAAAATTCCATTTGTATTTTAAATAATCATGCACGTCGGCAATTGCAAGAATTGTCGGGTCGTATAACTCATGATGTTCAAGGTCAATCATTTGCACATCAGGAAGTGTGTTAATGACCTGATCTAGATAAGGAATATCACGAGTCGGCTGAATGAAATACATAAGGAATTGGGCTAATCCTAACAGTGTCTATAAGGCGTACTATAACAAGCAATTGATTAACAGCGCATCTTTTTCACTGCTAATCGTATGGAAATAATCGATTTAAATGATTTAATCCGTCACTTCAGGTTGATCATCTTCAATAGCTTCTTCTTCGAAATCATCTTCAAATTCGTCATCGAAATCGGTGAATAGATTTTCAGACTCTAGGCCTTTTTTCTCGGCAATGGCAAAGCTAGTACGTTGCAAGTAAATGTCACGAATCTGGGCATATTTGTCCCCAGTCAGGACTTTTTCAATATCCAGTAACTGGGAGCGGGCATCAATACCACGCCAAACCTGATCAAACCAATATAAGCCTTCTTGATCATCCAAAAGATATTTTTGTGGTCGTGCCTGACTATCAACCGCTAGACCGATACCATCGCGAATAGTACTTGGGCCAAAGACAGGGAGTACCAGATAAGGCCCAGAAGGAACACCATAGTAGCCCATGGTCAGACCAAAACGTTCTTCTTCAGTTTCTAGCCCTAAGCGACGTGCCGGATCGGCAAGGCCTAAAGTTGTGAGTATATTAATGGTAAAACGCCCTAAAGATTTGGCAGCACGTGCCGGACGACCCTGGACTAACTGGTTAAATGCATTCCATGGTTCGTTCAAGTTGTTTCGGAACTGAGTAGAAGAACCACGTACATCCTCTGGGACTTTCTCTTTATATTGCACAGCTATCGGACGAACAAGATTACGATCCAGTACATCATTAAATTGGTAAACCTTGCGGTTCCAGGATTGGAACGGGTCTTTTTGTTCATCTGACTGGCTAGCGCTCGCATTTACTTTTAAAGTTTCTTTCCAGGCTGCCAGTTTCTTTTTCTGTTCAGCTGGCATAGAGGTTTCAGTTGACTGTGTCTCTGTGGCAGCAGAAGTTACTTCTGGGTTGCTAGAAGATTCGGCGATATCTTCTGCATAAACAGGGAGGCTGGCAGCGAAACTAATTAAACCAGCATATATATAAGAGGAATGACGCATAGCAGATTCCAGAAATTCTATTTAATGATGTAGCGTGATGCACAAGGAATAAAAATTAATAAACATGACAGTGTCTATAGCTGCTATTAAAGCAAATTTGGCCAAATAATGAATTAAAAAATTACAATGAGATTAAAAAATAATCACACGAATGATTTTAGGTGAAATAGGGGTTGCGCTTGCTTGGGATTGGTCTATAATGCACATCCATCGGTGGTGATGTTAATTAAAACTTC
>NZ_JPQO01000086.1 GCF_000773685.1 Acinetobacter sp. HR7 | reverse complement strand
AATTGTGTAGATACCTATGCTCTTAAAAGGAGGGAAGACTCCTTTTACAAATTAGATTTATTTTTCCAAACTCGCTTTAAACAGCTGCATCGCCTGACCACGGTGACTGATTTTATTCTTCTCTTCCTTGCTCATTTCAGCACTCGCAATACCCAGTTCAGGTAACCAGAACAATGGGTCATAACCAAAACCATTTTCACCGCGTGGTGCTTCCAGAATTTCACCTTTCCAGATGCCCTGGAAAATTTGTGGCAATGGATCTTCTGCATGTTGTACCAGTACCAGTACACACACGAACATACCCTCAATCGCTTCGCCGTCTTTGCGGAGTGGTTTTAGGTCAGCCAGTAATTTTTCATTGTTCGCAGCATCATTGCCATGTTCACCTGCATAACGTGCTGAATAGATGCCCGGTGCACCACCAAGAACAGGCACGCAGATACCAGAGTCATCTGCAATCGCTGGTTTGCCAGAAATCTTAGAGGCATGACGTGCTTTGATAATGGCATTTTCAACAAAGCTCAAACCATCCTCAACGGCATCTTCAATATTTAGTTTGCCTTGAGGAACCACTTCAACCGGTAATTTTAGCTCGGCAAACATCTTTTTAAACTCGGCAATTTTGCCCTTGTTGTTACTTGCTAGTACCAGTGTGCCTTGGGATAACCAGTCAGTTGAAGCCATATCAATTACTCTGAATTTAAAAAACGGGCTTATTTTAACAACCCCTAGACCCAAACAGCCAATAAAAAAGCACCCGAAGGTGCCTTTTAATAAATTCAGTTTATTGTGCCTGAATCCATTTATCTGCACGGTCACGCGCCTGACGGATCTGTTCTTGAGTTAAGTTGGCTGCTAGAGCAGTTTTCTTACCCTCAGAAAGCGTAATCACTTTATTGTCCAGCATGCCATCACGGGTAGAGAGTTCATACCACTGGTAAGCACCCATATAGTTTTTCTTCTTCTCTTCCATCATCGCCAGGTTAAAGCTGGCACGGTTGTCGCCACGGCTGGCTGCCTTCTCAAAATATTGGCGTGCTAAAGCTTCATCTTTCTTGGTGCCAATACCATCTGCCAGCATACGTCCCACATTCAGCTGAGCCACTGCCAGGCCCTGGTCTGCAGCTGCTTTGTACCAGGCAAATGCCTGTTTTTCATCTTTCTGAATGTCTTTGCCATACTGGTAACGGGTCGCCAGATAGAACTGTGCAGCAGGCTGACCTGCTTTGGCAGACTTAATCAGACTGTTAATGTCCATCACGGAATACTGTGCGGCTTGGCTCGCCACAGAAGGAGCTGGAGCAACATAATCTGCATGGGTTTGAATACTAAAAAGTCCAGCCAGTAGCGTCGTACTTAGTAATAATTTTTTCATAGAGCGCTCACTCGATAAATTGCGACTTCACCAAACAGATTAGGGAGGTGCTTGCTGAGCATGCTGCCTTGTTGATCCCCATTTACAGCGAGTCGATTAATAATTTTGATGTTATTTTCCGCGCAAAGTGCTTCAAAGTCACGGAAGGTACATAAGTGGATGTTCGGCGTGTTATACCACATATACGGCAACGCTTCCGAAACAGGCATTTTCCCTTTGAGTGCCAGGAAAGAACGGGTCTTCCAATGAGCAAAGTTCGGGAAAGTAATAATCGCCTGTTTACCCACCCGCACCATATCGCGCAATAAAACGTCAGGTGCATCTACAGCTTGCAAAGCCTGTGCCATGACAACATAGTCAAAAGACTGGTCTGCAAAACGACTTAATCCCAGATTTAAGTCCTGCTGGATAATATTTAACCCGCGACTGACTGCAATTGCAATCTTTTCTTGATCGATTTCTAGCCCGTATGCACGAATATTGTGCTTTTTACTCATATGGGCCAGCAATTCACCATCACCACAACCTAAGTCAAGGACGCGTGAACCCGGGTTAATCCAACGTTCTGCCAATTGTTGATCAATACGCATTACACAGCCTCCTTCGGTGTTGATTTTAATAGTTCTTCACCACCCAGGAAGGCACGCAGTGACTTCACATATAGCGGAATAGGGAACAGGAAGGAGTCATGGCCCTGCTCAGCATCAATATCTACGTAGCTGACAGGCTTATGATTAGTAATGAGGGCATCCACGATTTCAACAGAACGTGAAGGTGAGAAACGCCAGTCAGTTGTGAAAGAGACTACCAGGAATTTACATTTGGTTTGGGCCATCGCTTTTACCAGTGACTGCTGATATTCACGTGATGGATCAAAGTAATCCAATGCCTTTGTCATGATCAGGTAGGTATTGGCATCGAAATTACGGCTAAATTGCTCGCCTTGATAGCGCAAATAGCTTTCCACCTGGAATTCCACATCGAAACCATACATAAATTTGCCGGACTTCAGGTCACGACCAAATTTCTGTTTCATGGCTTCTTCAGACAGGTAGGTAATATGACCGACCATACGCGCCAGAATCAGACCACGTTTTGGATAGCTGTCATGTTCTAAGTAACGGCCATGATAGAAATCCGGATCAGACAGAATGGACTGACGAGCCACTTCGTTAAAGGCAATATTCTGTGCAGACAGTTTCGGCGCACTGGCAATAATCACGCATTTTTGCAGACGGTCTGGATAATCCACTGACCATTGCAGCGCCTGCATGCCACCGAGTGAACCTCCGACAATGGCATACCAGATATCAATACCAAGACGATCAGATAGCATTGCCTGTGTTTTGACCCAGTCGCGTACTGTCACTAATGGAAAGTCTGGACCATAGGGGCGATTGTCATTTTCAGGGTTGGGTGAAGTTGGGCCAGTTGAGCCGTGACAGCCCCCAATATTATTGATCGCGACAACAAAGAACTTGGACGTATCAATGGCTTTACCCGGGCCAATACAGGAATCCCACCAGCCGGGTTTGCGGTCATCTTCGTGATGATAGCCGGCCGCATGGTGATGGCCTGACAAGGCATGGCAAATCAAAATGGCATTGGACTTATCGGCATTCAGTTCGCCATAAGTTTCTACCATCAGTTCGAAACGGGGGAGGATGCGTCCGCATTCAAGCTCTAGCGGCTCTTCAAATTGGAACTTTTGTGGGGTTACAAGGCCCACGGAGTCTGCAGGAAAAGACACGGGAATAATTCGCCTTAAATCTTTAGTATGAATAATAAAAGGATACCACTTGCGGGTATCCTTCTAAAGTCATTTTCGTACTATGGATGATTGTAAATTTTGATGCCGGGGTTTAGACGGCAGCAGCAATCACCTGTTCAGTGCTCAACACACCTTGCTCAATCAGACGGTTGGTGCATGCGATGATCGCTTCGATTGAAGAGGTGACGATGTTGTCATGTACACCTGCACCGAAGGCAGATTTACCTGTACCTTTCACTTGAAGTTCCACCAATGCCAAGGCTTTAGCATGTGCACCGGCACTGACACTGCGTTCTTCGTAGTTCACCACGTCGATTGGCAATTGCAATGCATCCATAATCGCAGAGATCGGACCATTACCTTCACCACGCAAGTGCTGAGTTTCGCCGTTGACTTCGATATCCAGTTCAACCACTTGTCTGCCATTTTCATCAGCCAACTTGTAGTTCTTCGCAGAATAATGTGCATCTTTTGCTGCAACATAAGTTTCTTTGAACAATTTCCAGATTTCAGTTGCACTGATTTCAGTACCGTCTTCATCAGTACGTTTCTGTACCACTTGCGAGAATTCGATTTGCAAGCGACGTGGCAAGATCACGTTGTAGTTAGATTCCAACAAGTAGGCGATACCACCTTTACCAGACTGTGAGTTGACACGAATCACGGCATCATAGTCGCGACCCAAGTCTTTTGGATCGATTGGCAAGTATGGCATATCCCAGATTTCTTCGTCTTTCTGGAACTCGAAACCTTTTTTGATCGCATCCTGATGCGAGCCTGAGAAAGCGGTGAACACCAAGTCACCTGCATATGGGTGGCGAGGGTGGACTGGCAAGCCTGTGCATTCTTCAACGGTGGCAATGATTTCGTTGATATTCGAGAAATCCAAGTTTGGTGCCACACCTTGGGTGTACATGTTCAAGGCAATCGCTGCCACGTCCACGTTACCAGTACGTTCACCATTACCGAATACACAACCTTCAACACGGTCAGCACCAGCCATGATTGCCAATTCAGATGCTGCGATACCACAACCACGGTCGTTATGGCAGTGTACAGAGATAATCACACCATCACGACGCTTGATGTTGCGGTGCATCCATTCCACCTGATCCGCGTAAACGTTTGGTGTAGACACTTCGACAGTCGCTGGCAAGTTCAAGATCACTTTATTGTCTGGAGATGCTTCCCAGATTTCAGTTACAGCATCACAAACGTCTTTTGCCACTTCCAATTCAGTTGCGGTGAAGCATTCTGGTGAATATTGGAATACCCATTCAGTTTCAGGACGAGTTGCTGCATATTCTTTTACTTTTTGTGCAGCATTGATTGCTAATTGTTTGGCACCTTCAACGTCCACATTCAATACTTTTTTACGGAATGTTGGAGAGTTAGAGTTATAGATGTGCACGATTGCGCGTTTTGCACCTTCCAACGCTTCGAATGTACGTTGAATCAAGTGGTCACGTGCTTGTACCAAAACTTCGATATACACGTCATCAGGAATATGACCTTCTTCGATCAACTTACGGGTAAAGTCGAAGTCGATTTGAGATGCAGACGGGAAACCGATTTCAATGTGTTTGAAACCGATTTTCACCAACATCTGGAACATTTTGAACTTCTGCTCGATGTTCATTGGCTCAAAGATCGCCTGGTTACCATCACGCAGGTCAGTACTCATCCAGATCGGCGCTTTAGTGATTTCATTGTTCGGCCATTGACGGTCTGGTAAGTCCACACGTTGATACATGCGACGGTATTTTTTACTTGGATCAGCCAACATCATGAGAGAGCTCCTTAAAGTAGCCTGGCATACCCTCTTGATTGAAGCGGTTGCTGGGTCTACATATAGATTTTGTCTATAAATCATTTACTGGCAGGTGAGGGTAACTTCGATCAATCCTTGGCTTTTAAGTCTTGATCATCGGGATCGACCGATGCACCTGTCTATACTTAAATTCTAGTCCAGAATACGTGAAAAGTTTTTGCTTTTTCTATGGATTTTAGTCTTATCTTTAAAAAGATTTTCTTATATTGATTTAAATTAGAAAATAATTTCTTTCAACTGCATATATGGTGTTTAATTTTCCTTGGATTATCCAATATAGCTAAATTTTTTCTTTTATATATTAGTGTTGCAATCCATATTTCACAATAACAGTTTTTCTCGGTTCAAACAGGACATAAGAAGGGTTAACCCAGATAAGTGAATAAGTTAAATTCCAAACATCTTCTTAGGTTTAGGCTACTATAAAAAACTATAAATAAAGGGCTGAATAAAATGAATCATTCCATCCCGCTAAATAGGCACTCCGGTTGAATATCCTTGATAGTTGCTGTGCCCATCAATGCCATGGTGATTTCAAATTCTTCTTTTAAAATTTTAATCACATGCGCTACGCCCAGTGCACCTGCCGTTGCCAGACCATAAATATAAGGACGGCCAATCAGCACTGCAGAAGCGCCTAAAGCAATGGCTTTGAATACATCCGAGCCACGACGGATGCCACCGTCATAAAGTAGTGGAAAATCCGTAGGCACCACCTTTTTAATCAGCTGCAAAGCAAGCAGTGGGGAAATGCAGGTGTCCAGCACACGACCGCCATGATTGGAAATAATTAGGCCTTTTACACCATGTTGAATCGCTAGCTGGGCATCGTGTGGATGCACAATCCCTTTCAGAATCACAGGTAAGTGAGTCTGCTGGACAATCCAGGCAATATCGTCCCAGGTTGGCGCAATTTTCATCAGACCATGAAAAACCGGATGATCACTCTCTTTTAATTCGGGCAGGGGAATATGCGTTGGCGTATGTGGATGTTGCATGCCTTCCGGTAAATGGAAAAAGGTACGACGTTCCCGGTCACGAATACCGGTATGTGGTGAATCTACCGTAATCACCAGCGCTGTATAATGGTGTGCTTCAGCCATTTTTACCAAGGCTAAAGATTTTTCCCGATCACCTTGCCAGTACAGCTGGAACCATTTGAGTGGATTGTCCTGTTTTAGTGCCCGCATATCGGTATTGGTGAAAGTACTGAGAATGATATTGCTGCCCATGACTTCTGCGGCAAGGGCAGAGGCGGCTTCGGCTTCAGGGTGAAACTGCTGCTGGTGTCCAATCGGTGCCAGGAAAATCGGATGCGGAAATTTCTGTCCGCAAATTTCAATTTCAGTGTTGCCTTGGGTTAGATCTTTCAGCATACGCGGCAGAAGCTGAATATTCTGAAACTGCTGTAAATTATCCCGGACACTGACTTCATCCATGGAGCCGCCTTGCAGATAATCCCAGACCATACTGGACAGATGTTTCTCTGCTTCAATTTCATAGTCTGCAATAGTTTGCAGATGGGCTGGAATCTGGTTCAGGGGCGGCAGGATATTTTTTTCAGTCATAGATGGCTCAGCTTTTATAAATGATCAGTGCGTAATTTAAATCTCAGCCCATTTACGGATCAGGTTATGGTACAGACTGGTGAGTTTCACCACTTCTGCATGCGTGTCACCGAGTTCTATTCTAAGATTCTGAATGCTCTGATCCAGATTAAACAGCATATATCGATTGGCATCATCACGAATCATGCTTTGCAGCCAGAAAAATGAAGCAATCCGGCATCCCTTTGTTACAGGTGTTACTTCATGCACGCTGGTCGAAGGATAGAGAATCATATCTCCTGCGGGCAGCTTGACTTCATGATAGCCATAAGTGTCTTCAACCACGAGTTCACCACCTTCATATTCTTCCGGTTCGCTTAGAAAAATGGTACAGGATAAATCGGTACGGATACGTTGATTAGTGCCTTGAATCCAGCGGATGGCATTATCGACATGAAAACCGAAAGTTTCGCCATTTTCATAGCGATTAAAATAAGGTGGCAAAATTTGTAGTGGAAGGGCAGCAGAAGTAAATAAGGGATTTTGCCCTAATGCTGCCAGAATAATGTCACCTAAATGTTGGGTTAAAGGGTGATCTTCTTGGAGCTGCTGGTTCTGTTTTACATTTGCGGAAAGTGATCCTGTGGTTTTCTTGCCATCGATCCATTCGACTTTCGCCATTTCATTGCGAAAATACTGAACCTGTTCTTTGCTTAGTACATTTGGAATATGGTGAATCACAGCAAGACCTTCCAGAAATATAATGAATTTTTATAATGACAGCATATACAAAAATAGCCTCTATGCAGAGGCTATTCTAGATAAAATCCCCTATATAAAATAAGGAATTTTGTTTCGCTTAATATTTAAAGTTCAGAGAAAGGACTGCGTTACGGCCTTCTGCTTCAGTTGCATAGTGAGATGCATAAGCTTTAGTGAAATAACGTTCATCGGTCAGGTTGTTGACATTCAGTTGTAAATCAACATTTTTGTTCACGTTATAACGTGCCATAGCATCGTAGCGGACATAGCCTGGTACATATTTAGTATTCGCTAAATCACCATAGACTTTATCCATTGCCACTGCACCCGCACCAATAGTGAAGGCAGGAGTTAAGTCATAAGTCGTCCAAAGTGTGGCACTGTTTTTAGGAACGTTTGGCATTTGGTTGCCATTGTAAACAGTTTGATCTGTACAATTGGTACCACGACAGCTCACACCATTTTTAGTAGATTCACTATCTAAATATGTATAACCCAGAGAAGCAGCCCATTTATCAGTGATATTGCCATTTAAGCCGAGTTCAAAACCGTCTACTTTACTTTCGCCGATATTTGCATAGGTGGTTGAATCAAGCTGGATGCGAGCATTCTGTTTTTCAGTACGGAAAATTGCAGCAGTTAAATTTAAACGATCATCGAATAAATCCCACTTAGTGCCAACTTCAAATGTACGGCTTTCTTCTGGGTCTAAGTTGCTGTAATTAGCACCAATACCTTCAGATCCATCACCTGCATCTACGCCTACAGGGTTAGCTGAAGTTGCATAGCTTGCGTAGATTGAACCATTTTCAACAGGCTTGAAAGTTACACCTGCTTGGTAGGTGAAAAAGTCGGTATCGCTTTCGGTCGTAACCTGATCACCAGCTTGTGCTGTTGGTGGAGTCGTTGCTGATCCTAAGACAGCACTGTTACGAGCACCATAAGTCATGGTTTGCTCTGTATCAAATTTATCCCAGCGAAGACCTAGGTCAAAAATCCATTGAGGATTAAATTCAATACTGTCTAAGAAATAGATCGAGGTAGATTTAGTTTTGGTGTTGTATTGGTCAGCACCTTCTGTGCTAATTGTACCAGTCCATGGGCCTCGGTTAGGATTGTGAACTGGAGTACACCAACCTGCAGGAGCAGTAGCAGGACACGTTTCATAAGCACTACCAGTAGCATTTAAGCCGTTGATAATGTACTGAGTACGATCATTTTCTTGGTCAGAATATTCGGCACCCAAGTTAAAGCTATGTTGTAGTGAACCAGTATTGAATTTACCAGTAAGTGCTAATTGATCGGTAAAAGTATCCGTATCAGCTACACGTGAATTTGCTCGTGCAAAAACACTATTGTTTAGGTAAATATTACCCTTTGAGTCATCAGGATTGGTCCACAGATAATCATTTTTAGATTTACTGTATGACGCAATATTTGAGATGGTTAGGTTATCAGTTAAATCATGTTCAAGTTTGATTGTGCCAATCTGGTTTTCCTGTTTCTGGAAATCACGATCTTCCCAGCCATAGTAAACGCCTTGTTTAACATTAATTGGTTTACCATTGCCATTTAATCCTGCATTTGCGTTGGTTGCAGCAAATGGATTGTTATAAGGCACACCAGAGTCAGGAGTATCATCAGATTTTAAATAGTAATAACTTAAGGTCGCCCGGGTAGGGGTATCCAGGCCAAAAGTAATACTTGGCGCAATACCTGCACGTTTATATTCAGCACCATCTTTCTGACCGGCTTTTTCATTATGATGACCCATCACCGCCACACGTGCGGCAATGCCGTTACCAAAGTCTTTGTTACCATCCAAAGTAATACGTTGGTAATTATCTGTACCCCCTGCAACAGAACCTTCTAAAGAGTCACCTGCTTTAGCCACTTTAGAAATCATGTTAATGCTACCGCCAGTCGTACCGGCACCACCCATAGCAGATGCAGAACCTTTGGTCACTTCAACCTGTTCTACTGCAAACATTTCACGGTTTTGTGAGGTTGCACTACGCACGCCATCGACATACATCGAGCTTTCAGAGTTATAGCCACGAATAAACGGACGGTCACCATTTGGGTTGCCACCTTCACCAGCACCTAGGGTAATACCAGGTACATTACGTAAAGCATCGCTTAAAGTTGTAACTTGAGTATCTTCAATGATTTGTTTAGAAATCACCGATACAGATTTAGGCGTATCCAATAACGGTGCAACAAATTTCTTATTTGCTGAATTATCTACTTTTAAGCCTTGTTCTTTTTCAGCCGCAACTTCTTGATGGATCGTTTCAAGTTGAATAACTTGATCTTCCGCAACGGCGTTCATTGCGATCATAGAGAGAGATGACGCGATCGCAGAGGAAACGATTTTTTTACGTGACTTGATGAATGACATGTGGAACCCGAAGGATGCTTATTTGTGTATGCGAATAATAATGATTATTATTTAATTTAAGAATTGCATATCCATAGTTAATGACTATTAATATTTAATATTTAAATGGTTTATTGAATTAAATATCATAAGAATCACATATAAGTTTTTGTATTTTATATAAATCTAATTAATAGATAGTTATTGTGTTTTTTATTGGGAATTCTAAGGATTTCATTTTTGATAACTAAAATAAACGAAATCTTCTTAAAAACTCTATAAAAAGCTGTAATCGCCTGTAGAGCTCCATTTAAATTTGAAGAATCTTTATCCTGGATTAAAATAATTTGGCTAAAAATCCGATTTGAACCAAAAAGGGCAGACTTTTAAGAAAAATTGCTATTTAAAGCAGCAAAAACGCGGTTTATGACGTTGTGTTTTGTATATCTGGAAATGTTGTCATATAATGTGGCACATTTTTATAAACCTGTTATTACCAAAATATAGAGGAAGCCATGCAAGTAACTTCTGAAGCGGTTTCGGGCGTTGCCCGTCGTTTAAACGTATCTGTACCGACGAGCCGTATTAATGAGCAATTTGAAGCTCGCTTGAAACGCACAGCTAAGACTGCGAAAATCAACGGCTTCCGTCCAGGTAAAGTGCCTCTAAACGTAATTCGTCGTGAATACGGTGCTGGTATCTACCAAGAAGTTGTGAACGACATCATCCGTGACACAGTTTTCGAAGCAATCCAACAAGAGAAAATCAACGCTGTTGGTATGCCAAACATCGAAAAAACTGAAATGAAAGATGATGCTTTAGTTTATGAAGCAACTGTAGAAGTTTACCCAGAAGTTGAAGTGAAATTCGACGGTCTGGAAATCGAACGCAACGCTGCTGAAGTAAACGACAAAGACGTTGAGAAGATGATTGAAAATCTTCAAAAACAACGTGCTTCTTGGGTTGAAACTAAAGGCATGGCGAAAAAAGACATGCAAGTCACTTTCGACTTTGAAGGTTCTATCGACGGCGAAAAATTCGAAGGCGGTTCAGCTCAAGACTTTAAACTAGTACTTGGTTCTGGTCGTATGATCCCTGGCTTCGAAGATGGCATCATCGGTATGAAGAAAGGCGAAGAGAAAGTTATCGACGTAACTTTCCCAGAAGATTACCAAGCTGAAAACCTGGCTGGTAAACAAGCTCAATTCAAAATCACTGTGAAACTTGTTGAAAAACAAAAACTTCCAGAAGTTGATGCTGAATTCCTGCAAATCTTCGGTATCTCTGAAGAAGACGGCGTTGAAAAACTGAAAGCTGACGTTCGCAAAAACATGGAACGTGAAGTGAAAAACGGTCTTCGCAATCAAGTGAAAGCAGCAACTTTCGATGCGCTTGTAGCAGCGAACGAAGTTGAAATTCCAGCAGCTATGCTGACTCAAGAAATTGACCGTCAACGTCAACAAATGATCCAGCAGTTCACTCAACAGTTCGGTGCTCAAGGTGCGAAAGCATTTGATTCAAGCATGCTTCCAGATGAGCTGTTCAAAGAACAAGCTGAAAAATCTGTGAAACTTGGCGTACTGGTAAGCAAAGTACTTGCTGATGCGAAAATCGAAGTAGATCAAGCACGTGTAGAAGCTTATATCGAAGACATGGCTTCTTCTTACGAAGATCCAAATGAAGTGATTGAATACTTCAAAAATGACAAGCAACAACGTGCTCAAATCGAAGCTGTTGTTCTTGAAGACCAAGTTGTTGATCACATCCTAGCTGCTGCTAAAGTGACTGACAAACAGGTTAGCTATGAAGACCTATTGAAAGCTCAGCAAGCTCGCCAGCAAGGCTAAGTTCAGCTGAACTGAAAAAGGCGCTTTATGCGCCTTTTTTTAATACTTTAGCTTTCATTGACCTAATCAGTTTTTCACAAAACTAATGCAAAAAATATCATGGAATTTGTGGCGAATATTTTGCAATTTAGCCAATTATCCCTCATATTGTAATTATGGGTTAAGTCACAAAAAATTTAGGAATAAATAAACGTATGTATGTTCCAGCGATTGAAAACGCTTTAGTTCCAGTGGTGGTAGAACAGTCATCTCGTGGTGAACGTTCTTTTGATATTTATTCACGTCTTTTACGTGAGCGGGTAATTTTCTTATCTGGTGAAGTTGAAGATCACATGGCCAACCTGATCGTTGCGCAAATGCTGTTCTTGGAAGCGGAGAATCCTGACAAGGATATCCACCTCTACATTAACTCACCAGGTGGTTCGGTGACTGCGGGTATGGCAATTTACGATACCATGCAATTCATCAAACCGGATGTTGTGACTTACTGTATGGGTCAGGCAGCATCAATGGGTGCATTCCTGCTGAATGCGGGCGCGAAAGGCAAACGTTATTGCCTTGAAAATGCTCGTGTCATGATTCACCAGCCATTGGGCGGTTTTAAAGGCCAAGCCTCTGATATCGAAATCCATGCTCGTGAAATTCTGTTCATCAAGGAACGCTTAAACCGTTTGATGGCAGAACATAGTGGTCAGGACTTTGAAAAAGTCGCACGTGATACTGACCGTGATAACTTCATGACTGCTCAGCAAGCGAAAGAATATGGTCTCGTGGACGAAGTTCTCACGAAACGTCCATAAGTGTTAAAGATTGAGATATTGGAGAGACTATGTCCGAACATACTCAAGGACAAAAGCATTGTTCATTCTGCGGTAAAACGCAGTCTGAAGTCGGCAAACTGATTGCTGGCGAAGACGCCTACATTTGTAATGAATGTGTGGACGTATGCTTGGATTTGGTTCAAACCAGTCAGCAGGTCGAATCTGGTGATTGGGCGAATCGTCCTTTGCCGAAACCGCATGAAATCCGTGCGGCGCTGGATCAATATGTAATTGGTCAGGACGTAGCGAAAAAGACCCTGTCTGTTGCGGTATATAACCATTACAAGCGTCTGAAAGTGCAGACCAATGGTAAAAAACCGGATGATAGCGTTGAAATTGCCAAAAGTAATATTTTGCTGGTCGGTCCAACTGGTTCGGGTAAAACCCTACTGGCACAGACCCTTGCACGTTTGCTCGATGTACCATTTGCCATGGCAGATGCCACCACATTAACCGAAGCCGGTTATGTCGGTGAAGATGTGGAAAACATCGTACAGAAGCTGCTGCAAAAAGCTGACTACGATGTTGAGAAGGCGCAGAAGGGCATTATCTATATCGATGAAATCGACAAGATTACCCGTAAGTCTGAAAACCCATCCATCACCCGTGACGTATCGGGTGAGGGTGTACAGCAAGCCTTGCTGAAGATGATTGAAGGCACGGTTGCTTCTATTCCACCACAAGGTGGCCGTAAGCATCCGCAGCAAGAATTTATCCAGATTGATACCTCAAACATCCTGTTTATCTGTGGCGGTGCGTTCTCAGGTCTTGAGAAAATCGTGCAGCAGCGTCAGGAAAAAGGCGGTATTGGCTTTACTGCTGAAGTCCGTAACAAAGACGAAAGCAAGAAGCTGTCTGAACTGTTCCGTCAGGTAGAAGCAACTGACTTAGTGAAATTTGGTCTGATTCCAGAATTCATTGGTCGTTTGCCAGTCATTGCAACACTGGATGAACTGGATGAAGACGCATTGATGCAGATTCTGACTGAACCGAAGAATGCCTTGACCCGTCAGTACCAGCATCTGTTCGAGATGGAAGATGTAGACCTGGTATTTGAAGAATCTGCTTTACGTGCCGTGGCGAAAAAAGCGCTGGAACGTAATACGGGTGCACGTGGTCTGCGTTCGATTCTGGAAAATGCGTTGCTGGAAACCATGTATGACCTGCCAAGCCGTAAAGATGTCGGTACGGTAGTGATTACGGAAGCCGTGATTAATGGTGAAGCAGCACCGACTTTCCTGCCGGAACGTCAGCCAACTGAGGAACAGGCTGCGACACCCAAGGTCGACCTGAAAGTGGTGAATAGCAAGTCTGCTTAACTGCTATTCGTCAGAAACGTGCGAAAATGAACGGTTTTCGCACGTTTTTTTATTTGCAAAAAATAAACCCGATGTTACTCTCATCCCCTAGGGCGTGGATGCCTGATCAATAAGATGAAGATTGAATTAAATACCTGCATAAAATAATAAAGACGCAGTGAGGGAAAAGCATGCGTGGAGCTGCACTTGTATTCATCAGTTGTATGACCTTGATGGGCTGTCATTCGAAGCACGCTGTTCAGGAACAGCAACTCACATCAACACTGAAAAATATCGATCTGAGCGAAGAGCCGGGCTTTGTAGAGCAGCATCGAGTCGGTATGTTTACCATTGGTGGTTGGGTCAATCAAAAACTGGGTCAACGTTTTACACCAGTGAAGCCACAACATGAACAGGCAGCGGTGGTCTATTTATACCGTCCGGATTCGAAATGGAACCGTCAGGAAATTGTGGCCGCCAGCCTGTTTATTAATCAGGAACGCATTCCAAGCCTGCTGCATAACCATTATTACTGGCTTGAATTGCCACCGGGTAGCTATCGTCTGAGTACCAGTCGTCCACTCGGTGCAATGCATTTCCAGAAGCCGAAATATTTAGATTTCACCGTAGAGGAAGGGCAGTCGTATTTTATTAAATATGATGAGGAAAATATTTCCACACGCCGTACCCAGACCGGCCCATTGATGTTGATGCCTGAAAATATTGGTCTGAATGAAATTGCCTATACCCAGTTGAAATCTGATAGTTATAACTTTGTCGCAGAAGATCAGAATACTGGAAAAATACGTAAAAAAGCCCAGAAAATTAAAGCCGTGGAATATGATCCTTCCGAGGATGTACAGCTGACCACGCCATTTAAATTGTGGAATCCTTTGACCTGGTAATCATTGATTTAAAATTAGGCAAAAAAAAGCACCCTGAATGGGTAATGCCAGTCAGTTAAGCAAATATTAGTAAAATGTAGTAAAAATGAGTGTATGTAAATACGCTCATTTTTTTTTATGACTTTATCT
>NZ_JPQO01000085.1 GCF_000773685.1 Acinetobacter sp. HR7 | reverse complement strand
TTATCGAGAATAAAGTCATCAATGAAGTTTTTGATAATTGGTCTAAATAATTTCTTCTGCCAACGATATATATTTTCAAAGATCCGCTCAAACTGGTTCTTTTGTATCTCAACGTAGGCCATCAAGGCTGAAAAAATATGATTCAAAATCAGTTTAGATCGTCTTACTTGAAACTTTTCAATATGACAAACCTGTTTAATCACCCGGTGATATTGCTCTATTTTCCAATGACTTGAATGTAATTCATGAAAACCCTCAAAGGACAATAAATCATCTTCATCTTGATGCACAATATAAAACCTCTGCTGTTCTTTTAACTGAGTCTTAAATAATTGTACAAAGCCAAAATCTTTGAGCCAGACCACTTGACCCTGATGGAAATCTGGCAATAAGCGCAGTTGAAACCATTGTCCTTTTTCTGGGGAAACCTTACGGTTACAGTCGATACCAAACATAAATCGAATACCATATTTTCTTATGGTTTTTAGATTTCCAGTCGATGAATACCAACTATCACCTGTAATAAATTGAATCTTTGCACCCCAACTGAGTACTTCACTTAACATATCCATAAAGTAATCATTCTTGGTTTTACTTTCAGATTTGTCATAAATTCGGAAATTAATTGGAATATTTTGACCATTTTGATCTGTCGCATACAAGGTAATGAGATTAATACCCTTGACGGATCGGTGGTGTTTGCCTGACCAAAAATAGCTAACCAAGTCCATATGTTGACTATATGGTTTATCTA
>NZ_JPQO01000084.1 GCF_000773685.1 Acinetobacter sp. HR7 | reverse complement strand
GTCGTTAGAAAACAATTATTATGACATTATTTCAATGAGTTATCTATTTTTGTCGTGTACAGAGCAAGAAAATCATCCATCAATTGCAGAAGCAAACAATTCAAAGAATTGTGATAATACGCTTAGCTGTTGTGGTGAAGAGGAAGAAAAAAAATCTTCATCTCCTTGCTGTAACACTTCAAACAGTTGTGAAGATACCGCACAATCCTGTTGTGGTTCTGATCCCAAAGAAAATTTAAGCACTGAAGACGTTTTAAAAGATTCGCACTACATGAGTGAATACTTAGTTCCCAAAATGGATTGTTCTGCGGAAGAACAGATGGTTCGTATGGCGCTATCTTCAATTGATGGTGTTCAAAAACTCATCTTTGATTTACCTAACCGTTCTTTAAAGGTTCTACATAATCAAAAAGATGAAAATATAACCACCAAACTTGAAGCTTTGGGTTTTGGTGCAAAGCTTGTGAAGACTGAAACTTATATAAGCAATCAACAGGCTAAGCAAACAAGTACCTACACCATTCCTAAAATGGATTGCTCTGCTGAAGAGCAAATGGTCCGTATGGCTCTTGCAGATATTGAAGCAGTTAAAGGTCTTACTTTTGATCTTCCCAATCGAAAACTGAAAGTCTTCCATAATGAAGGGATTCAGCAAATTACGGCTAAACTCGAAGGACTGGGTTTTGGGGCGAAACTTGATGAAATACAGCTTTCTTCAGGCGATATACCTAATGAACCTGATCCTGTGAGACAAGCTAAAGTACTTAAACTGTTATTAGGTATTAATGCTCTACTTTTCTTTATAGAATTCATCAGCGGTATTATTGCTGCGTCTACAGGATTGATTGCTGATTCTCTAGATATGTTTGCCGATGCAGCCGTTTATGGTATTGCGCTATATGCCGTCGGAAAAGCTGCGAAATATCAA
>NZ_JPQO01000083.1 GCF_000773685.1 Acinetobacter sp. HR7 | reverse complement strand
TTACGGCTAAAGGGATAAAATAACAGTTTTTTATGACGGTAAACTCAGACCATCTATGTTTCCCATTCAACCACCACCCACTCATTTTGATGCAATACCTATGAGTGAATTCCAGCGTGGTGTGAAAGACTGTACTCCTGTACTGTTAGGTGTAATTTCTCTTGCGCTAGTCTTGGTGCACTTGCGAATCAGAAAGATTTTAGCCTGATTGAAGTGCCATTATTGACCAGGCTAAACTTCGCTGGTGGTTCCGAATTTGCTGTTTTAGAAGCATGGACTAATCCACCTCATTTACTGACTCTGATCTTTTTACTTTTCTGATTAACAGCCGTTATATCCTGCTTAGTGCAACGCTAACACCTTATTTAAGACATCTTCCCAATCGAAAAGTTTTTCTTGCTTTATTTTTTATAGTGGATGAAAGCTGGGCTTTCGGGCTGGCAGATGCACAACGTCGAATAGCACAGTTCGGTTTACGCGATGCCTTTAGCATGACTTATTATGCCGGGCTGTGTTTTGTGCTGTATCTGGCTTGGGTCGGCTTTACCACTTTAGGTGCTTGGGTTGGGCCAGTGTTAGGAGACATTCACCATTTTGGCTTTGATATGGCTTTTCCAGCCATCGTACTGGTTTTGCTGAGAGGCATGTGGAAAGGATTTACCGAAGTCCGCCCTGGTTGGCCAGCTTTGTTTGTGCCGCACTGGCTTATGCATATCTACCCGGCAACTGGTATGTGCTGATTGGTGCACTGTCCGGGATTGCTTCTGCCTTCTGGCTAATTCAGGAGGATGATGCATGATCCAGATGAGCACTTTTATCGCAATTTTATTGGTGGCACTAACGACTTACTGCACCCGGATACTTGGCTATGTCCTACTCAAAAATAAAACTTTGAGTAAACGTCAGCAAAAAATTCTACAAATCATACCGGGCTGTGTACTGGTTTCCATGCTGGTTCCGTATTTTTTACCTGAGCATCCCGTGGATCTGATTGCCATTGTCCTGACCTTATGTGCTGCATCACGCTTTAGCATGCTGCCCACCATCCTGATCAGCATGGTTTCGGCCGCATTTTTACGCAGCCTACTGATTTAAATAACATCTGGACTGTGATCAGTAAGCAAATTCGATCAAGGAATTACTGCTTTGGTTCCACCACTTTTGCCAGTAGCTGCACCAGCTCGGCATTTTGCAGTTCCACTTGTTTCAGTTTCGCTGAAGTCTGATCCAGCACTTCCTGCTGTACATGCATTTTCTTGGCCAGATCCTGCATGATTTCCAAGGTCTTTTTCAGGTTATCTTCCAGATTGGCAACCTTCTGCTCAACCGCCACACCGTCAGACTCAGGACCAATCTCCACCCGGTTGAACTGCAACCAGATTAAAAAAATCACCGCCAGAGTCAGGAGTGTAATAAAGCCCCACATTAATAACATAGCTTTTGCTCTTCTAGTTCGTCGCCTGAGTTTTATCTTAATCAAAAAAATCGGCGGGATTGTAACGATTTTATCGGAATGCCAGACCCGTATATCGACTGGCACAGTGGATTAATTTTCTTTATATATCAATATACTTAAATTATACTGCTATTTAATTTAAAGATTAGAAAGATTTAAGCATTAAAGGAATGACATAAATCCAGTAAACGGTTGGCATAACCCCATTCATTGTCATACCAGGCAAATACTTTGGCCTGCTTGCCAACCACCATGGTCTGGGTCATATCCACAATGAGTGAATAAGGTGAATGGTTAAAATCCGAGGAGACCAACGGCTCATCAGTAATCGACATGATTTCGACATAATCCTGCCGCGCTGCCTGAGTCAGAGCTTCATTCAGTTGATGATCGGTAATCTCCGCCTGCGTGACAAAAGTCAGGTCAATCGCGGCGACATTAATGGTCGGGACACGAATTGAATAACCATCAATCCGGTTTTCCATTTTTGGCATCACGCGTTTTAAGGCACCCAAAGCCGAGGAAGTCGTTGGAATAATATTCTGTCCTGAAGCTCGGGCACGGCGCAGATCTCGATGAGCATGATCCAACACCGACTGATCTGCAGTGACCGCATGAATTTCGGTCATCAGTGCAGTATCAATCCCAAAAGCATCATCAATGATTTTCACTAATGGCACCAAGGCCTGTGTGGTACAAGACACGCTGGAAATAATCTGGTCGCTTTCTCTGACTTCGGTATGATTCACGCCATACACAATTGCAGCATCAACAGTATCAAACGGTGCAGCACCGATAATCACCCGTTTTGCCCCAGCGGTGATATGCTGGGTGGCAGCTGTACGGGAACGGAACAGGCCGGTACATTCCAGCACGACATCAATATTCAGTTCATGCCAAGGCATTTCCGCTGGATTGGCCTGTCTTAACACCTGGACTTTCTGATAGGCATCACGATAGGTCACATGCAGAAAAACACATTCATCTTCATAAGTCAGATCCACCTGCCCTGGAAAACGGCCATGCGTGGTATCGTATTTGAAGAGATGCAGTAAGGTTTCCACATCGGCAACGTCATTAATCGCAACAATGTCAAAATTAAAATCTTTCGGATTTTCAAACCATGCACGCAACACATTGCGCCCGATTCGCCCAAAACCATTAATTGCGATACGTTGCATCGACCTTCCCTACTGCGGCATATAACTTTATGCGCCTATATTAATGGAATTATCCAGCTGACTGATAATTATTCGGTTAATTCCACTAAAAATTACGCAGAATGCCCAATATTTCACCGAAAAATTCATGCTTTATTGCAGGCAATCTGAAGTTTCTGTTCCCGAGATTTGAAATAAATTGCTGTAATGACAATAGCTTTTGATTTTACAGCGCATTTTCCTGAATTTAGCAGCATTCATTCCTTACAGTTTTATGATCTATAAATAGGAAAATCATTGGTTGAACAGGCATTTTCCGTTATAATTTGGCGTTTTTAAAAATTTAAGCCCCGCATTGCAGCAGAGAACCAACCTTCTTGTCAGACTGCCTTGCTTTTGCCAAATCGAAAATTATGGAGTGACTTGGTTGTGAGTACTCGTTTTATGACATCAGCTGAAATTCGCGAAGCTTTTTTAAGCTACTTTGAATCGCAAGGGCATACACGTGTCGCGTCGAGTTCTCTGGTTCCTGCCAACGACCCAACTTTATTGTTTACAAACGCTGGTATGAACCAGTTTAAAGACTGCTTCCTGGGTCTGGAAAAACGTGATTATGTTCGCGCAACAACATCACAAAAATGTGTCCGTGCGGGTGGTA
The DNA here is from genome assembly GCF_000773685.1 of Acinetobacter sp. HR7. GTDB lineage: Bacteria > Pseudomonadota > Gammaproteobacteria > Pseudomonadales > Moraxellaceae > Acinetobacter > Acinetobacter thermotolerans. Next base: position 11,107 of record NZ_JPQO01000083.1, on the reverse strand, counting down.
AGCACAACGACTTAGATAACGTGGGTTATACAGCTCGTCACCACACATTCTTTGAAATGCTGGGTAACTTCTCATTCGGTGATTACTTCAAACGTGATGCAATCAAATTTGCCTGGGAATTCCTAACTGGCGACAAATGGCTGGCACTGCCTAAAGACCGCCTGTACGTGACTGTATACGAAACCGATGACGAAGCTTTTGACATCTGGAACAAAGAAGTTGGCCTGGACGCTAGCCGTATTATCCGTATCGGTGACAACAAAGGCGCGAAATACGCTTCTGACAACTTCTGGGCCATGGGTGACACTGGCCCATGTGGTCCATGTACTGAAATCTTCTATGACCACGGTGAACACATCTGGGGTGGCCTGCCTGGCACACCTGAAGAAGATGGCGACCGTTTCATCGAAATCTGGAACAACGTCTTCATGCAGTTCAACCGTACTGCGGATGGCGTACTGCACCCTCTTCCAGCACCTTCTGTAGATACCGGTATGGGTCTGGAACGTATTTCTGCCGTTCTGCAACATGTGAATTCAAACTACGAAATTGACCTGTTCCAACACCTGTTAAAAGCTGCTGCTGAAATCATTGGTGTTGATACACGCGAGTTAGAAGTTGCTGCTCAATTAAAAAATGAACCTATACAATACCCTGCTTCACTGAAAGTTGTGGCTGACCATGCGCGTTCTTGCTGCTTCCTGATTGCGGATGGCGTGAATCCTTCTAACGAAGGCCGTGGTTATGTGCTGCGTCGTATCATCCGTCGTGCAGTTCGTCACGGTAACAAACTGGGTGCAACCGGTACTTTCTTCTACAAAATGCTGCAACCTTTGATCGAAGTGATGGGCGCTGCGTATCCAGAGCTTGAAGCAAACAAAGACCGCATCGAAGCTGCATTGATCAAAGAAGAAGAACAGTTTGCTAAGACACTTGAACAAGGTCTGAAACTGCTTGAAGGTGAACTGGCTCAACTGAAAGGTTCGGTGATTCCAGGTGAAACAGTATTCAAACTGTATGACACTTACGGCTTCCCAACTGACTTGACTGCCGACATTGCACGTGAACGTGACCTAACCATTGACGAAGCTGGCTTCGAAAAAGAAATGGAAGCACAACGTCAACGTGCTCGTGATGCTGGTAAATTTGCTATCGACTACAACTCTATTGTCAAAGTTGAAGGCGAAACTCAGTTTGAAGGTTACGATGCAACTGCAGGTCAAGGTCAAATCGTTGCAATCTATAAAGATGGCGAACAGGTTGAAGAAGTGGTTGAAGGCGATGAAGCCCTGATCGTACTGAACCAAACTCCTTTCTATGCAGAAAGCGGCGGTCAGATCGGTGATACTGGTGTATTCAAAAACGATACCGGTATTTTCGAAGTTCAGGATACCAAGAAATCTGGTGGTGCGATCGTACACCAAGGTATCGTGACCATGGGTAACCTGAAAGTTGCACAAAATGTGGAAGCCACTGTAAAAGCTGAAATCCGTGCTGCAACTTCACGCAACCACTCTGCGACTCACTTGCTGCACGCTGCCCTGCGTCAAATCCTGGGTTCACACGTACAGCAAAAAGGTTCTCTGGTTGCTTCTGACATCCTGCGTTTCGACTTTGCCAACGATCAACCTGTTTCATTTGAACAGCTGCAAGAAATCGAACGTCTTGTTAATGCTGAAGTGATTGCTAACACACCAGTAACCACTGAACTGCTCGACATCGAATCAGCGAAAGCCAAAGGTGCGATGATGCTGTTCGGTGAAAAATACGGTGACGAAGTACGTGTCCTGTCTATGGGTTCAATCATCGATGAGAAAAACTTCTCGATCGAGCTGTGTGGCGGTATTCACGTAAAACGTACTGGTGACATCGGTCTGTTCAAAATCATCTCTGAAGGCGGTGTAGCAGCAGGTGTACGTCGTATTGAAGCGGTGACTGGCCATAAAGCGGTTGAAGCTGCACAAAAAGCCGATCGCGACATTCACGCGATCAATGCATTGCTGAAAGCACAAAAAGACCAAACCCTGGATAAAGTTGAAGCACTTGTTGATACCGCATCAAGTCTGCAAAAACAGATCGAGCAATTGAACCAGAAACTTGCTAGCCTACAAGCTGCTGAACTGTTAAATCAGGTTCAGACCATTGCAGGACGTGCAACACTGATCACGACTGTTCAAGGCATGGACGCAAAATCACTGCGCAACCTGCATGATGGTGTGAAATCAAAATTAGAAAATGCAGTAATCGTGCTTGCAGGTGTAGAGGGTGACAAGGTGAGCTTGATCGCATCTGTAGCAAAAGAATTTACTGCTTCTATTAAAGCGGGTGACATCATCAAACACTTAGCTTCCGAGCTAGGCGGTAAAGGTGGTGGTAAACCTGACTTGGCACAAGGTGGCGCGCCACTTAACGAGAAGTTTGCTCCAGTAATGGCTGATTTAGCAGCTTGGCTTGAAGCAAAATAAAAACTTCATTTTGTGTAACTGACCCTGATCGGAAAATCAGGGTCATGGTTTATATGGAACAACTATGGCATTAATCGTTCAAAAATATGGCGGTACCTCAATGGGTACTCCCGAGCGCATTCTCAATGTTGCTCGTCGTGTGAAGCGCTGGCATGACCATGGCCACAAAGTGGTGGTGGTGGTATCAGCAATGAGTGGCGAAACCAATCGTCTGCTTGCTCTCGCGAAGGCCATTACCGAAACCCCTGATCCACGTGAACTTGACCAGATGGTGTCTACAGGTGAACAGGTAACGATTTCCATGCTTGCAATGGCGTTGAAGTCACTCGGTGTTGAAGCTAAATCTTTAACTGGACGCCAGGTTGGTATTAAAACTGACAGCGCATTCACCAAAGCCCGTATTGAATCTATCGATACTGACGTATTGAATGAAAACCTGGATGCAGGCCGCGTGATTGTGGTTGCCGGTTTCCAGGGCTTTGATGCTGATGGCAACACAACCACCCTGGGCCGTGGTGGTTCGGATACTTCAGGTGTTGCACTTGCTGCTGCCCTGAAAGCAGATGAATGCCAGATTTACACAGACGTTGATGGCGTATATACGACTGACCCTCGTGTTGCTCCTAAAGCGAAAAAAGTAGACCGTATTTCTTTTGAAGAAATGCTAGAAATGGCGTCACTCGGTTCTAAAGTCCTTCAAATTCGTTCAGTAGAATTTGCTGGTAAATACCAAGTGCCTTTACGCGTTCTTTCAAGCTTCGATAATGACAACGATGGTGCATTTGACGAAGACTTCAAGAAAAACGTCGGAACTCTTATTACTACTGAATTGGAAGACAACATGGAACAGCCAATTATCTCTGGTATCGCGTTTAACCGTGACGAAGCAAAATTGACTATTTTGGGCGTGCCTGACGAGCCAGGTATTGCATCAAAAATCCTGAAACCAATTGGTGATGCCAATATCGAAGTCGATATGATCATCCAGAACGTGGAAGAAGACGGTACAACTGACTTCACGTTTACTGTAAACCGTGGTGAGCTTGCAAAAGCGAAAGCGATCCTGGAAGAAACTGCACGTAACATCAATGCACGTGAAGTTGCGACTCGTGATGACATCGTAAAAGTGTCGATCGTCGGTGTAGGTATGCGTTCTCACGCTGGTGTAGCAAGCAAAATGTTTACTGCCCTTGCAGATGAAGGCATCAACATCCTGATGATCTCTACTTCAGAAATCAAAATCTCTGTGATTATTGACGAGAAATACCTGGAACTGGCAGTTCGCACACTGCACACTGCTTTCGGTCTGGACCGTGAACAAGGCGAATCATTCGCGCGTGCTTAATCACTAATTTTGTCTCTTAATATCCTGAGCTGATATTAATTTACAAAAGATGATAAAAAATCAGAGCCACTATAGTTTTTACTATGGTGGCTCTGCTATATTAAGGACGAGGATTTATAGAAAATTTAAATAGATGATAATCCCAAGCCAGCTGGTGTGTGGTGATCTGTTCTGATTTTCACTTGTGATTTCAGGTTGTGTTTCAACAAACATTCTAAATTGAATGCACGTTTAGCGTTTTGCAAGGAGATAAACATGCTGATTCTGACTCGCCGTGTCGGAGAAACTTTAATGATTGGAGACCAAGTCAGCGTAACAGTACTTGGTGTCAAAGGTAACCAGGTACGTATTGGGGTGAATGCACCAAAGGAAGTTTCGGTCCACCGGGAAGAAATTTACCAGCGCATTCAGCATGAACGTGCAATGCATGAACATCTTCAACATATCGACCAGGATTACCAACCTTCATACGAAGAAGATACGCATCAGAATAACTACAATCGTTAATTCTGAGAAAAATCAAAAGCGGCCTAGTAGCCGCTTTAATTTTGTCTGCACGTTTAAGATATGTCCATTTAGACATTCTATGTATTTATAATATGTTTGACTAAATACCTTATAGGTCTAGTTCAGCCTGCTCCTGCATCGCAGCAATCGCCTTACGTACTGGCCCAAAACTGCGTCGATGTTCGGAAATCACCCCATGCACGGCAATAGCTTCAAAATGTGCCTTGGTTGGATACCCCTTATGCTTGGCAAAGCCAAACTGCGGATATTTTTGATCCATTTCAATCATCTGATGGTCACGGGTTACTTTAGCCAGAATACTCGCAGCTGAAATCTCGGCATGTAAAGCATCCCCACCGACGATCGCATCACAACTCATCGCTAGACCTTGCGGAATCTTGTTGCCATCGACCAGCACATGATCCGGTGGAATGCTTAAAGCTTCCACTGCACGGCGCATCGCCAGCAAAGAGGCTTGCAGAATATTATGCTCATCGATTTCCGCAGCAGAACTTTCCGCAATCGCCCAGGCCAGGGCTTTTTCTTTGATCTCGACAAACAGCTTCTCACGCTTTTTCTCGGTGAGCTTTTTCGAGTCATTTAGGCCTTCAATCGGATTATTCGGATCCAGAATCACTGCCGCAGCCACCACTGATCCAACCAGCGGTCCGCGCCCTGCCTCATCCACACCTGCAATTCGCATCATCTTTCCTTCAATTGTTCAGCGCAAATAGAAAAGCGGCCGAAGTGGCCGCCAATTTAAGCAACTTCTGCTTAGTTTTTCAAAACTTCAACCACACAGGCATTCAGTGAGTTCGCTACAATTTTAGTCGCTAAAGTAGCCTGAGTCGTTTTGTCCATCGCTGCTACGGCCAGATCCGCTACGGTTACGCTGGTAGTCGCCTTATCTGCCACACATGAACATACTTCTGTTTGTAGCTCAGATTGCTGAGTCTCCGTTAAAACTTTAGAAGCTGTTTTCCAGTAGGTGTTGTTGTTGATTTCAGTGACACATTTCGCCTGTACACCCACTTTCACTGCAGTCATCGCCAGACCGTTTGCGGTATTCCCAGCTGTTGTACCTGTACCATCAGCGGTAACACATGCAGTTAAAATAAAAGCCATTGGGGCAAGAACAGCTGCTAATTTTTTCACTGTAAATCCTTTGTTATAAATTAAAGATGCGCTATTTTGCCGAAATTTACAGCATTAATAAATCACTATTTCGGTCTGGCTGGTCAGTTGCACAATTAAGCAACGCCAAATGAAATCTGCTTACTTCACCAGTTCCTGTACGCAGCCTTTTAAACTGTTCGCGACTGCCTGACGCGCCACCTGATTTTTGGCTTCTTCACTTACGGTAGCTTTAAGCAAAGTCGTTGCTGGAATATCTTTCAACGCCTTTTCGCCAACACAATTACAAACATTGTGCTCCAGTTTGGCTTTATTACTGTCCTGCATCAGATAAGTCGAAACTTTCCAGAGTTTAGACTCTTTCAGTTCCTGCCCGCATTGATAGGCAATCACCGGTTTTAGGGCTTTCTGGGTCAGGCTCATATCAGACTGGCTATGGGTCCAGAAAGACAAAACTGCCACTGATACCGCCATAATATATTTTTTCATTCACCTACTCTTTCAACAGAAAAAGGCAGAGCGCACTCTACCTTTTCAATCCTACAACAACAAATTAATCGATTACTTTGATTTTGCTAATCCAGTTGGCCTTATCCGCTTCACTGATAAATGAGGCTTCAAAGGAATTAATCGCCAACTGCTTTAACTCTTCATTGCTTAAATCTAAAGCTTCAGCAATGGCAATAAAGTTGTCATTCACATAGCCACCAAAATAAGCCGGATCATCTGAATTAACAGTCACGTGCACGCCCTGCTGCAACAGACGACGAATATTATGCTGCTTCATATCATCGACCACACACAGCTTCAAATTTGATAGTGGGCAAACTGTCAGCGGCATTTTTTCGGCAATCAGACGCTGCATCAATGCCGGATCTTCTTCAGAACGTACCCCATGGTCAATCCGGTTCACTTTCAGTAAATCCAAAGCTTCCCCGACATATTCTGCCGGACCTTCTTCACCAGCATGCGCTACGATCAGGAAACCTGCTTCACGCGCCTTGGCAAACACGCGTTCGAATTTGGATGGCGGATGGCCGACTTCACTGGAATCCAGCCCTACCCCGATAATCTGGTCTTTATAAGGTAATGCTTGTTCCAAAGTTTCAAATGCGGCATCTTCACTAAGATGGCGCAGGAAACACATGATCAGATGTGAAGTAATCCCCAGCTTGTTTTCTGCATCAATACAGGCACGTTTTAAGCCATTGATTACGGTTTCAAAGGCAATTCCACGATCAGTATGGGTTTGCGGATCAAAGAACATTTCGGTGTGCACGACATTATCTTCGGCACATTTTTCAAAATAAGCCCAAGCCAGATCATAAAAATCCTGTTCATGAATCAGGACATTGGCACCGGCATAATAGATGTCCAGAAAAGATTGCAGATTATGGAAATTATAAGCCTGCTTGACTTCTTCGACCGATTTATATGGAATGCTAATTTCATTGCGCTGTGCAATCGCAAACATTAACTCAGGTTCAAAAGTACCTTCGATATGCACATGCAGCTCGGCTTTTGGCAGAGCCTGAATCAACTCAAGACGGTTCATTGTTACTCCTGATTAAACCTGAGAGAAATAAAAAGGGTGTAAACTAAGTTTACACCCCCTTAGCTGAATTTGATGATTTAACCACCAAATAACGCAAATTTTAATGCCCACAGTACTGCTACAATCCAGACCATATACGGTACAGATTTCGCTTTACCTGTCAGCAACTTAATCAATGCATAGCTGATAAAGCCCATCGCAATACCATCTGCAATTGAGTAAGTAAATGGCATGAACACGATGGTCAGGAATGATGGTACCGCTTCAGTAATATCTTCCCAGTCAATGTGCACAATCCCTTGAATCATCAACACACCCACAAACAGGAGTGCGGGTGCAGTGGCAAAACCTGGAACTGATTGTGCCAATGGTGCCAGAAACAGGCAGGCAATAAAAAGCAGACCCACAACAACTGCAGTCAGACCAGTACGGCCACCTGCTGCAACACCGGCAGAAGACTCGATGTATGGTGTAGTTGAAGATGTACCCAGTGCTGCACCGGCAACAATTGCAGAAGAATCGGCAAATAGTGCTTTTTTCAGGCGTGGCAATTTGCCATCTTTTAACAGACCGGCACGGTGTGAAACACCGACCAGTGTACCGGTTGAGTCAAACAGATCCACCAGGAAGAACACAAAGATCACACCGATCAGGCTGGCTGTAAACAGATTGCCAAAGTCCATTTGCAGGAAAGTCGGAGCCAGTGAAGGAATCTCACCAACAACGCCTTGGAACTGGTTATAACCTAATGCGGTTGAAATCGCAGTAATCACCAGAATACTGATAATAATGGCACCACGGACTTTAAAGTGATGCATTACCACAACCAGCAGAAAGCCCAGTAATGCCAGTAATACAGATGGCTGTTTTAAGTCACCCAAGCCCACCAATGTCGCTGGATTATCGACAATGATACCGGCATTTTTCAGCGCAATTAATGCCAGGAACAGACCAATACCACCACCAATCGAGAACTTCAGTGACATTGGAATGGCGTTCACGATGGCTTCACGGATCTTGAACATGCTGATGGCAATAAAGATCAGGCCTGAGACAAACACAGCGCCTAATGCGGTTTGCCAAGGCACTCCCATACCCAAACATACCGAGTATGTAAAGAAGGCATTCAGCCCCATACCTGGTGCAAGTGCAATTGGATAGTTTGCAATAAGACCCATTACAAAACAGCCAATTGCAGCGGCAAGACAGGTTGCAACAAAGACAGCCCCATGATCCATCCCTGTTTCGGATAAAATCATCGGATTGACAATAATGATGTAACACATCGTCAGGAACGTGGTTACACCTGCAAGCACCTCTGTTCGGAAACTGGTTTTGTTTTCACTCAGTTTGAACAGACGTTCAAGCACGTTTTCGGAAGACGGATTAGGAGTCGTCATGACCTAGCCCCTATTGAGTAAACTTTATGCTTTATGCATTCCACTAAATTCACAGACTTAACCATAAATCATTTGCGGAATGTCTTAGCAACGAATATGCCAGCATAGCGATTCGACGGGTCAAATATTCTGACTTACCGGTAAAAACTTTAGCCGGAAGCAGCAACAAAAAAGCTGCATAACCAGATGCAGCCCATGAACACATGAATTGAATCAGTAAGTTACAAGAACATCCTGCTGACCCAATATTTCGTTTTTGGAATTATAACACATTGATTTTTTATTGTTTCTAAAAATTAGCGTTAATTCGTCCGATCACTTTTTACCTGCTGGGAACAACAAATAAAAGTGATGCGTTTTATATATTTAGAAATAGTGCCAACTGACCGAGTGGCTTAATGTTGCGCATGTCTGGCTTCGATTCGCTGTAAGGAATGATTGGCTTCTTCAATGACCCGAATGATTTCCTGCTGGCGTCTATGTTCACTTTGTTTATAAATATAGAAAGCGCTAACACCCACTAATAATGCACAAACTGGAATTACATAACTTTTCATAAATATATGCATTCTTATACATTTTAAAATTGTGCTAATACCATAAATCAAGATTTATGTGATGAGGTATTCAATTATTTATGTGAATTGTTAATTATTTTATTTATTTGTAAATATATTTGCATACTTTTGGTGCATTTTCATTCTTTTTGCCATTCTTCATAATATGTTCACAAACTACAAGATAAAGCGCAAATAGCAGAAAACTTAAAAATTAGATTTAATTTATTGTTTTTATTTAAAATTTTATTTTATCAACCTAAAAATTCTTCAACGTATAAGTATTTATTGTCTTGATTTTTTGCTATAGCGAAAAATTGCAGTCTCATGTATTTTCAACAAGTTATAAAATAAACAACTTAAAAACAGTTGCTTAGCCATCACTTTCCTACTCCTATTGAACCGATTTTTTTCAAACACTCTAGTGAGTTAAGCTTTAGCCCAATGACTCTTTTTATCGCAGTCAGTTTCTACTGAACACATTTAGTTCTTAATATTTGCACTGATTTAACACATCTATAAAGCAATAAAAAACCACCCGGAGGTGGTCTTTTAAGTCTACTAATGAAAATTAAGCAGCAGCCTGTTCTTGTTCATCACGTTTAAAGACCAGTTCACCTTTTAATGAGCTATCAGCATCAAAGTAATAGCCATCTGTATTAAATGCTTTCAGGTCTTCTATACGCTCAATCTTGTTTTCAATGATAAAGCGTGCCATCAAGCCACGGGCTTTTTTGGCATAGAAACTAATGACTTTATATTTGCCATTTTTCTGATCCAGGAACACCGGCTTGATGATCTCTGCCTTGATTTTGTTTTCTTTGACTGATTTATAGTATTCGTCTGAGGCAATATTCACTAAGAGCTCAGATTGTACTTCCGCCAGATCTTTATTGATCAAGTCAGTTATAATCGTTCCCCAGAAGTCATACAGGTTATGACCACGCGGGTTCGCCAGCTTAGTGCCCATTTCCAGACGGTATGGCATCATCAGGTCCAGGGGACGCAACAGACCATACAACCCCGACAGCATACGCAAATGCTGCTGTGCATAGTCAATATCCTGTGCTTTGAGGTTGTAGGCATCCAGACCGGTATAGACATCCCCTTTAAAGGCAAAAATCGCCTGACGGGCATTGGACAAATCAAATTCTGGCTGCCAGTCACGAAAACGCTCGACATTTAACTTGGCAATTTTTTCACTGACCGACATCAGACTGGCAATTTCTGTTGCAGACAACTTGCGGGCAACTTCAATCAATTCCTGGGAATGTTGCAACAATCTGGCTTGGGTATGCTGATCTATAGGTAAAGCGGTTTCGTAATCGAGTGTTTTTGCGGGTGAAATAAGTGCAAGCATGGCCAACCTGGTTAAAAAATGATGAGTCAAACTATATCAGTCCAGATATTTTAATTCCAATTCATGTTTTTACTGAACACAATCGGTAAAATATAACTTTCTCTCCCTTATTGATCGATTTCCCTATGTCCGAACAAATTTTTCTTCAGGGCCCTGCAGGACAAATTGAAGTTTTTGTGGATTATCCACAGGGTGAAGTGAAAGGATTCGCGATTGTTTGCCACCCTCATCCATTGCAGGGTGGTACACCCCAACACAAAGTTCCCGTGTTACTGGCAAAAATGTTTCAGGAACGTGGCTGCGTAGTGTATCGTCCAAGTTTCCGTGGTTCTGGTCAAAGTGCCGGTGTACACGACGAAGGCTATGGCGAAACGGATGACACCCTTGAGGTGATCAAATTTGCGCGTGCCCAGCATGTCGGCCTACCATTTTTTGCCGGGGGGTTCAGCTTTGGCGCGCATGTTATTGCAAAATGCTATGCAGCTTTACCTTTGGAATTACAACCAAAGCAGATGATTCTATGTGGCCTGCCAACTGCAACGGTTGCCGGTTTACGCCATTATGCGACCCCACATATTAAAGGTGACATACTGTTCCTGCATGGTGAAGCCGATGACATTACCTTATTGTCAGATCTGATTGAATGGGCTAAACCACAGCACCATTTGCTTACCATCCTGCCCGGTGCAAATCACTTCTTTACCGGTTATCTTAAACAGATGCGAATCGCGATTTCACGATTTTTGACTCTATAAGCACAGTAAATTGTCTTGTCCTGAAATAG
>NZ_JPQO01000082.1 GCF_000773685.1 Acinetobacter sp. HR7 | reverse complement strand
TTACGGCTAAAGGGATAAATTGGTCAATCTAGAGTCTATTAAAAAGTATGTCTAGGTTAAGTTCGCTTTTCTTTTTTAAAAAATTTAATTAAATTTCAAAAACATATGCCTATAATTTAACACAGGGTATCTAGTATTCCCTATTTTATCTACCTAAATGACTGACCTAGCTATTCTGTTGCATTAAACGCGTCGTGATACATCACCTCTCCTTGTGGAACATGCCCTTGAAACGCAATTGCCTGAAAATATTCCACCGGCACACCCTTAAGGTAGAGATCGGGATAAGTTTTAAAGCCAAAACGTCCATAATAATTTGGATCACCCAGTACTACACAGCCTTGAGCTCTCAGCTTTTTCAGATTTTCCAAAGCTGCCTGCATCAGTAATGACCCAATTCCCTTACCTTGCTTTTCAGGTAATACAGAAATCGGCCCAAGCCCATACCAGCCATTTACTCCTGAAGCAATTGTGACTGGCGACACCGCCACATGCCCAACAATCTGTCCCTTTTCTTCTGCGACTAATGAAACACTCAACTGCCCCGCTTTACCCAAAGCATTGACAATCAAATGCTCTGTATGACTGCTATGTTCAGCATGTAGAAAGGCCTGTCGAGTAACATTTTCAATTGCCTGTAAATCAGCTTTTTGCTCATCTCGAATCTGGATTTCCATTTCATTTTTCCTTTTGATCTACTTCTTATTCTCGTCAAAATAAAAGAGCGAATAGAAATGGTCTATTCGCTCTTTGTGAATATTCTTGAACTCTTTTAGTCCTCAGGATATTCAAAACGGTAGCCCACCCCATAAACCGCCTGAATCCATTCATGACGGTTACCGGTTTCTGCAGCATCAGAAATCTTGCGTCGTAGGTTCTTGATATGACTGTCAATCACGCGGTCTGCCACATCGAAACTGTCCGGATTGATGTGATCGAGCAATTGTGCACGTGAATACACTTGCCCCACATGTTCCAAGAATAATTCAAGTAGACGGAATTCAGTTGGTGTCAGGTTCAATGCCTTTTGTTGATACCAGATCCGTTGCTGGGATTTATCCATACGGAATAAATCATTACTTTCCGGTTCAGCCTTACGATCCAGACGACGCAATACCGCCTGTACACGTGCTACCAGTTCTTTCGGACTAAACGGTTTGCAGACATAGTCATCTGCGCCCATATTCAGACCCAGTACACGGTCAATTTCTTCAGTACGTGCGGTCACCATAATGATTGGTAAGTCTGACTGTTCTCGTACCTTACGGCAGATGGTTAGACCATCCATACGAGGCACCATCAGGTCTAGAATCATCAGGCTCGGCTTACGTTGGGTAAAGCTGTTATAGGCCTCTTGTCCATCATGAAACATGCTGACTTCAAAACCAGCAGCCTCTAGATAGTCTCGCACCAGCTGTGCAAGTTCGACTTCATCTTCAACCAGCATGATATGTTTCATGAATTACTTCCTTATGATTTCATTTGTTTAGGAAAGGTCAATTTGCAACGCAGTCCGCCCAGCGGTGAATGGTCAAAGCTCAGACTACCACCTAATGCCTGGGCAATTTTACATGATAATGCCAAACCCAGACCGGTGCCGCCAGTCGCACGGGTTCGCGAGTCATCGACGCGATAGAAACGCTCACCAATACGCGCCAGCTGCTCATCGGTCAGACCCAGCGGACTGTCATCGACATATAGGGTCCATTGTTTATCATTCTGTTCAGTATGGATATGTACCTGTCCACCGGCTTCAGTATAACGAATGCTGTTGCTGAGTAAATTTGCAATGATCTGTTTAAAACGGTCCAGATCTAGCTGGAGTTCAGCACCCTCACCTTCAGCGGTCACGGTCAGTTGAGCCTGTTCAAACTTCGGATTGAAGTTGTTCAGTTCCTGCTGCACCACATCCCATGGATTTACACTACTGGTATAAATTTGCAGTTGCTGTGCATCCGCCTGTGCCAATGCTGCCAGATCCTGCGTTAGTTTTTTCAGGCTAGTCACCTGAGCCAACATCGACGCAAAATGTTCCGGCGTTGGTTTACGGATCCCATCCTGCATCGCTTCAATCTGTGCCTGGAGTACCGCTAATGGTGTTTTCAGCTCATGTGAAGTATCCGCCACCCACTGACGACGTGAGGTTTCATGCTGATCCAGAATCACAGCTAATTGGTTCAGTTCATTAGATAAATCACCGAGTTCATCATTTCGGTTCACTTTGACCTGATGCTGATAATTACCTTTGGTCAGTTCACGCGTACCTTTCAACAAACGTTGAATCGGCTGTTTAAAATAGGTTGCCAATAACAAGGCTGCAATCAGACTGGTCAGGATACTTAAGCCATAGACCAGGAACAGGTAACGTTTCTGGTTACTAAAGAAATTGATACTTAAGGCATCTTCCTGATCCAGCACCGGTTTCAGTCCCAGATAACCAACAATTTTATTGCCCACCATAATCGGACGATAGGAAATCTGTTCATCAGATTGTTCACCCACCACAAAACGGCGCTGGGCATCATATAGCGACAAACGTGAACTTAAACCCAGTCGGTCTGGCATTTGGATAAACTGTTTCTTGCCACTTTGCGGCTGAGTACTTTGAGTATTGCCATTTTTACGATCTGTTCTAAACAGGCTCTGATTAGAACTCAGCGGGAATTTCAAACCTTCAAAGGGCTGGAACTGCGAAGGCAAATTGGCTGCCAGCAAACGTAATTCTTCGGAATCCACCGGAGGTTTTTCCTCAGCATCAGATTGCATCAGGCTCGGTGCCACATTGGCCAAGGTATGATCCTGGAAATAACGCTGCTGCAATGCGATATCATATTGACGGCGTAACCACCAGCGTGACAGGCGGTCATAATCATCCGGTGCTGGTTCGCCTTCAATCTGCAGAATCTGTGCCTGAATGGCATTACCCCAGTCGTTATAGACTGAATAGACTTCGCCCAGATTGGCAATCACATGATCGAGCTTCTGCATTTCCACATCCGCGACATAGCGAGTGAAATTACGCTGCATATTTAAATGAAGCACGCCGAGACTCACCGTGGTAATCACCAGAGTGGTAAACAGCACAGTCAGAAACAGGCGTAATGCAATCGGCATGCGGCGAATATTCAAAAGCAGATTCTCGGTTTTTCCTCTATATTCATTATTGTAGCGAACACAGCCTTAAAAAACTCTCCATTGTTTCTTCATCATTATTATTTATTCTTTGCATTATAGAAATCAGACTGTTGCATTGAGAGAAATACAATGAAAGCCATCACAAAAACCATCCTCGTAAGTGCTAGTGTTTTATCAATGGGCGCATTGACTGCCTGTCAGTCCACCAATAATGTTCAAAGCGAAACTCATCCTAAAATGATGAAACAACATCATGATCAGCGTGAACACCGCCTGACACCGGAACAGCGCGAGAAGTTCCAGCAAAAACGTGCTGAATATGCGGAGTTACAAAAACAAATTCGACAGGCCTGCGACAACAAAGCTGTAGGCAGCACCGTTCAGGTCAAAGCCGGTGAAAAAACCATTGACGGTACCTGTAACATCTACTTCAAAGCCGACCGTAAAGACATGAAAGCTGCACGCGCTGAATTCCGTGGCATGAAAGGTGAACATCGTCCAATGCGCGGTGACTTCCGTGCTGCACCCGGCCAAGGCCGCGGTGAACCAATGACAGATGCACAACGTGCCGAAATGGTGAAACAGTTTGATCAACGTTTGGCACAACGTCAGGCACAGCAAAAAGCAGTGATTCAGGCTTGCCAAGGCAAAAAAGATGGTGCAGCTGCTCAAATCAAGATTGGCAACAAAACCATCAATGGTCAATGCCATGTACGCTTCCAGCCAAAAGCACCAGTTGCTGCTCCAGCAGCAAAAGCATCTTAATTGATCACTTGAATTTTCTTATTTTAAAGGCACCTTCGGGTGCCTTTTTTCATCTCTGCCAATTGTTTAGGTAAGTGCATCTAAGTGCTCATGTTTTTTGACCATTCGTATCACACATTTTTTTATAAAAACGTTTACACTCAATATACTTAAGATTTCAAGGGCAATTATCTTTGACTTTACAGTCACCAAGAAATAGCCCTGAAATGCTTGTGCCAGCAAGGAAGATGTTGCACGATTAGCCCCATGTTCATACGTGTCAGTGAAGGCACGTTTCACTTTAATTCAGGATTATAACGCTGGTATAAAACCAGTATTGAGGAAAACGCTATGCCACAATACAAAGCGCCTTTACGTGATATGCAATTCGTTTTGCATGAGCTTCTAAATGCTGAACAACACTATGCCAGCCTGCCTGCATTCCAGGAAAATGTAAGCCGTGAACTGATTGACCAGTACCTCGAAGCTGCTGCAGATTTCTGTGAAAACGAATTATCCCCACTGAACCAGGTGGGTGACCGTGAAGGCTGTACTTGGAACGACGGCGTTGTGACCACTCCAACCGGTTTCAAAGAAGCGTATCAAAAATACATCGAGCTAGGCTTCCCTTCTCTTTCTGCTGAAGAGCAATACGGCGGTCAAGGCTTACCAAACTCGTTAGGTATTACCGTTTCTGAAATGGTCGGTACTGCGAACTGGGCATGGGGCATGTACCCTGGACTGTCTCACGGTGCTGTACGTACCCTTGAACACCACGGTTCTCAAGAACAAAAAGACACTTACCTGCCTAAACTGGTTTCAGGTGAATGGACTGGTACCATGTGTCTGACAGAATCTCATGCAGGTTCTGATCTAGGCATTATCCGTACTAAAGCTGAACCACAAGCTGACGGTAGCTATGCAATCTCTGGCGAGAAAATCTTTATCTCTGCTGGTGAGCACGACATGGCTGAAAACATCATCCATATCGTATTGGCTCGTCTGCCAGGTGCACCGAAAGGTACTAAAGGTATTTCCCTGTTCATCGTACCGAAGTTCAACGTGAATGCTGACGGCTCAATTGGTGAACGCAACAACGTACGTTGTGGTTCGATCGAACACAAAATGGGGATCCATGGTAACGCAACTTGCGTAATTAACTTTGACAACGCAAAAGGTTACCTGATTGGACCTGAAAACCGTGGTCTGAACTGCATGTTCACGTTTATGAACACTGCACGTATCGGTACTGCTGTACAAGGTCTGTCTGCTTCTGAAGCAGCATTCCAAGGCGCTTTAACTTATGCCAAAGACCGTCTGGCAATGCGTTCTCTATCTGGTCCTAAAGCACCAGAAAAAGAAGCAGATCCAATCATCGTACACCCAGCCGTTCGCAACATGCTGCTGACTCAAAAATCATTTGCTGAAGCTGGCCGTGCACTGGTTTACTTCCTGGCTCAACACGCGGATGTGGTTGAAAAAGGTGCGAATGAAGAAGAACGTAAATTCTCTGACAACATCCTGTCATTGCTGACACCTATCGCAAAAGCATTCCTGACTGAAACTGGCTCAGAATCTGCGAAACATGGTGTACAAGTATTCGGTGGTCACGGCTTTATCTCTGAGCACGGTATGGAGCAGATCGTACGTGATACACGTATCTCTTGCCTGTACGAAGGTACCACTGAAATTCAAGCACTAGACCTGTTAGGCCGTAAAGTACTGGGTACTCAAGGTGCAATGTTGAAAGACTTCACCAAGATCATCCACAAATTTGCGGAAGCAAACAAAGACAATGCTGGCATGAAAGAGTTCATCGAGCCACTTGCTACCCTGAACAAGGAATGGGGCGACCTGACCATGCAGATCGGTATGCGTGCAATGCAAAACCCTGAAGAAGTCGGTGCTGCTGCAGTAGATTACCTGTACTTCTCTGGTTACGTGACTCTTGCGTACCTATGGGCTCGTATGGCGCTGGTTGCTCAAGAAGCTCTTGCAGCGGGTACAACTGAAGTGGACTTCTACAATGCGAAGATCACTACAGCTCGCTTCTACTTCAAGAAAATCCTGCCACGTGTTCGCTCACATGTTGACGTGATCGCAACTGGTGTTGAACCTTTAATGAGCCTGGATGCGGAACACTTCGCATTCTAAGCTGATGCAGTTTTAATTGCATAATCAAGGAAAAGGACGGTCACAAAACAGGCAGTCCTTTTTCTTTATAAAGCGTTACAGAATTAACCTTTAGTCGTCTAACAATAAGATTTTTAATGCATTAGACTGACGCAAAACCAAACGAATCGAATCAAACAAGAAACAACGGGTGACACACTATGCCAATTTATAACGCGCCACTTGCCGATATGAAATTCATCCTAAATGATGTATTCAAAGCAGAACAATTCTGGCAAGCCAATGAAAATTTAGCTCATTTAGATGCTGCAACAGCTGAAGCTATTCTGGAAGAAATGGCTAAATTTGCGCAAAATGTAACACTTCCTTTGAACCGTACTGGTGATGAAGAAGGCGCGAAATATAACAATGGCGCAGTGACTACCCCTGCAGGTTTCAAAGAAGCATTCAAGCAATACGCAGAAGGCGGCTGGATCGGCTTGGGCGCTGACGAAGAATGGGGCGGCCAAGGCATGCCAAAAATGCTGACCGTGCTTTCTGACGAGATGCTGTTTGCAACCAACCCATCATTCATGCTGTATCCATTGCTTTCTGTGGGTGCTGGTATGGCGCTAAACAGCTATGCATCTCAGGAACAAAAAGAAACTTACCTGCCAAAAATCTACTCAGGTGAATGGTCAGGAACTATGTGTCTGACTGAACCTCATGCAGGCACTGACCTCGGTATCATCAAAACAAAAGCAGAACGTAATGAAGATGGTACATACAACATTACTGGTACCAAAATCTTCATCACCGGTGGTGACCACGACCTGGCTGAAAACATCATTCACCTGGTACTGGCAAAAACACCGGATGCACCTGCAGGTTCTCGTGGTATTTCCCTGTTTATCGTGCCTAAATACTTAGTGAATGAAGATGGTTCTCTGGGCGAACGCAATGCGGTAGGTCCTGGTTCAATCGAACACAAAATGGGGATCAAGGCATCTGCAACTTGTGTGATGAACTTCGATGGCGCGAAAGGCTATATCGTAGGTAAAGAAAACGAAGGTCTGGCTGCGATGTTCGTGATGATGAACTACGAACGTCTGTCTATGGGTATCCAAGGCCTGGGCGCTTCTGAATTCGCTTACCAAAATGCGGCTCAGTACGCGACTGACCGTTTGCAAGGCCGTAGCGCATCTGGCGTTCAATCTCCAAACAAACCTGCTGACAGCATCCTGGTACACGGCGATGTACGTCGCATGTTGCTGAATACGCGTGTGAATAATGAAGCATCTCGTGCTTTTGCAGTATATGTAGGTCAACAGCTGGACATCACCAAATTCTCAACTGATGCAGAAGCGGTGAAAAAAGCCAATGATCGTGTTGCGCTGTTAACACCAATTGCTAAAGCTTATCTGACCGATACTGCATTTAATGCCGTTCTGGATGCGCAAATGGTCTTCGGTGGTCACGGTTATATCCGTGAATGGGGCATGGAACAGTGTGTACGTGACCTGCGTATTGCACAAATCTACGAAGGTACTAACGGCGTACAATCTCAGGACTTGATCGGCCGTAAGACCATCAAGTGTGGCGGTGCATTCATCGAGGAATACATCCAGGAAATCCGTGACTTTGCCAACGGCTTGGACGCTGACCTAAACTTCATCAAAGATGCAACCTTGGATGCTGCTGCAGAAGTTGAAGCGGTGACCCAGTTCATTTTGGAAGCTGCGAAAGAAAACCCAGAGTTTGCCAATGCTGCTGCGGTAGATTACCTGCATGTGGTGGGTCTGCTAAGCTTCTCTTACATGTTTGCGCGCATTGCCAATGCTGCGAAAGACAAACAAGGCGAGTTCTATCAAAACAAACTGGCACTGGCGCGTTACTTCGTACAACGTACCCTGCCTGAGCTGGCACTGCGTATCACTAAAGTGAAAGCTGGTCCAGAAGTGGTGATGCAGTTCTCTGAAGATTATTTCACTAATCAAGCGTAAGACTGTTCAACCATAAAAAAACGCCTGCAATTGCAGGCGTTTTTTTATAGGTATTTACACCTTTTCAATCAGGATGGTGTCCAGCTGGTTGGCAACTTTTGGATTCACATGCTTATTCACGATACGGATTTCGCCTTCTGACTGCAGTGATTCACACAGTGCCAGGACTTTCTGCATGTCGTCAGTTTTGATGCCTGTCCCCAAAATCAGTTTTTTTCCTGCTTGTAATTGACTAATTTTATTTTGGATTTTATCTAACATCTTTTTTCTCCCTCATTATTCGATGTACAACCTTTACAATATAGCAAGTTCGTCTAAAAAAAATACACTTTTTCATCTTATTACATATTTATTTTTGCTGACGCCATAGTTATTGCATGAATTTTGCTACACCTTTCCTGAGATATATAAATAATGAAAGGAGGATATGCAATGAAACCACAATCCAAAGCCAAAAAGATAGAAACCCTCCTCGACAATTTCGGCAATATGGCCGTAGAAAGTTTTCATTATCTTGCCTTGTTCATTATCGGCTGTATGGTGATCTGGTCTGCCGGGCATACCGTTTTTGATATTTTTGCAGTCAAACAATTCGCCACCATTGATGACATTCTTTTGTTATTTATCTATTTAGAATTGGGCGCAATGGTCGGCATTTATTTCAAGACCAATCACATGCCGGTCCGTTTCCTGATTTATATCGCGATTACTGCCCTGACCCGCTTGCTGATTTCTGATATTCAACATAGCCATAAAGCCAGTATGGATCTGGTCATTATTACCGGTTCGATCCTGATTCTGGCACTGGCAATTCTGGTGGTGCGTTATGCGTCCTGGACTTATCCATCTGTGATTCGTGACAAGCATAGTGAAAAGCCATTACCAGAAGGTAAAACTCCACGACCTGAGGATGATGAATTGGCTTAAGCGATAAAAAAATCCCCCTTTGTAAAAAGGGGATATAGGGGGATTAATTAATCACCTCTTCCTAACCCTCTCCTAACAAGAGAGGGAATTTCTTTTAACGATTATTTACCAATATATAGCGACCATTTTCAAAAATCCAGTGCATGCCAGCAGGAGGATCAGGCAAACCCAAACGGCGCCAGTCATTGATCAGCACATAACGCGAGCTTTCAATCTGTGCCACATTTGGGTCACCATTGGCCCAACTATAGCTGTTCGAGTTGTGATAAATCGTAGTCGGTGCCTGATACTGAATGCTGACACCATTCTGAATCACAGGACGATTCGAATAATGCGGTGCAGGTGGCAACGGACGCTGCGGATGATGCTGTGGTGGACGTGGTGCAGGCGGGCGCTGATATTTATCTTTGCTAGTATAACCTACCCAGTTATTCCCCGCCCCAGCCGGAACTGAAGCTCCCAACAGGATTCCCGCAATACAGGCACTCGAGATCATCATTTTCATCGGAACTTCCCCCAACCAATATGTTTATATTTTATACAAAATATACGGAGAAAATATGAATTTATCTTTATCATGGCTGAGTTTTGTCACAAATCCTAAGCCTACTATTTTAAGAGCCCTTAAGCTGTGAAATTCATGCTTTGTGCTACACTTGGATTTTTCGAATTTTGAGTCCAACACTGTGTCCGATTTAAGTTTTGATCGTTTATATGAATATTTCTGTAAAGTCCCAAGTGTTCAAAAAAACCTGATTGATAGCTACGGATCTGATGGCAAACAGGCATGGTGGTTTAAGTTTCGTATTAATGTCGAGCATCCACTGGCTTGGCAAACTGTGCAGGAACTGGGTCATGTCCTGAATTACATTTCTAAAAATGAACGCCTTCCAACCCAGTTTTTACCGGTCTCTCCTCCTCCGTATATGAATGGTGAAGCAAAAGACTTTCTGTCTTGGGTAATTCAATGCAATCATGCAGACTTCCCACCCGATGTAGTATGCGACTGGCTCGAAGCACGTCTGCCAAACCCAGTTGATGATGAAGCACAATGGAAAATCAAAACGGATATTTCTGAGCTGGATCAAATCTCTGATAAAGATCTGGATAAATTGGTTCCACCAAATCCACAGTCTTAAACAGCTCAATAGCAATAAAAAACCCCTCCAGATCTGGAGGGATTTTTTATCACGGGAATAAACTTTTTATCTGTTCATGATTGAAACTTAAAAGATTAGAACAACCCCTATAAATTTCAGGCAATAAAAAACCCCAGGTCTTAATATGCCTGGGGTTCTTTAGAATCTTGGTCCCGAGGGTCGGACTCGAACCGACACGTCATCTCTGACAGCGGATTTTGAGTCCGCCGCGTCTACCAATTTCACCACCTCGGGAGTGGATGAGAGGTATATTACCCGGTTTGTTTCAGATGTCAACGCAGAAATTTGGCATTTGCCTAATTTTAAAACAAATCTCATTTTTTTGATCTAGAAAGCCGCATTTTCCTCCCTGAAAAGGAAAAAAGTTTATACTAGGCCCAGTTTTTATTTACCGTAACTTGTCATGCAACTTTCCGATTTTAGCTTTGATCTCCCCGATGAGCTGATTGCTCGCTATCCCCTTGAACAACGTACTGCTTCCCGTCTGCTGCATCTGGATGCCAATGGTCAATATCATGACCATCACTTTACTGATATTCTGGATTTGCTGAATGAAGGCGACCTGCTGGTCCTGAATGATACCAAGGTGATGAAAGCCCGTCTGAAAGGGAAACGCGCCACTGGCGGTGCTGTAGAAGTACTGGTGGAACGCATGATGGATCAGTTCGTTGCGCATTGCCATATTAAAGCCAGCAACACGCCTAAAGCCGGTGCTGAACTGTTTATCGGTCCAGATGAAGTCAAAGTTACGGTTCAAGGCCGTCATGAAAATCTGTTTATTGTGGAATTCTCCCAGCCGATTCTGGATGTGCTGGATAAATACGGCGCCCTACCCATTCCGCCATATTTCAACCGTGAAGCGGAAGAGATTGATACGGTCCGTTATCAAACTGTGTTCAATGATCCGACCAAACTGGCCAGTGTCGCTGCACCGACCGCTTCGCTGCATTTTGATGAAGAATTGCTGAAAAAACTGGAAGAAAAAGGTATTCAAAAAACTTTTGTGACTCTGCATGTGGGTGCAGGTACCTTCCTGCCGGTTCGTACCGATAATATCGAAAACCACATCATGCACAGCGAATGGTGTCAGGTATCGGATGAATCCATGGCCCTGATCAAAGCCACCAAAGAGCGTGGCAACAAAGTCATTGCTGTCGGGACAACGGCGACCCGTGCCACTGAAAGTGCGGCTCAAGCAAACGGTGGTGAACTGAAAGGCTGGACTGGCGATACCCAGATTTTCATCTATCCAGGTTATGAATTCAAAGTCGTGGATCGCCTGATCACCAACTTCCACTTGCCAGAATCGACCCTGCTGATGCTGGTATCCGCTTTATCGAACCGTGAAAATATCCTGAATGCCTACCAGCATGCGGTTGAAAGCAAATACCGTTTCTTCAGTTATGGCGATGCCATGCTGATCGACAATATCGCTTCCAGATAAGGAACCTGCCTATGCCGATCGATGCGGTGCAACATTCCATTCATATTCGACGCAAGAAAAATGAAGTGGTGTTTCGCAACATCGCCCGGCTCTGGGATCTGGGTCGTCAGACAGAAACTCATCAGGATCTATTGGATGGCCTGCATCCCTGGAATGGCCCGATCACCTTAAAGTTTGAAAATAACCTGCCACTTGCCCTTGCCGTTTTTGGTGGCATCCTGATTCTGGCGATTGTGATTGCACCAGCCAATATCTGGATGCAAAGCAGTGTTTTTCTCGGCTGCCTGCTAATCTTCTGGGCCTATATCAGCTTTGAACATCGCAAACCGATTGATGAGGTAATTGCTTACCTGGAAGAAATTGCACTCAGTAAAAAATATAATTTATGCTTTCAACAGCAACCGCAACACATTTCCATGCCAATGAATCCAATCCAGTTCATTGGCAACCTGAAACGCTGGTTTCCGCTATTTGAGCGTGGCTCTCTCAGTAATGAAATCAGCCGCTATGCCAGTACCATCTGGGAAGATGAAAATGGCCAGCAGCATCAGGTCATGCTCTTTCAATATCATTATGTGAATGAGGTTCAGATCCGCGATAAAAATGGCAGGTCGGTCAAGGTCACAGAAGTGCATAAAGACCTGTGGGGTGTATTTGTGTTTGATGTTTCCATTCAGGGACTCGCTGTTACGACCTCCAAGCGCAAATTTTCCTATCCGTATCGTTATCCTTGGCATAGCAGCGATATTCGCACCAACCAGCGTCTCAGTTTTTATGGCAGCCATGAGCTGGAAATGGCAAAGCTGCTGACTCCAGCCTTTGTCATGCGACTGGCAAATTTCTTTGAACAACGTCAAGGTGACCTGCTGTTTCATCCGGAAAAACACATGCTGTGTTATCTGGGACCGCATGACCTGTTTAAAGTTTCTAGTCAAAACAAGAATATCAACGACATTCCTGCATTGCGTGGTCATCTGAGAACGTTTAAATTAGTGGAACTGGAACGCTTACACGCTGATCTGACACAATTTTTAAAATAATTATTTTTTTGAGGGGATATTCATGGGATTTTTTGTTTTTGTGGTGATCCCGATTCTGGTCATTATTGCCATTATCCTAATTCGTAACAGCATTGTACGGCATCATAATGCGACCATTCGTGCCTGGTCGGATGTGGCTAGTTATGAACGTCAAAAACTAAAAATCCTGGATGGCCTGCAACCTTTGGTGGAGCAATATTCCAGTTTTGAAAAAGGCACACTGGAAAAAGTCACCGAGCTGCGCCAGAACATCATGAACCTGAATATCAAGGATGCTGACATTGCCCAATTACAACGCATTGAAAGCTTGAACCGCGAACTGATGCATAATCTGAATGTGGTCATCGAGAACTATCCTGAACTGAAAGCCAATGAAATTTATCTGAAAATGATGAATGAAATTGAAGAGCAAAATGAAAATGTCGGTGCCGCCATCAGCATCTATAACCGCAATGTCGAGCTGTTTAATAACCAGATCCAGATTTTTCCGCACAACATCATCAACAATATGTTGCTACAGAAAAAAGCGGTTCGCCCTTTCCGTGATCAGACCGTAACGCAAAATTTTGACTATCGTCCGAATTTTTAAAACTTGCCGCATATTTATGCGATGATAAGCAATTATACCCACTGCCTTATTTGGAGACTGATCTAAATAAGGCAGTTTAATTTCAAAATAATAATAAAAGAATTAAAACTATGTTGGATCATCTCGATACCCTCAAGGAAATCCTGATCAAGGAGTTTTATCAGTTCTATGATCGATACAATGATGACGGAATCTATGCCTGTAGTCTGGTCTTTGATGAGTTGCTACGGGTCGATGATCTGGCCATTTCCACCGAACGTAGTATTTTTAACGATCAGGAAGACAGTGCCCAGTATCTATCGGAAAATGATCGTTGGAATGTATTTAAATGGCGATATCGTACCACCCATAACAGCAACAATGGTATGACCCAGCTCCGTGCCCTGCTGGATAATTATTTCAAGCAGCAGCATAGTTTTGGTAATCCTTTGCTGGAACATGGGCAGATTGATCAGGCCAACACTCTAGATGTATTACTCAAACTATTTAAACAGGTACGTGACGCTTTAGAACAGGATTATGGTCTGGATTTAAGCCAGATCCTGTTCTTCATTCATACCCCCACCCAGCCAGAGCTGGAACTGCAATCAGCCACCTATCTCAATCCAGAAAGTGCGTTAAAGCAGCAGTTTCTGTCCAGTAAACAATCTAAAAATAATGCAACAGCGCCAAAGTCCTTCAAGCTTTCTCAAAGTGATAAAGACCTGCTGATTGATCTGGCACAATTGGTGAAGCTGGAAGCTTATGATTATTTGCAGGTGGCTCATCAAGCCTATTTGCTAACCCTTGAACCACACTTTGTTGATGCCAATCTGTATATCCAGAAACTGATCCAGCATATTGCTGCCATGGCTACAGAAACCGATGGTAGCTGTGCCATGACCCGGGAAGAAATTCAGGAACGTTTACGCCAATTTGAACGTGCTTAAATCCAACTGATCTTCATTTTTCATTCATACAGACAACATAAATAAAACAGCCTAGTCCGACCCGAATACTGGCGTTTATGTGCAGAATCAAGGAAAATAGCCGGTTTTAGCATTAACAATCAGCGAACTGTTTTTTCGCCTTGATTTGGAACTCCTATGAAGTTTGAAAAATTAGCGCAGTCGGGCCGTGCCCGTCGTGGCCGTTTAACGCTTGAGCATGGCGTGGTGGAAACCCCAATGTTCATGCCGGTAGGGACCTATGGCACGGTCAAAGGCGTATTGCCTCGTGACATTAAGGAAATTAAATCTCAGGTGATTCTGGGTAATACCTTCCACCTGTACCTGCGTCCAGGTCTGGATGTGATCCGTGAACATGGTGGCCTGCATCAGTTCATGAAATGGAACAATCCAATCCTGACCGACTCTGGCGGTTTCCAGGTGTTCAGCCTTGGTGCGATGCGCAAAATCAAGGAAGAAGGTGTCACCTTCCGCTCGCCGATTGACGGTTCTAAAGTGTTTCTTTCACCTGAAATTTCGATGGATATTCAGCATACGCTAAACTCTGACATCGTGATGATTTTCGATGAATGTACGCCTTATCCAGCAACACATGAAGAAGCACAAAAATCTTTACAACTTTCATTACGTTGGGCAAAACGCTGTAAGACCCAGCACCATGATGTGCTGAAAAACCGCAATGCCCTGTTCGGGATCATTCAAGGGGGTATGTATGAAGACCTGCGTGATGAATCTCTAAAAGGTTTGCTGGAAATCGGCTTTGACGGTTATGCAATTGGCGGCCTGTCTGTGGGCGAACCGAAAGAAGAAATGCTCAAGGTACTCGACTATCTTCCAAACAAAATGCCGGAAGACAAGCCTCGTTACCTGATGGGTGTCGGTAAACCGGAAGACATCGTCGAAGCAGTACGTCGTGGTGTCGACATGTTTGACTGCGTCATGCCAACTCGAAATGCACGCAACGGTCATTATTTTGTGACCGGCGGTCTGGTACGAATCCGTAACAGCAAATACCGTCACGACCAGAGCCCACTGGACCCAACCTGTGACTGCTACACTTGCCAGAACTTCACCCGTGCCTACCTGTTCCACCTGGAAAAATGCGGTGAAATGCTAGGTGCAATGCTGGGTACGATTCATAATCTGCGTTATTACCTGCGCCTGACTAAAGCCATGCGTGACGCCCTGGATCAAGGTACTTTTGACCAGTTTGTCGAGGACTTTTATGCCCGCCGCGGTATGCAAGTGCCACCTTGTCCGGAAGATTAATCTTTCAGCATTTGCGCTAAAGAAAAAGACAAGGTAAATTGCAGACAAGTCAACTTATTATCATTCAGGTAATTAACCGTTTTTAGTTTAGGAAAATATAAATGAGCCTATTTATTTCGACTGCTCACGCTGCAGGTGAAGCTGCACAACAACCAAGCCTGATGGCGAACTTACTGATGATTGCTGTATTCGTGGCAATCTTCTACTTCCTGATCTGGCGTCCTCAATCTAAGCGTGCTAAAGAGCACCGTGCACTGATTGAAAGTCTGGGTGTTGGCAGCGAAGTCGTGTTTGCTGGTGGTCTGATGGGCCGAATTACAAAAATTGAAGGTGACTTTGCAGTAGTTGAACTGAACCGTGGCGTGGAAGTAAAAATCCAGCGTGCCAGCGTGATTTCAGTTCTTCCTGAAGGCACCCTGAATAACATTTAATCAAAATAAGTCGTGCTCCTGCACGACTTTTTCAATTTAAGAAGAAAATAAATGCGTTACCCAGCATGGAAATATGTGCTGATCCTGGTTGTCCTAGTGGTCAGCACCTTATATGCCCTGCCAAGTTTGTATCCAGATGAGCCTGCCGTACAGATTTCGGGTGCCTCAGCCGGCACTCAGATTGATGCCAGCATGGTACAAAAAGCAGAGCAAATTTTAAAATCTGAAAATATTCCAACTCATGACAACAGCTTCAGCAACAATGCAGCCCTACTGCGTGTAGATAGCAGTGAAGCGCAGCTGAAAGCCAAAGAAGCACTACGTCGTGGCTTGGGCGATGATTATGTTGTGGCATTAAACCTTGCACCAACCACACCAGAATGGCTACAGAAAATTGGTGCCAAGCCAATGAAACTGGGTCTGGACTTGCGTGGTGGTGTGCACTTCTTGTTAGAAGTGGATATGGACAAGGCCATTGCTCAGCGTATGGAAACTTCTGCAACTGACCTGCGTCGTCAGCTGCGTGATAACAGCCTGAAATTTAACAGCCTGACCCTGAGCAACAACACCATTACCTTGCAGTTTGCCAATAATGATGACCGTTCTGCGGTGATGGATTTCCTGCGTCGTAATGGTAATGAGTTCACTCAACAGGCTGTAGCAACCGAAGCCGGTTCTACCCTGCGTCTGACTTATACCGATGCGCGTAAGCAGGAAATCGAAAGCTATGCCGTGAACCAGAACTTGACCACCCTACGTAACCGTATTAACGAGTTAGGTGTGGCAGAAGCACTGGTACAAACCCAAGGCAGCAACCGGATCGTGGTTGAACTTCCGGGTGTACAAGATACGGCTGAAGCAAAACGTGTCCTCGGTCGTACAGCGAACCTGGAATTCCGTCTGGTTTCTGACCTGAATGATCAATACATTGATCCATATACTGGTCAGGTAAACGGTACACCACCTGCTGGTACTGAAGCTTTTGCTTATGAATCACTGGATAGCGGTCGTCAGTTATTGCTGAACCGTAACCGTATCCTGACTGGTGAACGTGTCCAAAATGCCTCTTCTGGATTCAGCCAGGACACTGGCGGTGCTGAAGTAAATATCACCCTAGACAGCGCTGGCGGTAAGCTGATGGCAGATGCCACCCGTAATGCGGTTGGTAAACGCATGGCAGTATTGTTCATCGAGAACAAGCAAAAGATCAGCTATGTAGAAGACCCTGCAACTGGCAAGCAAACTGAAGTTCGTACGCCTTATACTGAATCTGTGATTATCAACGCCGCCACGATTCAAGCGGTGTTAGGTTCACAGTTCCGTATTACCGGTCTGGATTCACCACAAGAAGCGGCTGAACTTGCGCTGATGCTACGTGCCGGTGCACTGGCTGCGCCGATGTACTTCGTGGAAGAGCGTGTGATTGGTCCTAGTCTGGGTCAGGAAAACATCGACAAGGGTGTGCTGTCTACTCAAATTGGTTTCATTCTGGTGGCAATCTGGATGGTGGTGTTCTTCCGCCTGTTCGGTGTGATTGCCAACTTCGCACTGGTATTTAACCTGGCGATGATCCTGACGGTGATGTCATGGATTGGCGCTTCCCTCACCCTGCCGGGTATCGCGGGTATCGTGATCACCATTGGTATGGCGGTCGATGCCAACGTCCTGATCTGTGAACGGATCAGAGAAGAGATGAAATGGGGTGCCTCGCCGAAACAGGCGATTGTCGCGGGTTATGACCGGGCGTATAACACCATTTTCGACTCGAACTTAACCACCTTCCTAGTCGCGTTCATTCTGTTCGCGATTGGTACTGGCCCGATTAAAGGTTTCGCTGTGACCCTAATGATTGGTATTGTCTGCTCGATGTTTACTGCCATTACAGTAACCCGTGCGATCGTACAGATTATTTATGGCAAAAAACGTAACCTGAAAAAGTTGAGCATTTAAGGAGATCACTGATGACTGAAAATACTCAACTGGATTCAAAACAGTACGGCCGTCCACACGATGAACGTGTCATTCCGTTCATGAAAATCGCTTTGCCTGCGGCAATCTTTTCGATTTTCCTGACCGTGGCCAGTATCTTCTTTATTGCAACCAAAGGCCTGAATCTGGGCCTAGACTTTACCGGTGGTGTCTCAGCAGAGCTGAACTACACCAATCCGGTACAGCCTTCACAAGTCAGTGATGCGCTGAGCAAAGCGGGCTTTAACGATGCAGTGGTACAAACATTAGGTTCTGAACGTGACCTGATGGTGCGTATGCCGGTGCAGGAAGATATCGAAGCAGAAGACTTAACCAAAGCCATTACCACAGCGGTTCAGTTACCAGATAATGCAGCTCAGGTGCCTAAGGTTGATGTGGTGGGTGGTCAAGTCGGTAATGAGCTGTATGTGCGTTCTGCAGGTGCTGTAGCGCTGGCCATGATCCTGATGCTGGTTTACGTGACTATCCGCTTCGAGTTTAAGCTGGCAATGGGTGCGGTGCTGTCGCTGTTCCACGATATCGTGGTGACTGTTGGTATCTTTGCCATGATGCAATGGCCATTTGACCTGACCGTTCTGGCAGCGGTTCTGGCGATTATCGGCTTCTCGCTCAACGATAACATTGTGGTCTCTGACCGTATCCGCGAGAACTTCCGTAAGATTCGCGGTGCAGAACCTGTCGAAGTGGTGGATATCGCCCTGACTGAGACCTTACGTCGTACCATTCATACTTCTGCAACCTTATTACTGGTGGTTGTGGCAATGATGGTACTGGGTGGTGCTGGTCTGAAATGGTTCTCAATTGCCATGTGTATCGGGGTATTTGTGGGGACTTATTCTTCGATCTATATCGGTACAGCATTTGCACTATGGCGGGGTCTGAACCGTCAGGACTTCATTGTTCAGGTGAAACCTGAGTTTGAAGATGAAAACGAAATTCCATAATTTCGGCCTTCACTAAAAATTGAAAAGCTCATCTCCGGATGGGCTTTTTTATTCACTTGCAATTACTTGATGAGGAGAGAGAATAGCGATCACTGTATGTATTTTTATCCCTTTAGCCGT
>NZ_JPQO01000081.1 GCF_000773685.1 Acinetobacter sp. HR7 | reverse complement strand
ATTTGCCGCTCGCTGTCCACTGCGCAGCGAGCCAGCAAACAGCCAGTTCTTGCGCCCTAAGGCCCAAGGTCGCATTTGATTGTCGGGTAGTCAGACGCAGTTACCTACGTCCAACCCCCTAAGAACCGTGCATGCGAGTTTCCCAGCACACGGCTCAAGCCTCTGCTAAGGCGCCATTCGGCACCCGGTTATACATCGTTGACATTGGCAAACTGAACACTCCTCGGACAATACAGATGGTAAATCTCAAGATTAGCAACTGCATCCGTTCCACCATGACTTAGCTTCACAATATGACGGCTGTGCCATGGTGTATCTTTGGTGACTGGTTTAAGACAGGCGCAGCAGCGACCACCTTGTTTTAGCCACACCCGATACAGCTTGGCTCGCCCCTTTGCGGAGACCAGCATTCTTTTACCCCATCGGGATTCGAAGTACTCATCCCATGCGGGGTCATGAGGGTTAGCAGCAGCCTTGATCTTGATATGTCGCACAATTGGCGTGTCCGAGGCAGACACTAATGTGTATTGTCGCTTCCGACCATCGGCGGACTGTTCATCACATGAGAACACCCATCGACGCGCTCCTTGTACTTTGAAATACCGATCTTTGACCCATCGGAGTGTCTTGCGAGGGTGGCGACGTACAGCCCATCGCCAGAGCATTTCCCACACTGCGTTGTCTACCTGGTTGAAAACCTTCTTGGCAACGACATGACTATGATAGTTGGCCCAACCCCTTAGAATCGGGTTGAGCAAACCGATCAAAGTGGCCTGTCGTGTCGCTTTGTTTGCATTGATTAATGCTCGCAGCTTGTCAAGATGAGCGCTGATGTTTGCCTTTGACGGCTTGATCAGTAGCTTGCCGTTGTACTTACGTACGTTCCAGCCAAGAAAATCGAACCCGTTCCCTATGTGCGTGATTTTGGTCTTTTCCTGAGAGAGCACGAGACCGCGCTCCGCCAGAAATTCAACCACGGCAGGACGAACTTCATTTTCGAGCCACTCTTTAGAGTACCCCGTGATGATGAAATCATCCGCATACCGTACCAGTTGCAGCTTTTTGCCTGTCCATTTGGCGTTAGAGAACCTCTTAGCCAGCATCGTTTCCAGTCCGTCCAAGGTCATGTTGGCCAGCACCGGGGAGATAATACCTCCTTGCGGTGTTCCGGAAAGACTGGGAAACAGCTTGCTTTGGTAGACGTAACCGGCTTTGAGCCATTTCCGTAGAATCACCTTGTCCATTGGGAGGTTGGCGATCATCCAGTCATGGCTGATATTGTCGAAACAGCCTTGAATGTCACCCTCTAGAACCCACTCCGCACTTACTTTTCTTGACAGCACACCAAAGCACTGTGCTGCAGCATCCGCGGTTGAGCGTTGCGGTCTGAACCCATAAGAGTTCCGATCAGCGATGGTCTCCGCGATGGGTTCCAAAGCCAGCAGATGGAGCGCCTGCATGGCCCGGCATTTCATCGTGGGTATCCCGAGAGGTCTCATCTTGCCATTTTTCTTCGGAATAAGGACTCTCCGAAGCGGAAGGGGCGTGTAACCTCGCCTCTTCAACGACATCATCGCACCGGTCTTGGCCTTGGGTGTATTCCAAGTCACCTTGTCGACCCCAGCCGTGTTTTTGCCTTTGTTTTCAGACACTCGTTTGACGGCCAATGCTTTGCCACTAAACGAGTGAGTCAGCAGCCATTGCAAAGCTTTCGCCTTGTTATGCCTGCCGTCTTGTACCGCCTTCACAATACGCGCTTGCAGCCCTCTGACATGACGCTGTACAGCAATCCAATCGATGCTGTCCCACGATGTGCTGGAAGGTGCACACGCTGATACTGCTGCATTCATTTGCTCTCCCTCCATTAAAAGGGTTCTACACACTCTCTTGTGATGAGAGACCATAAGGACGTCAGCCCGCTTTCGCGTGGGGTAATGTTTCAACCTCTATCCAACCCATTACAGACTGGCATTCGCTTTTTCCTCGTTCCTTCGCCCGCATCACCATGGGCAGTTTTTGCAAACTGCTTTCCCAATGGGAGTAATACGGGATTTCCACGTTCCGCTTACTGAAGTACATCGGCTTAGGTGCCTGCTATCGACCGGGAGGCGTATGGGTCACGAATGCGTAGTCGAAAGACGCAATTCCCACCTCCATTACCGTTTTGGTTCGAGCGTATCAGCCATTTCCGCTCGTTCAACTTAACGATCGTTACGCAGATTCACATGTGTTCACCATACCGATTATCTAGCCCTTGTCCGGCTATGGCTGCCAGAAGGGTACGCCTCTCACGATTGATACCCCGCACCTTGCGGTGCCTCGTTACATTGTCGAAGGCGCTCTTTATTCAGCCTTCTAGATTCACCCGGTGACACGGGTGGTTCCCGCAGGGGGAACAACTTCATTAAGCGACTTCGTGTCGCACCTCGACCCAATTATTGCA
>NZ_JPQO01000080.1 GCF_000773685.1 Acinetobacter sp. HR7 | reverse complement strand
GCTAGTCTAGAGCCTTAAAAATACTAATGATTCTAATAATTTTGTGGATATATGCCTGGGAAAATCACTAATCACTTCTATTTTTATATAGTTCTACTAAATAGAAAAATAAAAGATCGCCTTATATTTATAATTTAGATTATTCCTCTTCAGTAGGTTGTTCTTCCCTGTTCTTACAAAATACCCCAGATGTCATGCCTGAACTATTCATGCTCTGATTTTGACGATCAAGAAAATTCTGGGCAATCGTAGCCATCATGGAAGCCATATTCAGCTGACTGTTTTCTTGAGAAGCTTTCAAAATATTCTCATAGGCTTGAATACGGTCACATAGAGCCTGACGCTCAGCATTGATGCTGGGTTTCTGTTCCCCTGTATGAGGCTCATCCAGAACAGCTTTGGTTTCATTCACAATACGGGTCTGGTCAGCAATATACTGGTCGTATTGTTCCTGAGTCATACTTTCAGCCACGGCGTAATTCATTAAGAATACGCCGTTAAGTCCTAGCCAAATGATACCAGCAAGCTTCTTCATTCCTGACCTTCTTTCCAGACATCTTCATAATCATCAGCATCGATCATGAAACGATAGCCTTGTTCCAAGGCCAGATACGGCAGAACGTCTGGCGCGATATCCTGCAATTCTCGCACTGTCATCAGTTCGAAATCTGCATCACTAGACACTTCTTCACCACCATAGATATACCAGCTGACTTTGCTTGCTATATCTGGTGCTTTGCGAATACCAACAATAGGATCCTGATTTAAAGTATGGACAGCCACAGCAATTACATCATCCCCACTCACTTCAACATAGGTAGAGCCAACTTCTTCACACAGTAATTTCTGTTCTGCAATAAGTTCTTGAAGTGGTGAAAGTTTCTGGGTGTTTTTTGACATGGCGTCATTACTCTAAATTCAATGCGCCCTAAGTGTAGCCTAATTTTTATAATTCTGAATGTGCTTTTTGTCGCTTGATACATGACATCTGCCTATAAAAATTCAGGCAGATGCCGGATTTTCAAATTATTTGAATACCTTGAAACGCTCCAAGTCAGAAATGTAGTCTTTGTCACGAGACTCGCCTTCTACTGAACCGAATACCAGCTGTGCACGAAGTTTCCAGTTTGTTGGAACTTCCCATTCTGCATGCACCTGCTCATCAACAATCGGGTTGTAATGCTGCAACGATGCCCCTAAACCTTCAGTGTGCAATGCTGTCCAGGTAGCAAACTGCGCCATTGCAGTAGAATGCTCTGCCCAGATCGGGAAGTTTTCTGCATAAGATGGGAACTGCGCTTGCAGACCTTTTACCACCTCTTGATCTTCAAAGAACAAAATAGTGCCGAAGCCTGCCGCAAAGCTTGCCATTTTCGCAGTAGTTTTTGCTGCACTCTCTTCATCCTTGACATAGCTTTTTAATTTGTCTGCAACAAAGCCCCAGAATTTTTCATGCTCACCATTAAACAGGATCACAGCACGTGAAGATTGCGAGTTAAATGAAGATGGACTTTGCTTAATTGCATTTTGAATCAAATCAGTCAGGTACTCAGGAGATTGTGAAACATTCTTGCCAATGGCATATACAGTACGGCGTTTTGTAATTAAATCTAAAAACTGATTCGACATTATGGAAAATCCTTGGATATATCTTCGAGAAAATTTGAACCATCCAGTAATTTTATTAAGTTTTTCTTATTCAAAAGAAAAACCAACTTGATTGGATGACTTTGTATACCTTAAGAAAAAATAGCTGAGATTGCTACGCTATTTTCTTGATAATTATATACATGATACAAATAAGCAAAATTGATTCCAACATACCCCTCTAGTATTCTATTTTATAAAGCAAAATCAGAATGATAACCTAAATTTGCTTAGGCTATTTCATATAAACCCAAAATACCTTTTATATCAACCGGTAAAAATAATCCTCCGCTTGGGAGGATTATTGAATCATGAAATTTTCAATAAAAGCTTAGAGTTTTGCATTCAGCACATTCGCAGGAACTTTAGCTTTCCAGAGTTCACGCAGTGTCGGCAGATAGAATTTCTCACCAATTTCGATGAGCTCAGCATCGATCAAGGCATGGATATCGTGCATAAACAGATAGTCTAGTTCGACTGTAGAAAGTTTTAGATGCTTCTTCTGATATTCCTTACGTTTTTGTTGTGTCTGACGAATCAATTGGTCTGCAAAAGCTTTATCCTTAAACTGGCTAATCGCCCCTAAACGCAGCTCAATAATGCCCCAGCCAGCTAATAACATCTGGAAAGTTTCAAAATCTTCAGACGTGGATTCCCATGTCATTTCATCCAGATTTTCATTTTCAGGCAGCACAGGAAGCAGCAGTTCCATCACACTTGGGAAAATCTTCTTAAAGTTCAGAATAAATTTAACAGGATGCTCACCTGGATAATCCTTGAATTGCACCTTCTTTTGAACATCTATTAAATAAATATCGAGCATTGAAAATTTTCCTGGATAAGATACTGTTTTACAAAAACTTAATTTCTCACTTGTAAAATTCTTGCAAAACTGTAATAAAAAGCGGTGTGCATTTTAGCAATTATGACATCTTATTCAACGTTAATTAAATATTTAGCTGTGGTATTGGATTTTTTAACTGCTTGAGCTTGGGCTTTGGTAGTCTGTGCCCTAGCTGGGGCGTGAGGCTCCTTGTAATAGTGTAAATAGCCTGGCTCATAGCTATAACTTACAACTGCAGCATCACAGTCAATTTCGTCCAATTCTTCCATATCGTAGATTTCAGACATGCCATGATTTTTCTTCATAAATGCAGCGGCCTGTTTGTAAGTGAGTTTCTTTTTAGAAACCAATAACTCTTCTTTCCAACTTCCACCAAGAATATCTTTAGAGTTGAAATAGTAACAAATCTCACTAGGAGCCTTTGTTTTTGGATATTGAGCATTCGCTGCAAAATTAATTAAACCAAGCCCTAAAATTACCCCAATAATTTTCGTTAATTTCTTCATTTCTTAAATTTCAAATAAAAAGTAGAAATTAAATTCTATGTATTACTACACCTCTAAAAAAATGGCATAAGTTATTTAATTATAATAAATTAGTATTATATAAATTAATGGAAAAGTCCTGTATATGTTCAATTTATAACACTTGTGCCACAACACGCAGTGATACATTCAGGTACAAACGGCGCATTCTTAGAGCTTAATAGATTCGTCAGCACCCCACCGTTTAATTTCACCGAAGAACACTTCTACATCATGCTCAACCACAATATGATAAAGCTCATGCTCGATCAAACGACAGAAATGAAGAAATCAGGTTTTAACCCTTCCTTTGACTGTTTTTACAACACATTTATTCTCGGCAATAAAAAAAGCCCACAATTACTGTGGGCTTTCCCCTGAATCATTTTGCGCTGATTTTAGGGTTGTTGAAAAACGTATTCACTATAGCTAAACCATAGAAAACTCAAACAAATATATAAATTTAATATAGTTAAATACATAAAATATCTTAAGAATTAAAGTAATCCAAAAATTGTGATTGGACATTAATCTTTGTTTTCTACCCATATAAAAAACCCGCTCATTGAGCGGGCTTAACAGATGGGTATGAATTATTCAATTTTACTGACTTTACCGCTTCCTAGGCATTCAGCACACTGTTTACCATCTACGACATCATAGCCACTTCCCTTGCAGCTATTACAATTTTTGGCAACATACTCTGAGTATGCATCATCATCGTGATATGGTTCTTCTATGTCAAAATCATCATCAAAATCTACCATTGCCCTTACCTCGTTTTTCTAATTATCAGGGAACTTATATTAGTAATCTGTAAGCATCCGGCTAACACAGCCTTACCAAGCGATCCTATAAGCCTTAATTTAGTTCCC
>NZ_JPQO01000079.1 GCF_000773685.1 Acinetobacter sp. HR7 | reverse complement strand
ATAGTGCGTAAGTCCTAGTATAGAATATACACCTAAATGAACGAGAAAAGTGTTGGAATATGATAGTTGAATAATAATTGTTCTTTTTTATGTGAAATATGGCTTGTCAAGAAATTTGAACTGAGGAGGTCAGTTTTGGGAAATAAAATTCCATTTTTAAAATTTTTAATTTATTGTTTTTGTGTTCGAACAACAATAGATATGTTTATTTGAAACTGTAAAAGTAGTCATATAGATATAGCGACTAAACAAATCTTGTTATTAGGTTTTATTATGTATAGCTGCACTTCTTATATTCTTAAATTTTTATTGAATTCTATTCATTCTGATCTACCCAAATACTATTCACAGTAAGTATTACAGTCTTCACAATTTTTGTTGTGCTTAAGATGTAATCCCTCAGTAATATTGATTATTACTGTCATTTATCTCACAAATTTCAATCATTCCGTAAAAACATTTCAATGGTTTTACGTGGAAACATACAACTTTAAAAAAGCACTTTGATCGTTAAAGTATGAAATATCACTTGACTACAAAGTAGGGAAAGGAAAACACCATGCCAATTTATAATGCACCACTGAAAGATATGGACTTTATTTTAAACGATGTGTTTAAAGCAGAAGAGTTCTGGCAAAGTAATGAAAATTTAGCTCATTTAGATATGGCAACAGCCAATGCCATTCTAGAAGAAATGGCTAAATTTTCTAAAAATGTCATTTTAGATTTAAATCGTTCAGCAGATGAATCTGGTGGTGCAGAATTTAATAATGGTGTGGTAACAACACCCGCAGGCTTTAAAGATGCTTTTAATCAATTTGCACGTGGTGGTTGGATTGGTTTAGGTGCAAATGAAGAATGGGGTGGCCAAGGCATGCCTAAAATGCTGACGGTCCTTGCTGATGAAATGATTTGGAGTACAAATCCATCATTTATGTTATATCCACTCCTTACCGTTGGTGCGGGTATGGCCATTAATGACCGTGCATCTCAAGAGCAAAAAGAAACCTATTTACCTAAAATGTATACGGGTGAGTGGTCAGGTACCATGTGTTTAACTGAACCACACTCAGGAACAGATTTAGGTATTATTAAAACCAAAGCTGAACCGAATGAAGATGGTTCTTATAACATTACTGGAACTAAAATTTTCATTACCAGTGGTGAGCATGATTTATGTGACAACATTATTCATCTTGTCTTGGCGAAAACACCAAATGCACCAGCGGGTTCACGCGGTATTTCATTATTTATTGTGCCTAAATTTTTAGTCAATGCGGATGGTTCGTTGGGTGAACGTAATGCGGTGGCTGCAGGTTCAATTGAACATAAGATGGGGATTAAAGGTTCATCAACTTGTGTCATGAATTTTGATGGTGCGAAAGGCTTCATGGTTGGTAAAGAAAATGAAGGCTTAGCAGGTATGTTTGTCATGATGAACTACGAACGTTTGTCTATGGGAATTCAAGGTGTTGGTGCATCTGAATATGCATATCAAAATGCGGCACAATATGCGACAGATCGTTTACAAGGCCGTGCAACCACAGGTGCGAAATCTCCTGAAAAGCCAGCAGATTCAATTTTAGTACATGGTGATGTACGCCGTATGTTATTGAATGTACGTGCTAATAATGAAGCGTCACGTGCATTTGCCGTATATGTAGGTCAACAACTAGATATTACAAAGTACTCAACAGATGCAGAGGTTGTTCGTAAAGCCAATGACCGTGTTGCATTATTAACGCCAATTGCCAAAGCCTATTTAACAGATACAGCATTGCAAGCTACTTTAGAAGCTCAAATGTGCTTTGGTGGGCATGGTTATATTCGTGAATGGGGTATGGAACAATGTATTCGTGATTTACGCATCGCACAAATTTATGAAGGTACCAATGGTGTGCAGGCCATTGATTTAATTGGTCGTAAAACCACAAAATGTGCGGGCGCATTTATTGCAGAATATATTGCTGAAATTCGTGAGTTTGCGACGACATTAGATGATCAATTGAGTATTAAAGCAACCACTCAAAAAGTATGTGATGAACTTGAAGCACTGACCACCTTTATTGTTGAGCAATCTAAACTCAATTCTGATTTTAGTAATTCAGTTGCTGTGGATTATTTACATGCAGTTGGTCTACTCAGTTTTACCTATATGTATGCCCGTATTAGTCAAGCTGCACAGCAAAAAACTGAAGTATTTTTCCAAAATAAATTAGTTTTAGCACAGTATTTTGCAGCAAAAGTACTGCCAGACTTAGCTGCACGTACACAACGTATTCATGCTGGTGCTGAATTGGTTATGCAATTGCCTGAAGAATATTTCACCGCTCAGGCATAAGTCGCTGTAAAAATAGGATGAAAAAATAAATGATTGTTATTGTAGATGCTGTACGTACAGCAATGGGTGGTTTTCAAGGTTCTCTTTCATCTTGTAGCGCACCCACTTTAGGTGCAACGGCAATTAAAGCAGTTGTAGAGCGTGCAAAATTACAAGCAAGCGATATTGATGAAGTGATTTTTGGCTGTGTGTTGCCAGCTGGTTTAAAGCAAGGACCTGCACGTCAAGCAATGCGTCAAGCTGGGTTACCCGATGCAACTGGTGCAACCACCATTAATAAAATTTGTGGTTCTGGTATGAAAGCAGTAATGCAAGCTGCTGATGCAATTAAAGCCGGTTCTGCAGAAATTGTAGTTGCTGGTGGTATGGAATCTATGTCGAATGCACCTTATATTTTAGATAAGGCACGTTCAGGCTACCGTATGGGACATGGCAAAATTACAGATCACATGTTCCAAGAAGGTTTAGAAGATGCTGAAACAGGTCTTTCTATGGGAATATTGGCACAGGATATGGCAGATCAAAAAGGCTATACCCGTGAACAACAAGATGCTTTTGCCATTCAGTCATTAAATAAAGCAGTAACGGCTATTCACAGTGGTTTCTTTAAAGATGAAATTGTCCCTGTGACAGTAACTAGCCGTAAAGGTGATGTTGTTGTAGATACAGATGAACAACCACTAAATGCAAAACCAGAAAAGATTCCAACGCTACGTCCTGCATTTAAAAAAGATGGCACCATTACTGCTGCAAATGCCAGTTCAATTTCAGATGGTGCATCTGCATTGGTCATTACTTCAGATGAAATAGCAACGGCTCGTGGGTTAAAACCATTAGCCAATATTGTTGCTTATGCTACTCACTCACAACATCCTTCAGAATTTACTATTGCACCTGTGGGTGCGGTTGAAAAAGTCTTGAAAAAAGCAGGCTGGACAGCTCAAGAGGTTGATCTTTGGGAAGTCAATGAAGCTTTTGCTATGGTGACCATGGCAGCAATCGATGCATTTGATTTAGATGAAGCCAAAGTCAATATTCACGGTGGCGCGTGTTCTTTGGGGCATCCACTCGGTTCATCTGGTTCACGTATTATTGTGACTTTAATTCATGCATTAAAACGTACAGGTGGCAAAAAAGGAATTGCAGCACTGTGTATTGGTGGTGGTGAAGCAACTGCAATAGCAGTTGAACTTATTTAATACACTTCGCAATTTTCTTTTGAGATTTTTATGATGAACGGTTTAGATCGCATTCGTTTGCATGCTTTGCATGATAAAGTTATGACCGCAGAACAAGCAATTGAATTAATTCAAGATGGTGCTGTAGTTGGCTTAAGTGGTTTTGGTGGTGCAGGTGAAGCAAAAGTGGTACCACTTGCTTTAGCAGATCATGCAGTAACACATCCTTTACGTATTACAATTGCAACAGGTGCAAGCTTAGGTAATCGTATTGATGGTCGTTTAAATGATGCTCATGCTATTGCACGACGTTATCCCTATCAGGCAGATCCAGGCTTAAGAAAATCGATTAATGCTGGTGAAGTCATGTATATTGACCAGCATTTATCTGAAATGGCAGATAACATTCGCCATCATAATTTGCCAAAAACTAATGTTGCTATTATTGCTGCAACTGCAATTACAGAAGATGGTCAAATTATTCCGACAGGATCATGTGGTAATTCTGCAAACTTCATTGAAATGGCAGATCATGTCATTATTGAAATTGACACCACTATTAATCCTATTTTAGAAGGGGTACATGATATTTATGTGCCTAAAACTCGTCCAAATCGTGGCCCAATACCATTAACACATGTTGGTGATCGTATTGGTACTGCTGGTATTTGTGTGAGCCCAGAGAAAATATCTGCAATTGTGATCAATGAAATCCCAGATACCTCATTTGGTATGGATGAACCAGATGCTGAAACACTTTCAATTGCCAAGCATTTAATCCACTTTTTTGAAGGGGAAGTTGCAGCAGGACGTTTGCCTGAAAATTTAGGACCATTACAATCGGGTGTGGGGTCTATTGCAAACGCCGTATTCTCTGGTTTTGAACATTCTAATTTTCATGATTTAGAAATGTATTCTGAAGTATTACAAGACTGTGCTTTCCAATTGTTAGATTCTGGAAAAATGAAGTTTGCTTCAGGTTGTTCAATGACATTGTCAGATCCATGTTTTGCACATGTGATGAAAAACTTTGATCAGTACAAAGATAAAATTGTGTTGCGCCCACAAGAAATTTCAAATAACCCTGAAATTATTCGTCGTTTAGGCATTATTGCCATCAATACAGCATTAGAGTTTGATATTTACGGGAATGTAAATTCAACACATGTGACTGGAACAAAAATGATGAATGGTATTGGTGGTTCAGGTGATTTCACTCGTCATGCACATATTGCTATTTTTGTAACGAAATCGATTGCGAAAGGTGGTGCAATTTCATCTGTGGTGCCAATGGTGAGTCATACAGATCATACCGATCATGATGTCGATGTTTTGGTGACAGAACAAGGTTTAGCAGATTTACGTGGTTTAGCACCTCGTGAACGTGCACTGAAAATTATTGAGATTTGCGCACATCCAGATTATAAGCAAGAGTTACTCAGTTATTTTGAGCGAGCTTGTGAGCGCGGTGGGCATACGCCACATCTTTTAGAAGAAGCATTGTCTTGGCATGCTAATTTTGAAGAAACAGGTCATATGAAAAGTGCTTAAATATTTTTAGTAATTAAAAAAGCCTTAGAATTTTCTAAGGCTTTTTTATGTTTGATCTAAAAATTATTGAGCTTGTGCGAGTAGTTTTGCACGTGCTTGATGTAGTTTCTGATAACTATCAATTAAGCGCTGAACCATCAACAGATCCTAAGACAGCATCCATACGTTCATCACCAAACATACGACGGAAATTCACAACAGAATCGTCAAGTTCCATTTCATCATCTAAGACAACTTCAAGAACAACGTCCATACATTGATAGAACGTAAGCGTCCGCTGAATC
>NZ_JPQO01000078.1 GCF_000773685.1 Acinetobacter sp. HR7 | reverse complement strand
TCTCTGTACACGACAAATTTCATAGGATCCTTGTCCTATCAGGCTTTTTCTTTCTTAAAATTGCTAGCACTTTCTTAAATTCTTCTTTTTTTCCAAAACCAATCAAACGTAGAATAGCCATTTGAACATAGTCCAAACCGTAGCGAAATAAACTTACTGAAAGTCGTCCATGCTTCTTTATTTTTATCGCTTTTTTCCGATCATGTTGCCATTCACCTGTTAAATAGCACCAACAGAAACCGATAGCTAGCACTGCTATCAATTTCTTGACTCGTCTAGGGTCTGTTAAACGAGTATTTTCAAGATTGAATCCACGTCCTTTGAGACAACTAAATAACGTTTCGATTTCCCAGCGTAATGCATAATCACGAATAGCAGAAGCATTAAACATAGGAGAAACAACAAGTAAAAGTTCTCCATCTTCTAATCGTAGCGCACTAATATACAGTTTCACTCGACCAACCCAAATACGTCGTTTACGACATTCAGTTTGACCAACTTGAAGATGACGAAATAAATCACTAATTTTATGATTCTTGGCTAAGTGATTGGTCACAATAAAGTTTTTTTAACACGTATACAGAAGTTAATGTCATTTTCAATTAACCATGTAAACCATTTCTCACCGATAAATTCTCTGTCTGCAAACACATTCACAATACGATCTTTACCAAAAATGGAGATAAAGCGTTGAATCAAAGCAATACGCTCTTTTGTATCTGAATTTCCACGTTTATTGAGCAATGTCCAAACAATAGGTATCGCTATTCCACGATAGACGATGGCTAACATCAAGATATTAATATCTCGTTTTCCCCATTTCCAATTAGTTCTATCCAAAGTTAATTGGACTTTATCGAATGAAAATATATTGAAAATTAACTGAGAAATTTGACAATAATCGAAATACTGATCTGCAAAGAAGCGTTGTATACGTCGATAAAATGATTGTGGTAAGCACTTGATGGGTAAGGCTTTAGATGCAGAAGAAAGATTACATGTCTGTTTTACAATTAATGCAAGCATAATCAGTGTAAAACATTTTGCATGTGACTTGTTCCACTTTAGATATTTGTTTAAGATGAGATATAACTCATTGAAATGTGTCATCATATTCGTCGTCAGAAAACAAGTATTATGCCATTATTTCAATGAGTTATCTTTTTTTGTCGTGTACAAAGAACTTTTTTGATAATAATAGATGGATTCATTTGAAAAGTTTTACTGGTGAAATTGTTTACTTCTTCATCT
>NZ_JPQO01000077.1 GCF_000773685.1 Acinetobacter sp. HR7 | reverse complement strand
AACCTGAGTTCGATATAAAAAAAGA
This sequence comes from Acinetobacter sp. HR7, assembly GCF_000773685.1. GTDB lineage: Bacteria > Pseudomonadota > Gammaproteobacteria > Pseudomonadales > Moraxellaceae > Acinetobacter > Acinetobacter thermotolerans. The sequence goes on along the minus strand of NZ_JPQO01000077.1, from coordinate 935 downwards.
GTAGAAAAAAAGCCCTGTTTTTGTAACATATTGGTTCTCAAGACAAAATGTTATAAAACAAGGCTTCTCAATGGATCATATTACCGAATTATTTTGTATTTTGGATGATTTCTGCAAAAAATTTAATGAATCTTTAGAGAAAGCTTTAATTTCTAATCAAAAAACCAGGTTGAAAAAGTCAGCTTTAAGCTTGTCTGAAGCAATGACCATTGTCATTTTATTTCATCAATCCGGTTTTAGATTCTTCAAATATTTTTATTGCCAAATGATCGTTCCATTCTGGAAATCTGCTTTTCCTAAACTGCTTAGCTACAACCGATTTATTGAAATCATGCCCCGTTGTTTGCAAGCTCTGAGTAGCTTCTTCCATCAGGTGAAAGGAAAAGATACGGGAATCAGTATCATTGACTCCACTAAATTGGTAGTTTGCCATAATCTTCGGATTAAAAGGCATCGTGTATTTAAAGGCTTGGCCGGTCGTGGAAAAAGTAGTACGGGTTGGTTTTATGGTTTTAAATTACATCTCGTTATCAATAATTTAGGTGAAATTATTAATCTCAAGCTGACATCGGGAAATGTTCATGATGTTGCTATATTAGAATCTTTAACTCAAGAATTAAAAGGGATCCTACTCGGAGACAAAGGCTATTTGAGCAAAGCAAAAGCCGAAGCTTTAGCAGCAAGAGGACTGAAAATATTGACCCCATCACGTCGGAATATGAAAAATAAACCCATCCAAACTGAAGAAGAAAAACAATTACTTTGCAGAAGAGGATTGATCGAAACAGTGAATGATCAATTAAAAAATTTACATCAACTTGAACATTCACGTCATCGTTCGGTAAATAACTTCATGGTGAATATCATGGCTGCTGTAGTGGCTTATTGTTTGAACCCCAATAAGCCAACTTTCCAAAATATGCTAAAAGGTTAAG
>NZ_JPQO01000076.1 GCF_000773685.1 Acinetobacter sp. HR7 | reverse complement strand
AACGTGTGGCTTATTACGTTCAAACTTAGCCTTAGCCATGTTCATCTTCCTCGTTTACGTCGAACACAATTCTGAGTAAAACTCAGCTCCGACATATCGCCTAAAAAAATCAAACGCCCAATACTTGAAAAGCAGACTAAATAGCCTGCTTTTGAAATCTTTTGCAACAATGTTGCTATAATATAAACTGTAATCTGGAGCTCTTATCGAGATTTGAACTCGAGACCTCTCCCTTACCAAGGGAGTGCTCTACCACTGAGCTATAAGAGCAAATTATCGTACTTCATATAATGGAGCGGGAGACGAGGATCGAACTCGCGACATGCAGCTTGGAAGGCTGCCGCTCTACCAACTGAGCTACTCCCGCACTATGTTGGTACATCCACTTACTGAAGTCTTAAAATTGGTGGTGAGGGAAGGATTCGAACCTTCGAAACTTTCGTAGCGGAGTTACAGTCCGCCCCCTTTGACCGCTCGGGAACCTCACCATTTTTACACTTACACCAGTGTCGTTCTTTACTTCTCACTCCAAACTCTCTAAGATGGTGCCGGCACACGGATTCGAACTGTGGACCTACTGATTACAAGTCAGTTGCTCTACCAACTGAGCTATGCCGGCGTTTCTTAGTGTTTCGTACGTTTCGTATCGGAACGGTGTGCAGTTTAGCAAAACTCAGAATCCATGCAAGTGTTTTTTTCAAAAAAACCGCCAAAAACTCATAAAATCAATCCGTTTGATGATAATTCAACCGCTTTGATCACTGCGCGAGCTTTTATTTGGGTTTCATTCCACTCAGATTCAGGATTTGAGTCTGCAACCAGGCCTGCCCCGGCCTGTACATAGACCTTATTTTCGCGAATCACACAGGTACGAATCGCGATCGACATGTCCATTTCGCCGTGCCAGCCTAAATAACCAACAGCACCACCAAAAATTCCACGTTTTACCGGCTCAACTTCGTCAATAATTTCCATGGCACGGATTTTTGGTGCCCCAGAAAGTGTACCAGCAGGGAAAGTCGCCTTAAAAACATCCAGCGCATCGACATCATCACGCACTTCACCCTGCACATTGGACACAATGTGCATGACATGTGAATAACGTTCGATCACCATTTGATCAGTTACCTGCACTTTGCCGATTTTAGAGACACGACCGACATCATTTCGCCCCAAGTCAATCAGCATGAGGTGTTCTGCAATCTCTTTTTCATCAGAAAGCAGATCTTTTTCCAGCGCCAGATCTTCTTCTTTGGTTTTACCGCGAGGACGGGTACCCGCCAGCGGACGCACGGTGGCAATGCCATTTTCCAGACGTGACAGAATTTCCGGCGAAGAGCCGACAATATGGAACGGCGTATTGTTTTCTAGCGTCTGTCCTTGCACCAGGAACAGATAAGGCGATGGATTAAGATGACGCAGTGCACGATAGACCTGTAAAGGCTCACCATCAAAATCAGAGACCATACGGTGGCCAGGCACCACCTGCATCACGTCTCCGGCACGGATGTACTCTTTCACCTTCTCAATGGAGGCAATGAAGTTGTCATGCCCGGTTAAAGATTCAAAATGTGGTGGGGTATGTTTTTCTGCTTTCAGGCTTACCGGTGTCGCCAGAAGATTTTCCAGCTCATCCAATTGTTGCTGTGCTTTCTGATAAGCCTCTGGATCAGTTACATCGGCATGTATAATCAGGAACAGGGTATCCTTCAGGTTATCAAACACGATGACGGTTTTAGAGAGCATCATCCAGATATCTGGCAGACCAACCGGATCGGCTTCCGGCACGTTTTTCAGCTTTGGTTCAATATAACGTACCGAGTCATAACCAAAATAGCCGACGAGGCCACCGGTAAAGCTTGGCAGGCTTGGCAGCTCAGCCTGGGTTGGCACCTTAAACTGTTTCTGGAAATCACGAATATATTGGAAAGGATCGCTGCACTGCTGCTTTTCAATCGAACCATCCGGGTGCTGAACCGTGAGCTCACCTGCATTGCAGGAGAACACAATCGATTCACCCAGACCAATAATCGAATAGCGTGCCCAGTTCTCTCCCCCTTCCACAGATTCAAACAGATAGGCTTGGGTATGCTGTTTTAGACGAGCAAAGACAGAGAGCGGGGTTTCAGTATCCGCCAGACGCTGGCGGTAAACAGGAATCAGGTTGTAGCCTTGAGATACAAGTTGCTGGAATTGTGCTGAAGTTGTCATTCGGTTTTTCTCTTTAAATTAGGGTTACTCAGTATGAAAATGGAATTGGACTGAGCGACGCCATCGAAAAACCTTACAACTATTCATCTTGTTTCCTTCGTACCCTGTATTAAGCAAGCAGTTCACGTAAGTCATCCACGATTTCTTGAGGATGACAGTCTGCTATATTCTCACCATGATTATAGCCATAGCTGACCACAATACAATCGATTCCCGCACGGCGTGCTGCTTCGATGTCATTGATTGAATCACCAACCATCAACACCTGTTCTTTAGTCACACCATAATATTCGACACAATGTAGCAACTGTCGGGGATCCGGCTTACGCTCGGTAAAGCGGTCACCACCAATGGTGTCATCAAAATATTCTGCCATTCCCAGAATATCCAGAATACTGCGTGCAGGCTGTTCCGGTTTATTGGTCACACAAATCAGCTTCTTCTTATTAGCTTTGCCCCATTGCAGGAATTCGATAATTCCCGGAAAAGGCACCGTATCGATACATGGATCGGCGTTGTAGATTTCCAAAAAGGTTTCCAATAACTGCTGGTGCTGGACTGGGTTTAGTTCTCCAGTCAGGTGTTTCAGCACGCTCTCACAGAACTTGGAAGTTCCCTTACCAATCCATACTCGCACCTGTTCTTCGGTCACAAAAGGCAGCTGTAGCACGTTTAGGCTCATATTCATGGCGCGATAGAGGTCAGATGCCGAATCCACCAAAGTTCCATCCAGATCAAATAAAATCAGCTCGCGCTTATCCAGTTGTGCAATCGACATGTTCACCCTCATCTTATTCATTCATCACGCAGCCACAAAAAAGGCATGCGTTTGCATGCCTTGATTGTAACCAATACTCGGCTTATTTAAAGAAAAGCCAAGCCACAATTGCCAAAATTATGAGAACAATTAAGGAAATCAAACCGACAGAAGCGTTTTTTTGCTCTTCTTTCGCCTGTTCTACACGGGAAACGGGTTCTTCCACTGGAATCGATTTTGGTTCAGGGGTTGCTTTGGACAGGTCAACACCTTCAGGAATTGGGGCTGGTTTTGGAATACCCACATTGGTTGGCATACCATCACGCGTCAACTGTACAGAGGCATCACGCTCTTTCAGCTCCGGCATACCCTGTTCATTCATCTGATGTGCAGCATTCTTTTCTTCAGCTTCTTCAATCACACGTTCAGCTGTCTGTTCCAGTTCAGGCTCCACTACCACCTCTTGGGCTGGCGCAAGCACCGAGAATTTCAGGCTGGCAAACTGGACAATATCCCCTTCTTTGAGCAATGCTTCTGCATCAATGCGCTGATCATTAACAAAAGTGCCGTTAGAAGAACCTAGATCTTGTACCCATAGTGCATCTTCTTTCACTAAAAATGCCGCATGCTTACGGGAGATTTCTGCGGCTTGTAGCACGATATCGGCAGCCTGGTGACGACCAACCAGCATGTCATGGTCAATGCTAATTTCCTGCCCGGTCAAATCACCAGAGATGGCTTGAATTTTCCAAGTCATAACATCCACTTCTCTTTTATTCTGTTGCCATGATCATAACACGTGGTTTGCAAAGACCGTAAGCTTAGCTTTTTGGGCGTAAAGTCGTTGTGGTCACGGTATTACGGCTTTTCTCGACATGCTGCACTGGCTGGCGCTGAACTTCTGGCTCAATCGCCACTGGCGTCGTTACCACGGCCTGAGGTTGGCTCTGAACAGGCGCACTTGGTACCGTTTTATATGTCGAACCTAATGGCGGCTTGGATACTGGAATCCGCTGCTGATACACATCGTCCAGATTTTCTGGCAACTTGGCAAAGTTACCATCATTATCCAGCGCTAACTGCAGACTATACAGCTGGCTATAACGCTGCTGGGAAATCTTGCGCACTTCGTTCTGGTCACCCACGATAGTCGGGTGAATAAACACCAGCAGATTACGTTTCTGGTTAGACTTGCCTTCGGAACGGAATAGACGTCCAAGTCCTGGAATTGCACCTAGTCCCGGCACCGCCTGACGACCATAACGCGTGTTATCCGAAATCAGACCACCTAGCACAATGGTTTGACCATGCTCTGCCAGAATCGAGGTTTTAATCGCACGTTTGGTGGTGACCAGATCGGATGCCTGCCCCTTGTTATCCTTGACATCAGAGACTTCCTGCTCGACTTCCAGACGCACCGTACCATCATCACCAATATGTGGAATGACTTTTAAGGTAACACCGACGTCTTTACGTTCAATGGTCGTGTATGGATTGGCAACACCAGTGGAAGTGGTCGACACTGAACCTGTGACAAAAGGTACGTTTTCACCGACGACAATATAAGCTTCTTCATTATCCATGGTCACGATCGACGGGGTCGACAGGATATTGGACTTGGTAGTTTCTTTCAGCGCCTGAATCATTGCACCATACAGCTTACGCGAACCATCACTGCCTTCACGATAATCCCCAATCACCAGCGAGGTTCCTGCACCAATGGCACTGCCCGCACCGGCCGCACCGCCGGTCAGATAACCTGCTGCAATATTTTTCAAACTGGAACCAAAATTATCAAAATTGATCAGCCCAATTCCGCTGCTCAGATCACCAAGAGCCCACTGAACTCCAAGTTGATCAGCATCCGTGCCTTCCACTTCCATAATTGCAGCTTCAATCAGCACCTGCTGGCGACGGGTATCCAGCTGACTAATGGCCGATTCAATTTCACGCATCAGTGGCGGATCAGCTTTGACCACCAGTGAATTCTGCGTGGTATCAGCAATGATGCTCACGCCATTGGCACTGTAGCTGGTAATACCTTGCTGGTTATTGCCAAAGCCGGAATTAAGCTGGATATTCGAGCTGGAACTGTCCTGAGACATACTGGATGAAGCATTATTATTACCCAAGGTATTGAGTGAGGTTCCAGTCGAACTGCTTTCAGAAGTGCTGCTACGGCCTAAATTTTGTCCAGACACTAATCCTTGCAGAATTTCAGCCAGATTCTTGGCACTGGCATATTTCAGGCGGAAAACTTTCAATCCACCGAGACGGTCTGCAGCTGGTACATCCAGCGTTTCAATGATCTGACGGATACGCTTACGAGTGGCGGTATCGCCTTTGATGATAATCCGGTTGGTACGCTGATCCGCAATGACACGTACACGTGAGCCTTTAAGATCTTTGGCTGCACCAGTGAGTGTCATGGATTCAATCAGACCAATCATTTCCTCAGCCTGACTTGACTGCAGGGTAATGGCTTCGATGTCATTCTGCCCGGTACCATCCAGATTGCGCACAATGGTTTCCAGCTGGTAAATATTGCTGGCACGGTCAGAAACAATCAGCGCATTGGTGCCCGGTACAGCGGCTAAATGAGCAAACTGTGGCATCAGGGGACGTAAAGCTGGAATCAGGTCATTTGGGTTAGTATTTTCTAGCCAGATCACACGGGTCACGATCTGGTCACCGGTCGCGCGATGCCGGGCATCATAAGGAATGCCAGAGCTTTTCACATTATTATCAGGCACCAGCTTGATGGTATTCCCCGATGGAATAGCCACCACTCCATTGACATTCAGCACCCCAAGGAATAGGTCATAAACTTCATCCTTGTTGAGGGCGCGATTGGAAATCACGGTCACATTACCGCGTACGCGCGGATCCACAGCAAAGTTTTTCCCGGTAATATCAGCAACTTCATTAATAAATGCTGCCAGATCTGCATCACGCAGGTTAATTTTCCATGTTTGTGCATGGCTGGCTGTGCTGACCATAGCCACCAGAGGGGCAGCAACACAAAATGCCCATGCTGATCGATTATTATTAAATAAAGCCATAAACCTAAATGTTTCCCAACCCTATATGTGATGCCATATCACTTTAAATCCTGTTGTATGGTCATCACCTGATCACCACGCTTAATTTCGAGCTTCACCTGACCCTGCTGACGTGCCTGCTCCAACAATTGGGCTTCTGACTGCCCAGCAGCTACGGTCTGTCCATTCAGGGAAATAATCCGATCTCCCGGCCTTAACCCCAGACGGTTACGCAGTACAGCAGGAGTCCGTGAAGTGACTTCATAACCATCTCCACCAGCAGAAACCCCCATATTTTCCAGATACCGCTCCCGATTCTCATTCATCTGCTGAATGGCACGACTGATCTCATTCTGCGGTGAAGACGGTTCATTATTTTGCTGGTTACCGGAATTACTCCAACCTGATGCAGATGATGAACTGTTATTATTTTTGGACTGCTCATTGCTTTGCCATGGCTGATTCAAGCCATTTTCCAGCCCTTTAAAGTAAATTTCTTTGGACGCGCCACTCTTCTGACGAATGACCACGTGATCCCAATAGACTTCTGCCAGTTCATAGCCCGTATCACCCAGCGTTTCACCGACCAGATAACGATCCGCCTGATCATTCAGTTTCAATACAGCGGAAGAACGATAGCTTGGACTCGCGATCATCACGCCCTGCAACAGGATATTGGAGACATCAGCATTGTTAGCTGTGCGGCCAGTTTCCTGGAACAGAGAAAATGAACTGATATTCGGAATTCTAGGTTGCTGTGAACCTAGCTCGACACGTTCCAGCTGTAAGGCCTGTGGAGGGGCTACCACCAACCAGAACAAGGCGGCCAGCTTCCAGCACAAATATAAAATTAGCAAAACCAGCAAGGCCGGTGCAGCCTTGTTCAAGGATTGTAAATCCAGTTGTTTAAATTTATCGAGATCCAGCGCCATCAGTTCACGCCTCCCAATAAGGGTTGACGGGTACTGATGACATAGGTGTCCAGTCCTGCCTTACCTTCATAAGAAGGCACATTCAGCAACATACGCTGAGTCAACTGCACATTCAGCATCAGCTCCGGATCGAGTTCAATATTCAGCATTTTCTGGTCACGGCTATCACGCACATCTAGCAACAGTTTTCCAGACTCATCAGCCAACTTTCCAGCCAGTACAGGTACATTCATCCGCTCCTGACGCTGGGCAAAGGTATAGAGCAATTCCCCACCGGCCCAGTTCACCTGGCCATCCACATCACTAAAGCCATTTTGTTTTTTATACTTGAAATCTAGCTGATTAAATTGGATCGCATTAATTGGCCACTGCCAGTCAGCCAGCGTTTTTAGGGTTTCTGGTGCAACTTGTCCTTTGAGTTTTTTGGCGATCAAGGTTTTGGTCAGGCCATAGGCCATGATTCCACTCAGTTTGGTGTTTCCACTATGGATTTCGACATTGGCACCGATGCGCAGCAACAACAGATCGAATGGACGGATCTGCCAGTTTAAGCTTCCCTTGAGTTGCCCCTTGTTCCAGTCCGCATTCCCCTGCCAGATATTACCGCTGACATTATGCAGAACCTGATTATTTTTATAAAATTTTGAAATTAGCCAGGCAGCTGGCACCTGCAAAACCACGAAAATAAAAAAGGCGACTACGACAAAAATCAACCATTTGAATGTTTTCGGTTTACCGCCCATAACACCCCAACCAATTAATCAATTTACAATCCCTGATTATCATTTTTTCTTTATCTACACATTATGCATACTTTTTCAGTTGCGCCAATTCATTGGCATAAAAAAACCAAGCAAAAGAGCTTGGTTAAAATTGCATAGGTCATCTCCATAACAACCTATGACCGGATTCAAAACTGAAATTTAGATCAGGAAATCTTCCAGCTTGGCACCATTTTCCAGTTCAGCCACCAACCAGCGTGGCTGTTTACCACGACCTGTCCAGGTATCGTTTGGATTAGATTTGCTACGGTAACGTGGCTCTACTGCTTTACGAGATGATTTTTTACGTTTAGACGCACCAAACTCTAACAGTTGTTCAATGCTCATGCCGACTTTTTCAGCAATACTTAATACCTGATTATAAGCATCTTCAATCTCTTGATCTTTTTTTGAAGCAATTAACGCTTCAGCTTCAGCTTGCAAACGTTTTAACTCTTCAACAGATAAATTAGTAATATCAGGCATAACTCTCTCCATAAATGATATTATTTGTTTTATAAATTAGACCTCTTGCGAAAGTC
>NZ_JPQO01000075.1 GCF_000773685.1 Acinetobacter sp. HR7 | reverse complement strand
ATCCTGTGCTTGACTTGGAAATGTCCATATAGGACATTTCTATTTGGTTATTAGGTAGGACATTTCTACTTGGGAATAACACAAATTGTTAGAACCCATTTAAAGTGTCTATATTCTCACCAATAAAAATGTCTAGTTTATGATGGTCAGACCATCATGGCCTGGATATGAATATAGATGCTGATCATTATGTCTGACAAAGAAATCCAAGTTACTTACGATTCATCTAAGCTTAGAGGGCAATCTCATCTTAAATCTTTATTTTTTTACTAAAATAATAATATAATGCTTAGAACAACACCTATTATTCTATTTTAATATAAATATGGATTATTACTGTACACTACAGATCTTTCAAGATAATGAATGGTCAGATTGCGCGATCGTCGAGCTTACAGACAGCCATGAAGCTGGCTGGAGAGCATCGACCCGTACTTCCTATCTTTTCGAGTATGCAATCTCGCATATGGACGTGAGAGATGGACATGCGCTTTCGTATCAGTTTCCAGTCAATGTCCAAAATAACTTACAAAAGCAATGGCCAGCATTTTTGATGGATCTTTTGCCTCAAGGATACGGCCGTAAAGAACTGCTGAATCAATTAGATTTTTCCGAAAATATGCAGGAACAGGCAGACTGGTTTTTGCTAAAAGCAGGAGCAGGTAATCCCATTGGCAACCTCCGAGTGAAAGAAGCTTTTGAATGGCTGCAGGCGCATTTCCCGGTGCAAGAGAATGTGGGTTTTAGCCTAAGCGAAATCATTGAAAGAAAAGAAAAATTTATAGAATCGCTGGCCTCCTATGGATTATTTGTTGCAGGTTCCTCTGGCGTTCAGGGTGAATGGCCAAAACTATTACTAACCCAAGGCCATGATGGGTTATTTTATCTGGATCATACCCTTTCAGATGAAATGGCAGCCAAACACTGGCTGGTTAAATTCAGCCGTGGCAATGATCAAAGTCTGGAAAGCATCCTGCAGCATGAAGCACTTTATATGAAGATTGCCCAGTATCTGGATTTAAGGGTTTATGCTGAGCTGGAATTGCATGGCAAAACCCTGTTTATTCCAAGATTTGACCGGAAAATTGTAGATAACAAAGTAGACAGAATTGCACAGGAAAGCCTTGCTTCGTTGAGCAATAAAGCAGGCTTTGGGGTAAGAATGACCCATAATCAGGTATGTGCTTTACTGATGGAATGCTGTACAGATCCTAAACCGGAAATTTTCGAATATTTGAAACGGGATTTAGCCAATGTGGCTTTAGGCAATAAAGATAATCATACCCGCAATACAGCGATTCAACGTTTTAATGATGGAACCATCCGACTCTCTCCCCTGTTTGATTTCGCTCCAATGTGGTTACATCCGGATGGTATTGCACGAACTACCCGCTGGGAAAAAGATGATCATGGCGGCATGCCAATATGGCGCTCGGTGATTGAGCAGATTACAGAACAAACGGGCATTGAACATCAAGAAATCCAGTCAGAATTTGTCAAGCAATTGCCTCTTTATCAAGGATTAATGGATGAAATGCACAGACTGCAGATCTCTGAGGAAATTTTGCAGAATAGTCAGTACCGGATTGAAAATATATGCCAGCAGATTCAGGAGCTAGCCTATGGATAAGCGCTATAAACCGATGACCGCGATTGAGCAGATGAAAAAACGTCAGGAAGTATTAGAGATGATTAATCACAATCCTGACTGGCCATTTTATAAAGTTGCGCGCTATATCCGTACTGAGCTGCATCTGACCTTAAATGAAATGGCTAAAATCACAAAAATAGCACCTCAGACTTTGCAGAAAATGGAACAACCCGATAGTAATCCGACTCTGGAATCAATGATGAAACTCTTGAATACCTTTGGTCTAAAGATTATGATTCAATCCAAGTAAAAAAATCTTTGTACACGACAAAAAAA
>NZ_JPQO01000074.1 GCF_000773685.1 Acinetobacter sp. HR7 | reverse complement strand
ATAAAAAATGTGGTTATTCGCTGATTCAATTTGAAAAGCTTATTTAAAGTTGAGATTGGCGTTTTATAAAGTATTTTAATACTTTTTTGAATCCGTCAATGCGTAAGTCCTATATACAATAGTAGGATAGGAAATTCCATTTAAATCAGTTAGATTGATGATGCAGTTTTGATGTTTATGGAACAAAAATTATGAGTTCAATACGCCAACAAAATTTTCTATTACGTAAAGAGAAAATTTTAGCGATGGCTGAAATTCTATTGTTAGAAAACAACCAAGACATCACCTTAGGTGAACTTGCATTAGAATTAGATATTGCGAAAGGGACTATTTATAAACATTTCAAAAGTAAAAATCAGCTGTATTTAGAACTCATTATTTTAAATGAACAGCGCTTATTAGAGATTTCAAAGAAATATAACCATGACATGAAAACTTATGTTTCTCAATATATGCTCTATAATATGCTCAACTCAAACAGAACCATTTTACTGCATGTCATTGAAGAAAAGTTAACCGACAATGAACGCAAATTAAAAGACTTGTTTGAAGTACTCTATCAGGTGAGAGAAGAACGAATCATTAAAATTAAAGACATGACCAGTGCTTATTTACAGGCTTTAGAAAGCGCAATGTCAATTCGTGATTATTTGTCTTATATTTGGACCGTCACTTACGGTGCTTCATTATTATTGAATTCAAGCCATTATCAAAAAGCCATAGGCTCACGTGAAAGATTAATAAAACTATACATTAACCAAGCACTCATGACTCCAGATAAAATTACCTCTGTTGAATAATGCATTCAGAAATATCTTCATTCCCTAGACTTCAATCAATATATATTCTAAAAAAACATCACTTCAATAAGTGAACCGTACCGGGTTTGTCGGAGACCAACTTTCTTGAGAGAATGTCCCGATGAAAAAAGTAAAATATACCCCTGAAATCAGAGAAAGAGCGGTTCAACTTGTTCTTGAATCCGAAAAAGATTATCCATCAAATTGGGCTGCAATCACTGCTATTGCGCCGAAGATCGGTTGTACTGCTGAGACATTGCGAGTTTGGTATGGCTTTGTTGCACAAACCTAGCCTTAGACGCTTATTTAGTAATATCATTTCAAAATGAATAAGCCTGCTCCAAAAATCTATCGTACAACCAATTGGTCCTCATATAACCGTGCTCTAATAAATCGTGGAAATATTTCCATTTGGTTTGATCCATCTACTCAACGGTATGCTCAACAACAGGGTAAACACGGAAGAAATCAAACCTACTCCGACGCAGCTATCCAATGCTGCTTAATGATTAAATCTCTATTCCGTTTGTCTTTACGTATGGTCACTGGCTTTGTGCAAAGTCTGATTAAACTGTGTGGATTAAATTGGACAGCACCGGATTATTCAACTATATGCAGAAGGCAAAAGTATATTGATATTGCGATTAGCTATCAAAAAAGTAGCAAAGTAGCGATGGTCTCCATCTACTCGTGGACTCTACTGGTTTGAAGTTTCTAGGTGAAGGTGAATGGAAGTGTAAGAAACCTGGGGCTGAATATCGTCGCCAATGGCGTAAGCTTCATATTGCTATAGATGCTAAAATCCTGCAAGTACGTGCTGTACAGCTCACTACAAATAATGTCAGCGACTCACAAGTACTCGAAGATTTACTTACTCAAATTCCTTTAGGTGAACGAATTGATTCGGTCTATACCGATGGCGCGTATGACACAAAGCTTTGCCGACAAGTCATTTCAGATCGAGATGCACATGCGGTGATTCCTCCTAGAAAAAATGCGAAGCCATGGAAAGATAAAAAGACCAGCTCGCTAGAGCGAAATGAATTACTTCGTACGTAAGCGTCCGCTGAATCC
>NZ_JPQO01000073.1 GCF_000773685.1 Acinetobacter sp. HR7 | reverse complement strand
ATAGTGCGTAAGTCCTAGTATTTTAATACTTTTTTGAATCCGTCAATGCGTAAGTCCTATAATTAAAAAAACCTTATGCAAATTTCTGAAAAAAATAGCGAAATCAATTAGAACAAACCTAAAAAAAGGCTATTAATTGTCAGAAACCCATGTTAAGCTCGATGGGTTAGTAGGATTTTAGATAAACAAGCACGTTGTTTTTCGCCCTATAACAAAATGGATGTAACCGGGATTTTGTTAATAGTTTTACAGAATGATTACAAGCTTAAAAATAATATTTTCAAACTTGTTTGGTCTGCTGTTTGCAACACCGGGTGGTCCTTCTCTTAGTTACAATGAGGATTGACTTATGACAGCTGCTCGCGAACAAGGCGTAGTTAAGTGGTTCAACGATACTAAAGGTTTTGGTTTTATTCAACGTAATGGCGGTGACGACGTATTTGTTCACTTCCGCGCAATTCTTGGCGAAGGCCATCGTTCACTACGTGACGGCCAACGTGTTGAATTCAGCGTTGTAAAAGGCCAAAAAGGCTTCCAGGCTGAAGAAGTTCAGACACTTGACTAATCTTCGGATTCAGTTCGAAAACGCTCCAATGTAAATTGGGGCGTTTTTTGTTTATACTAGGCAACATCGTAAAGACCTTTCAATTTGAGCAGTGCTATATGTCTTCTGGTTTTGAGACCTTAAATTTACATCCCAATCTAAAAAAAGCGATTGATGCCTTGGGCTTTACCAGCATGACGCCTATCCAGCAGAAGGTTCTGAAGTTTACACTTGCAGGGCATGATGCGATTGGTCGTGCTCAAACCGGTACCGGTAAAACAGCAGCCTTCCTGATCAGTGTGATTAATGACCTGCTTAATAATCCGGTGAAAGAACAGTGCTATCGCGGTGAGCCACGTGCCCTGATTCTGGCGCCAACTCGTGAGTTAGCACTTCAAATCGAAAGTGATGCGCTGGAGCTAACCAAATACACCGACTTAAGTGTAGTGACGCTGGTCGGTGGTGTAGATTTCGATAAACAGAAAGCTCAACTGGATAAGGCGCCGGTCGATATTATGGTGGCAACGCCAGGCCGTCTGATCGACTTTGTTGAGCAGAAAGAAGTCTGGCTGGATCTGATCGAATTTCTGGTGATCGATGAAGCTGACCGTTTGCTGGATATGGGCTTTATCCCGTCAGTCAAACGTATCGTACGTTTCTCGCCACGTAAAGAACAGCGTCAAACTTTAATGTTCTCTGCTACCTTTAGCTATGACGTCCTTAATCTGGCTCAGCAATGGTTGTTTGAACCAGTAACGGTTGAAATCGAACCGGAAAAGAAAACCAATGCCGATGTCGAGCAACGTGTCTATATGGTTGCAAAAGCAGATAAATATAAACTGCTACAAGACATCCTACGTGATGAACCTATTGAGAAGGTGATGATTTTCGCGAATCGCCGGGATCAGGTACGCAAGCTGTATGATCACCTGAAAAAAGATGGTTATAAAGTGGTGATGCTGTCTGGTGAAATCGCGCAAGACAAACGCCTGAAAATGCTGGATCAGTTCAAGAACGGTAAGCACAATATTATGATCGCAACTGATGTTGCTGGTCGTGGTATTCATGTCGATGGTGTATCACATGTCGTGAATTTTACTCTGCCAGAACAATCGGATGATTATGTGCACCGTATTGGCCGTACCGGTCGTGCCGGAACCCGTGGTGTGAGTATCAGCTTCCTATCCGAAGATGATGCCTTCTACCTACCTGAAATTGAAAAAGCCATTGGTCAGAAATTACCACTGACCCGACTGGAAGGTTATTGCTAATTTCCCGCCAATAAAAAAAACCGCTCGCTTGAGCGGTTTTTTATGGCCTATCGAAAACTTAGTTCGATTGGCAACGGAAAGTCAGTGTGGTTTGATAATCGTCATCTGAATTGATGTTATTGCCTGTACCTGCAATATTGCCGAGCACTTTAGCTGCTGCCTGAATCATCTGACCGGTTTGTTCATCCACAACACCTTTCAGTGCGCCATCATAAGTGGACTGTTCATCGACAATAATTGGGGTTGCACGTGAACCACAGGTTTTAGAAGCCGCGTTCACTGCATTATTTTTTGCAATGACTTGGGTTTTACCGAGGCCGGTCACTTCAAACTGGTTGTTTTCCTTTTGGATTGCAGTAGTGTTGGTCGGATTGGAACTACATGCGGTCAAAGCCAGTGCAGTTGCCAAGGCTGCACCCATGGTCAGTATATTTTTCATGTTGTTAAACTCATCAAGTTCAGATAATCGTTTAATTCATCACATAATAATCTTGAGAATTTGGAGGGCTTGTATAAGTTTGGCAACTTTCAGTAAGCACAATGTCAGTGCTGTTGAATAAAACATCAATCCAGTAAAAAGATCGGGTTGATTCTACAAAATGACACAATGCGAGCAGCAATAAAAATCCCGCATATAGAGAATAAGCGCATGAATATGCTAATCTTGAGCACAGTTTTCAAATATAGAAATATAAGGCAATGACCGAATCAGAGATCGAAATCGTTCATCAAAATATTCATCAACGTCAATCTGTTGGTCACCTGGTGGCACCAGCACCAAATGTAGAACAGCTGGAAAAAGCCTTTCAAGCCGCACTTACGGCTCCCGATCATCACCGTTTAAAACCGACTGAATTTTTAATTATTCCAGAAGATCAGCGCGAAGCTTTTGGTGAATTGCTATCTCAAGCATTGATTGATTTAGGTCAGACTGAAGCTGCGCAAATCGAGCGGGTTAAAAACCATCCTTTCCGTGCACCTTTATTGGTGGTGGCTTTAACTCGTCTGAAAGATCATCCTAAAGTTCCACATTTTGAACAGATTCTCAGTTCAGGTGCTGCGATCCAGAATTTCCTATTGTCTTTGCAAGTCCAAGGTTTTTCGACCATGTGGCGTAGTGGGGCAGTCGTAGAATCACAATACTTCAAAAAAGCCTTAGGCATTTCAGGGGATGATCTGGTTTCAGGCATCATTTATATTGGTACAGCCGCGAAAAGTATTGCGCCACGTGCAGAAATTCATACAGCAGAATTTGTCAGCCCGTGGAACCCATCCCACTAATGGGCTGAAGAAGGATATTTAAACTCCATGTCAGAATTAAAATTTTCAGATCTGGTTGAGCCAGTAGAAATTGACCGTAAAACAGCGCTGCGTGTAACAGTATTGGGTGGTGGCAGTTTTGGTACTGCGATGGCCAATACTGCGGTGCGCAATGGTTGTGACACCATGATCTGGATTCGTGATGAAGCAACCGCTGCAGATATCAATGCCACCCATGTCAACAAGCGCTATTTACCAGATTTTCAACTTGAACCAGCACTGCTCGCGGTTTCTGATCTGGAAAAAGCGGTACGTGATCGTGACATTATTCTGGTTGCGATTCCAAGTCATTCTTTCCGTGATGTGCTGAAGCAGATCAAACCATATATTACTTCTCAGGCGGTGATTTCCCTGACCAAGGGTATTGAAGCAAAAACCTTTAGTTTTATGAGCGACATCATTCGTGAGGAATTGCCGGAAGTGCCGTATGGTGTGCTGTCTGGTCCAAACTTGGCTAAGGAAATTGTTGCAGGTCAGCCAGCCGGTACAGTCATTGCCAGTAAGTCAGAGCTGGTACGTTATGCGGTACAACAAGCATTGCATAGTGCCTTGTTCCGTGTCTTTGCTAGTGATGATGTCAATGGCGTGGAATTAGGCGGTGCGTTGAAGAATATCTATGCTGTAGCGATGGGGATGGCGGCTGCCTATAACGTGGGTGAAAATACCAAGAGTATGATCTTGACGCGTGCCCTGGCAGAAATGAGCCGCTTTGCGGTAAAACTTGGGGCCAATCCGCTAACATTCCTGGGCTTATCCGGTGTGGGCGATTTATTTGCAACCTGTAACAGTCCACTAAGCCGTAACTATCAGGTCGGTTATGCACTGGGTAAAGGAAAAACCTTGGAACAGGCGACCACAGAACTGGGGCAGACCGCTGAAGGGATTAATACCATTGTGCAGGTTAAGGCACGTGCAGAAGAGCTGGATGTGTATATGCCAATTACTTGTGCTTTATATGCCGTGATCTTTGAAGGTGCACCGCCAATGAGCATCGCCGTGTCCTTGATGAAGAATGGCCATCGCAGTGATGTTGAATTCGTCTTGCCACATCAGCAAGTCTGATTTATAAGAGAGAAAACAATATGATCGCACCTAATCCGTGGTCATATCTAAATCAAACAGGGAAATGGTATGCAACTGACACTGGTACGTCATGGAGAAGCAGCTGCACCGGTCAATGGTAATGATACGAAGCGTCCTTTGACTGAGCGCGGGCATTTGCAGGCAGAGCAGACAGCGCAATATTTAAAGGATGTGATCAATCCGGAAGTGTTTGTGGTAAGTCCATTGCTGCGTGCTCAGGAAACGCTGGCACATCTGCAAGCCTATTTTAAGGATGTGCCGGTGGTGATCTGTAATACCATTAAACCGGATGATGATGCCAAGGTCGCGGTGGAGTGGTTGTCTCATTTACCGTATGAGTCGATTGTGGTGGTGTGTCATATGAACGTGGTGGCACATATTGCTTCAATTCTGACTGAGGAACATTTCCATCCTTTCCATCTGGCAGAAGCACGGATTTATGATCAGGCTGTGATTGCAGCAGGTTTATCGACCCAGCAAAAAAGCTTTATTCCAACAGTATAAAAAACTATTAAAACGGCAGAACTTAATCAATGTTGTATTTATGGATGCCAGAAGCCAATGGGGTTTGGCAATGGTCAGATGGGGATTTCTGGAAAAGTTCCGCGACACTGGAACAACTGATTCAGGAGATTCAGGGGCATCATGGTGAAGAAGCGACAGTTTTCTTCCCGAGCCGTCATGTGCAGATTCTGCAGCAGGCAATGTCTAAAGCCCAGTACAAGAAAATGGGGCAGGACGCGATCAAGTATCTGCTGGAGGAATATATCATTCTGCCAGTCGATGCCATGAAAGTGCTGCATCATTTCCAGCAGTCAGATCAATTGATCGTGCTGGGCATTGCCAATTCGGCAGTGGAAACCATGCAACATGCTTTGCATCTGTTACCGGTGAAAGTCACGGCTTTGTTGCCTGATTTTCTGATTCTACCGGTACCTGCGGAAAACCAGCGTGTGATCGCTGATATTGGGGGGCAGTTGCTGGTGCGCGAGGCGGAATATGTGGGGCATTCGGTTGATGACCTGAGTCTGTATCTGGATTATCAGCCGAAGGATGTTAGCTATCAGGTCAGTGGCCTGAGCAATGACCAGTTGCGTAGTCTGGAATCAGTCGCGACGCATGATCAGATTGAATCTTTTCAATACAGTATCCCTAAGCTGAAAAAGCCGAAAGCACATCCCTTTAATGTCTTGCCTAAAGCAAAATCTGGGGCTCCAGTCTCTAGTTATTGGAAAGCCTGTGCAGCCGTATTCCTGGGTATTTTGGCACTGCAGTTTAGTTATGATGCAGTACGCTGGTATCAATACAAGAAAATTGCCAACCAGACTGCGGCACAAGCTGTAGATCAGTTTAAATACTGGTTCGGCCAGAATTTCCCGGTGACGGAACAGAATATCAAAAGTCAGTTTGAAGGGCAGTTGCGCCTGAATCAGTCTGCCAATACCCAGTCTTTTGACCTGATCAGCCGAATTGGGCCAGTGCTGATGCAGAACCAGATGGTGGCACAGCGTGTAAATTATGAATCTTCTACTTTAAGCATGGAGCTACAAGCTCAATCACCGGATGCATTTAGTACCTTGACGCGTCAGCTGACTCAGCAGGGTATGAAGGTGGAATTAGGAAATGTCCAGGCCAATGCTGCAGGTGCAGTCGGATCGGTGAGAATACAATAATGAGCATGATTGAAAATATTCAGACCCGAATGGATCAGCAGATTGAACGTATCAGTGACTATCTGGATAGTTTGAGTGCGCGCGAACGCTATATGGTGATTTTTGCGACTATTTTTGTGGTGGTAGCAGCTGTCGGTTCAGCACTGTTCTATATGCATAAAGCTGCAGAGACCCAGCAAAAACGCCTGAATACCTTAAAAGATACCATTGTCTGGATGCAGAGCAATGCAGCCACCATGAAACCGGCCGGTGACCTGCAACTGGATGCTGCCGAGAAAGTTCAACGGGCAGCGCAGCAGCAGGGATTGTCAGTTTCATCGCAGCAGCAGGATGATAAAATATTACTAAATGTGAGTCATGAGAATTATGCAGTGTTGGCTAATTTCCTGACCCAGCTGGCACAGAGTGGTTTAAGTGTTGAAAAAATGGAACTTATCAGCGATGCCGGGCAGATTAAATTAACAGCGACTGTCATGTAAACGGTAAAAATAAAGATTTGCAAAGCATGGTTTTTTTACCGGGCTGTGACTATAATATGCCGACTTAGAAAGCAGTAGACTTTTCCCGATATGTTGTATTCTCTAGCCCGCCCTTTGTTGTTTTCTTTAGCACCAGAGCGTGCACATGAGCTGACACTATCACTGTTGAAATCTTCCCATGCCATGGGGATGATGCGTCAAAATGTTGCTTCTAAACCAGTGACCTGTATGGGAATTGAATTCCCGAATCCGGTTGGTTTGGCAGCGGGTTTGGACAAAAATGGTGCCTATATTGATGCCCTTGCCAGTCAAGGTTTCGGTTTTATTGAAATTGGTACCGTGACACCACGTCCTCAACCTGGCAATCCACAACCGCGTTTATTCCGCCTGCCTCAGGCCAAAGCCATCATTAACCGTATGGGTTTCAATAATGATGGTGTGGACCAACTGATTGAAAATGTCAAAGCGGCAAAATTCAAAGGCGTTCTTGGGATTAATATCGGCAAAAATGCGACGACTCCAGTTGAAAATGCCGCTGACGACTATTTGATCTGTCTAGAAAAGGTTTATAATTACGCTTCCTATATTACTGTTAATATTTCCTCTCCCAACACAAAAAACCTGCGCAGCTTGCAAAGTGGTGATGCGCTCACCCAGTTGCTGGAAACGCTCAAAAACCGTCAGCTTGAGCTTGCTCAGGAAAACCAACATTATGTACCTCTGGTACTTAAAGTTGCGCCAGACCTGGAAGCTGAAGATATTGCCTTTATTGCCCAGCAATTGCTGCGATATAAAATTGATGGTCTGATTGTGACAAATACGACCTTGTCCCGTGAAGGTGTTGAAGGTCTAGAACACGCTGAAGAAGCAGGTGGTCTGTCTGGTGCACCAGTATTTGAGAAAAGTACAGCTTGCTTGAAAGTGTTTGCAGACATTCTGCAAGGGCGGATTCCATTGATTGGTGTGGGTGGTATTCTTTCCGGTGCCGATGCTACTGCCAAAAAGCAGGCTGGTGCCAGCCTTGTACAAGTCTATTCTGGCCTCATATATACAGGACCGAAGCTTGTTAAAGACTGCATTGATGCATTCTGAATTCCATGACCACCATTGACATCTTTTTACTGATCATCTTGCTCATTGGAGGGCTAAACGGTTTGCGTCAAGGATTGATTAAAGCCTTTGCGAACTTAGCTGGATGGATTTTTGCGCTGATCATTGCCGCGAAATATTCGACGCTACTTGCGCCTTCCATGATTGCTCTCAGTACAGATCCAGTGGTACAGAAGATTGCAGCATTTGCTTTCATCGTCCTGATGATTGTGGTGCTGACCTGGATTGTGACTTATTTGCTGAATCGTATTTTAAAGACCCTGAAACTGGGGCCTTTAAACCGTCTGGCCGGTGGTGTCTTTGGTAGTCTGAAAGGCCTGTTGATTATTTTGATTACCATGCAGGGCATTGGTCCATGGGTAGAAAGTTCGCCGCATTGGAAACAGTCAAAAATGGTTCAGACTTTGCTGCCGTATGCGCCGTGGGCAACTCAGTTGTCCAAGGATGCTGCAAACGGAGCCTTACAACATATCAAGTCTGAAGATTCAAGCCAGTCTTCAGATGCATCAGCTGGGCATCCTGTCAAAGGAAAGTCCTCGGCTGAATCGACAAATAATCCTTTTTATTAATCCTAGCTTGTCTGCGAGGTTGCTATGTGTGGAGTGGTTGGTATAGCTGGTAAATCACCTGTTAACCAAATGTTGTTTGATGCATTAACGATGTTACAACATCGTGGACAGGATGCAGCTGGGATTGTGACATGTCAGGAAGGCCGCCTGTTCCTACGTAAAGATGTTGGTATGGTTCGTGATGTATTCCATACCCGTCATATGCGTGCATTACAAGGTAATTACGGTATTGGTCACGTGCGTTACCCGACTGCCGGTACTTCAAGTAGTGCCGAAGCACAGCCGTTCTATGTCAACTCACCTTATGGGATTACGCTGGCGCATAACGGTAACTTGACCAATGCTGAAGAAATTCATGATGACCTGTTCAAGACCGACCTGCGTCACATGAACACCGATTCTGACTCCGAAGTATTGCTGAACGTATTAGCACACGAACTGCAAAAACGCGGCAAACTGGTACCGACTTCTGAGGATATTTTCCATGCAGTCACCCGCGTACATGAACGCTGCAAAGGTGGTTATGCCGTGGTTGCCATGATTACTGGTCAAGGCCTGGTAGGCTTCCGTGATCCAAATGGGATTCGTCCATTGATCTACGGTTCTCGTGAAACTGAACAGGGCATGGAATATATCATTGCGTCCGAATCGGTTGCGATTACCGCGCTGGGCTTTAAAGTTGAACGTGATATCGAGCCGGGTGAAGCAGTATTTATCGACTCAAACGGTAACTTCTTCACTAAACAGTGTGCTGCAAATCCGCAATACCGCCCATGTATCTTTGAATATGTGTACTTTGCGCGTCCAGATGCCACTATTGACGGTATTTCTGTGTACAAAGCCCGTCTGAAAATGGGTGAAAAGCTGGCGCAAAAAATCCTGCGTGAGTGGGGCGATGAGCACGATATTGATGTAGTGATTCCAATTCCGGATACTTCACGTACTTCTGCATTGGAACTGGCCAATACTTTAGGTGTGAAATTCCGTGAAGGTTTTATGAAAAACCGTTATATCGGCCGTACCTTCATTATGCCAGGTCAACAGCTGCGTAAAAAATCAGTACGTCAAAAACTGAACCCGGTTGAGCTGGAATTCCAGGGCAAAAATGTCCTTCTTGTTGATGACTCGATTGTTCGTGGTACCACTTGTAACGAAATCATCCAGATGGCACGTGATGCTGGCGCGAAAAAAGTATTCTTTGCCTCAGCTGCACCGATGGTAAAATATCCAAACGTGTACGGTATTGATATGCCGGCGAAGTCTGAGCTGATTGCCTCTGAACGTAGCGTGGAAGAAATCCGTGAAATCATCGGTGCTGACCGCCTGATTTTCCAGGATCTGGAAGATTTGAAAGATGCAGTCCGTACTAAGAAAGTGCCGCATCTACGTGAGTTCGACTGTTCGGTATTTGATGGCATCTATGTGGCAGGTAGCATTGATGAGCAATATCTGAACGATCTTGAGCAGAAGCGTAATGATGGCGCAAAAAAAGGTGACAAGTTTATCGATGTGAACATCGATGCGGCTTCGGTTGACCTGAGCGGCGTACGTGAAGTCTAAGCGGCTAAATTCATGAAAAAAGCGGGAATTTCCCGCTTTTTTCATTTATGATGGCGTCAAAGCTAAAACAATGTGATCAGGGTGAGGCATTGAGCAGCGTAGGATACGTGTTTGTTAAAAATAAAAATATGTTATGGCCAGCCAGTTTCTGTTTGCTTGCCGTGCTACTAACCATATTCATCATCAATACGGTGGTGGGCTTATTTGTTTTTTACCTTGATCCTACCCAATCGATTTACTGGCATTTCCTGAGTCCCTATCTGATTACCTTGGTCAGCCTGATTATGGCAATCTCGGTAATCTATGAGTTTTATGTATTTCGTGCTGGAGGCTATTCCTTGGCTCGGCAGATGGGCGCACGTCGTCTTAGCTTAATTGAAAGTGTGCCTGAAGAAAGTGCTGCTCTGAAAATTACTGAACAGCT
Organism: Acinetobacter sp. HR7; assembly: GCF_000773685.1. Classification (GTDB taxonomy): domain Bacteria; phylum Pseudomonadota; class Gammaproteobacteria; order Pseudomonadales; family Moraxellaceae; genus Acinetobacter; species Acinetobacter thermotolerans. The sequence continues at coordinate 7,420 of NZ_JPQO01000073.1, read as the reverse complement.
GGCAGATACTTTTCTAATTGAAATCCCTGCAGTCTATGTATTACTAGATGAAGTCGGGGTGAATGCGCTGACGGCAGGTTTTAATCCGGGTAATACTGCGATTATTCTGACTTGGGGAGCCTTGCAGAATCTGGATGAGCTTGAACTGTATGGTTTGCTTAGTCATGAATTTAACAAGATTCTGTCTGGTGAAGCAGCTGAAAATACCCGGTTAAAAATTCTGTATAGCAGCCTGACTACCTTTAGTCAGTGGGGCAGCAAGATTGCTAAAAAAGGCTTCTATCGTCTTGGCCAGCCTGCTGCGAACAAGTTTGAAACGCTTTATGTTTCGATTGGTGCAGTCATCTGGCTGATTGGCAGTCTAGGTGTTCTGATTAGCCGCTTCATCAAGTTTATTTCATTGGGTGGACGTACCTACAAGAATGACAAGAAAACCCGTCGCCTGATTCAGAATGATGCGAATGTGCAGACGCTGCTACGGATTTATGTGCATCACTCCGGTTCGCAGATTCATAGTGAATATGCTGAATCGATTTCACATATGTGTTTTGCCAACTCCTTGAGTCCACAAAACTGGCTGAATATTCATCCGAGTATTGAAAAGCGGATTTATGAGCTCAACCCATCGCTGATTCAGGATTTGCAGCTAGAAAACCTGAAAAAGCTCAAGAATCAGCCTTTATTTAGCCTGTTTCGTTCTCTGGAAGAAGTTGCAGTCAATAATGTTTCTACTTGGAGTTCGCCACAGCCATTGCCGCTGTTACGTTTATCGCCGATCAGTTTTGCCTTGAAGGATGCCATCAAGCCACTAAATCCTGAAAACCGGGCCAATACCCCACGTCCGGAACTGATCGAACGTGCCTTGCAAACCGCAACGGGTTCACGAGAAGTCATGGTGGCGATTCTGATGATCCGTCAGTATCGTGAATTTATTCCAACGGATGCAGAAGTCAGCCGCGCCATCGTCGATTCCTTATTAAATCTGGATGGTCGGGTACATATCTCGATTTTTCGCCAGGCAGTAAAAAATATTGGGGGTATGCCAACCACCGTAGCACGCCAGTTTGCGATGAAACTGGCGCGAATCATTCAGGAAGATGGTGAAATTGGCTTGCTGGATGCCTTGCTGCTGGAATGTGTTAAATATGAATTAAACCTGCTACCGGCACATACCCCAACGGCACTAGAAGAAGTAAAATCGCAAATTGTACGCTTGATTGATGCCTTATTGCATGTGCAGCAGATTAATAGTGGTAACCAGCTGGAAGTACGCGAGCGGATTTTAAAACGTATTTTGACTCAGAAAGAACTGGAAATGTATGCCGAGATTTCAGATGAGCCGATTGATCTGGCGGAAATCCTGAATGACATTTCTGGTTTATTGTTGCGGGATCGTCTCAGTATTTTAGGAGTTGCAGAAGTCTGTTTGTGGAGTGACCGGATTATCACCCAGGATGAGTTTGATGTGATGGAGCTGTTGTACTGGCGTCTCGGTTTTGAAACGGATGAAATCATTGACCAGATGCAGAAAAAGAATAGTATTATGATTATTTAGTGGTCAGTTTGTATTCAGCTCTAAATTGTTGGATGATGTTTTAAGGCCCTTGGTGACATATAAAAATTTAGTGAAAACGATTTATTTTGAGATCATCTAATTGTTCAGTGACAAATATCAGAAAACGACTTAAAAAGTTCGGCAAGAGAGTGGGAATCCCGCTAAAATATTCGACCTGAAAATGGTGATGAAGAAAAGATGATTGGGCATCAGCGAGACATACTGGCAACATTAGGAATTGATATCTGGATTCCTCGGGCAGAGCCGTATCAGCCGCACCAGACAGCCATCTGGCGAGATCAATCCCAGCCCGAAGTCATCAGTGAAATCATCTTGCCTGAGCTAAAGGCTAAATCTGTACCCGATAGTATCCCAGTAGAAAATCCTGTACCTACACCTGTTCCGGTGGAACAGGTTGCTGAGCCGGTTCAACCTGTAGTAGCGCAAGTGCAGGAACTGCGTGAGCTGGTGCATGTCGAGCCATTTAGCCTGCAAGCCATCAGCTTGGCATATTGCACCATTGTGATTGATGCCACCACGATAAACGAAGCGCAGCAACAGTTATGGGTCAATATCCAGCACGCAATGTTATGTGAATTTTCAGAGTTGAACTGGCCATTCCCATGGGATAATGTGCAGGATGGGCGTGGCGTGGAAACCTATATTCAGGGTTTCATCGATGCCATGAGCCACGAAAAAAATATTATTTTCTTGGGTAAAATTCCGCATTATTCCAATAGCAAAATTATTCAACTGGCTTCACTGCAGGAGATGGTGGAGCAGCCGATCCTTAAAAAACGCCTGTGGCAGTTTATGCAGGGCAAACCTGTCTTAATGGAATAATGACGTATGAAGCAAAAAGTGGTGGTATTCAGTCAAATTCATCCAGAAATCCAGAACAAACTCGAACAACAATATAACGTCGTTTATATCCAGCCAAAATTAGGCAATATCAATCAACAGATTTTGCAGCATGTCCAGGATGCGGATGCCATGATTGGTGCAGGGCGTTTGCTGAATCGTGACAATCTGGCCAGTGCCACCAAACTCAAAATCATCTCCAGTGTTAGCGTCGGTTATGACAACTATGACCTGGAATATTTAAATGAGAAGAAAATCTATCTCAGCAATACACCGCATGTGCTGACTGAAACCACAGCCGATCTGGCTTTTGCCTTGTTAATGGCAGCGGCGCGTAAAGTTACAACGTTAGATCAATGGACCAAGCAGGGGCAATGGCAACGAACTGTGGGTGAAGCACAGTTTGGTATGGATATCTTTGGCAAGACTTTAGGTGTTATTGGGCTGGGCCATATCGGTGCCGCAATCGCAAGACGCGGTTTTTACGGTTTTAACATGAATGTGCTGTATCATAACCGTCGTGAAAAGCCGGAACTGGCTCAAGGCCTGAATGCAGAATATTGCAGTTTAAACAAGCTATTGCAACGTTCCGATTTTGTGGTGGTCGCAGTTGATCTGAATGCTGATTCCAATGCCCTGATTGGTACTGAACAGTTGGTTCAAATGCAGTCGCATGCCGTATTGGTGAATATTTCGCGTGGTTCAGTAGTTGATGAACAGGCGCTAATTCAAGCCTTAAAAAATCGTCGGATTTTTGCTGCTGGTTTAGATGTCTATCAAAAAGAGCCATTGCAGCAGTCTGAACTGTTTGCTTTAGATAATGTGGTGACCTTGCCTCATGTAGGTTCGGCAACGGCTCAAACCCGCAAGCGTATGGCAGAACTGGCGTATCAGAATCTGGTAGATGCGCTGGAAGGGCGTGTACCGCGTTATGTGGTGAATCCACAGTTTCAATAAAATTAAATAACATTTCCTTGCATATATGCCCAATTTTCAATGGTATATTCAGTTGGTTAGGAAAATCGGGCTTAGAGAATTATTCATTGAAACGTTTGGTTTTGGCTTGTGGGTTAAGCGCATCGATTGCGGCGGGGCATAGTGCAGCAGAGACTTTTGATCATAGTTCCATCCAGTTTACGGTACCTGAAATTGGGACCGGTGTTGGGCTGATCGATCAGCAGAAAGAACGCATAATCGGGGAGAAGGTCTATCGTGAGGTACAACGCCAGCTACCGGTGATTGAAAATCCCTGGATGGAAGACCAGCTTTTTTCCGTCTTTTCCCATATTCTTAGCCAGACTCAACTGCAGCAACCGATTGGTTTAGTGATTGTTAATGATCCACAAATTAATGCATTTGCCGTTCCGGGCGGGCTGTTTGCCCTGAATTTAGGCCTGCTGAATTCTGCCCGAAATATGGATGAAGTGGCTGGGGTGATGGCACATGAAATTGCACATGTCACACAACGTCATTACAGTCGATCCCAGGAAGCCTTTAAAGGACAGGGATTATTGGCTTTGGCGGGTATTCTGGTCGGTGCATTAGTTGCTTCACAGGCCGATGGTGATGCCGGTGCTGCTGTGATGATGGGTTCGCAAGCCGCCTTGATGGATCAGCAGTTATCTTATAGCCGTAATCAGGAACGTGAAGCGGATCGGATCGGTATGCAGTATATGTATGCTTCTGGCTATAACCCACAGAGTATGGCCGATTTTTTTGAAGTGATGCATCGTTCTACCAGCCGTTTAAGCTTTTTGCCGGATTTCTGGTTTACCCATCCCTTAACCACTGAGCGTATGAGTGAAGCCCGGTTGCGTGCCAACCAGATGCCCAAAGTAAAAACCAAACTGGCCGATCCGACGTTTGAGGTCATTAAATGGTATAGCAAGGTTTTATCACGGCAGACCACCGAACAGCAGTTGGAGTTACTCGCTGGACAAAATAGCTTTGCCGGCCAACTGGCTTTATGCGCTTATTATTTGCAACAGGGTGACGAAGAGAATGCTCAGCAGGCATTGGAACAGGCAAAAAAGCATAATCAGATTCATCCATTACTGGTGCTATTTCAAACAGATATTTACCTAGGCAAAAATCAGCTGAATCAGGCATTGAACAGTGTTCGTTCAGCTGCGACCATCATGCCGGAAAACCGGGCACTAAATTATAAATATGCCGAAGTGCTGATCCGGATGAAACAGACTGATCAGGCCAAAATGCTGGTACAGCGCTTTCTAAATGCCAATCCACGTGATTTAAGTGCCTGGCGCTTGATGCTGATAGCCACCAATGCTGAGCCTGCGTCAGATCATAAGGCGGTCAATGTGCTGCGTTATCGTGCAGAAGTGGAATATTGGTCAGGCAATGAAGAAACTGCGATTAAATCCTTGTTGCACGCGCAGCGGATCAGTAAGGGGAATCAGTCCCTGTCTGCCATTATTTCCAAGCGTTTAAAACAGATGCAGCAGGAACGTCAATACAAGATCTGATCTTCTTAATATAAGCACCAGATAGATCCTAGTTTATTCGATCTTTGGCGGCTTTTAATTCGACCTTTCTTATACTATGCTGAGTGGCAAATTGAAGCACATGAGAAAGGGTGAATGAAAACAAGATTATTGTGCCTGTTTTTAGTTTGGGGAATTTCGACGGGGCATGCAGCAAGCTTAAAGGATTATGCGCAGTCGGTTGAAAAAATCAGTACGGACTACCATCAGCAATCCCGGGAATTTTTGCGTAGCCTTAATCCGCAGCAGCAGAATTTAACCGCGGCGCAGCAGTCGGAGTTTTGTGGCATCGTCGGGCGTTATGTCGATCGCTTGCACCAAGCCACCGAGAAAAACCGTGAAGCACTGGATTTCAAGCTACAGAAAATGACAAGACAGGATATTGTGGATCAGGTGAAAGCTTCAAAAATGATGCAATTGCTGCAAAGCAAGAATGTAAATTGTAATTTGTGAGATATTGGAATTTTTAAGAATCGGTTTGCTGAGAACTGGCTAGGAATCTAGTCAGTTCAACGCAAAAGAATAGATTTATTTACAGTATAAATTAGGCAAGTTTTGCTTTAATTTTTGCAGAAACTTGTGCAGGATCGGCGCGCCCGGCTATGAGCGGACGCAGAGAATTCATCACCTTACCCATATCTTTCATGCTAGTAGCTTCTTGCGCTGCAATTGTTTGCGCAATAAGGGAATCAAGCTCTTCCTCAGTCATAGCTTCTGGTAGAAATTGAGACAGAACCTCAACTTCAGCTTGTTCCTTACTAGCTAAATCTTCTCGACCAGCACCTTCATAGGCTTTGATCGATTCCTTACGTTGTTTAATTTGCTTTTCAATGACCGCAAGAACCTGAGCGTCGTCAAGTTCTTTGCGCTCATCGACTTCGATTTGCTTAATTGCCGCCTGCAGACTACGTATAACCGTTAACTTGTCCATTTCTTTAGCACGCATTGTTGCTTTTAAAACTTCAGTTATTTGGTTTTTTAAAGTAGTCATTTATCTTGTCCAGGCAGTCAATCACAAATTAATCTTAGTAAAGGCGAGTAGTACGAACTGATTCGCGAGCCAGTTTCTTCTGGTAGCGTTTAACAGCAGCAGCTTTTTTACGTTTACGTTCTTGAGTTGGTTTTTCGTAGAATTCACGTTTACGAACGTCAGCAAGAACGCCCGCTTTTTCGCATGAACGTTTGAAACGACGGATAGCTACGTCTACTGGTTCGCCTTCTTTCAATTTAACTTGTGGCATGAAGAATCCTCATTAAGTTATGGATAAGATCATGGGCCGAATTGCCCGTGATCACAAGTGAAGGTCAGTATTTTACTCATTTACATCTTATATCACAAGCCTATAATAGTTATCGTAATTGAATTGATACAGGTAATAGGCAGTTTAATGATCGTTTTAGGCTTAGAAACATCGTGTGATGAAACAGGACTCGCGCTCTATGACAGCGAGCTGGGTTTACGCGGACAAGTTCTGTATAGCCAGATTAAACTGCATGCTGAATATGGTGGTGTAGTTCCAGAATTGGCTTCACGTGACCATGTGCGTAAACTGATTCCGCTCCTGAATCAGCTGCTTGAACAGAGCGGTGTCAAGAAATCTGAAATTGATGCTGTGGCATATACCCGCGGGCCGGGCCTGATGGGTGCGCTAATGACCGGTGCCTTGTTTGGTCGTACGCTGGCATTTGCATTAAATAAACCGGCAATTGGTGTGCACCATATGGAAGGTCATATGCTGGCACCATTACTTTCCAAAACTCCACCGGAATTTCCATTCGTGGCACTGCTGGTCTCAGGTGGCCATTCCCAGTTGATGGCAGCTTACGGTATTGGTCAGTATGAATTACTCGGCGAATCCATTGATGATGCAGCCGGTGAAGCCTTTGATAAAGTCGCGAAAATGATGGGTCTGCCATATCCGGGCGGTCCAAACATTTCCAAACTGGCTGAAAAGGGCGATCCGAATGCCTTTGCATTTCCCCGTCCAATGCTGCATCAGGATCTGACGTTCTCATTCAGTGGTTTAAAAACCGCAGTTTCTGTACAGATGAAGAAACTCGGTGATGAAAACCGCGATGCCGATATTGCTGCTAGCTTCCAGGAAGCGATCGTGGATACCTTGGTGAAAAAATCAGTGAAGGCATTAAAGCAAACCGGTTTAAAACGTCTGGTGATTGCTGGTGGTGTAAGTGCGAATAAGCGTTTACGTGAACGTTTAGAAGCCGACTTAGCTAAAATTAAAGCGACCGTTTACTATGCGGAACCTGCACTGTGTACCGACAATGGTGCGATGATTGCTTTTGCTGGTTATCAACGTTTAAAAGCAGGGCAGCAGGATGGTTTGGCTGTCACTACGACCCCGCGTTGGCCAATGACTGAGTTGACCAATCCTGAAGCTGTTTAATGTCTTTATAAGTACATTGAAAACTCAAAGGAAAAAACCTCATCATTTGATGAGGTCTTTTCTATTTATTTACCAAGGCTCTAGACTAGCAAAAT
>NZ_JPQO01000072.1 GCF_000773685.1 Acinetobacter sp. HR7 | reverse complement strand
GGCAGAGTAAAACTTGAAGTGCGACATAAACCACCTAATTAATTTAAAGGGTTTATGGAGTATATAAAATTGTCATACCATCATCTTAACTTTGAAGATCGTACTGCATTAATGCTTGAGTCAAGAAAAGAAGGCTTTTCACCCAGAAAATTTGCTGAACTTATTAAAAGACATCCTAGTACGATCTATCGTGAACTTAAAAGAAATAGCATCAATGACGTTTATCAAGCTCGATATGCTTCTGATAACACCTTCGCTAGACGTAGACGTGGTCACAGAAAACTCAAAATCGACTCAATCCTCTGGAGATTTATTGTTGAAGCGATCCGTTGTTTATGGTCTCCTCAGCAAATATCGAAGCGTTTAAAGACATTTTCTGATTTGGATCAAACAATGAATGTAAGCCATACAACGATTTACTCAACTATACGAGCATTACCAAAGGGTGAGTTGAAAAAAGACTTATTATCCTGTCTGCGTCATGAAAATAAAAAGCGAAAAGCTAACGGTGAACCTAAAAAAGATTCTATATTACAGGATATTAAAACTATTCATGAGCGCCCAGCTGAAGTTCAAGAAAGAAAAATACCGGGTCATTGGGAGGCCGATTTAATTAAAGGTAAAGACAATAAAAGTTCGATAGCAACACTTATTGAACGAAATACACGGCTCTGTATCTTGGCAACATTACCTGATGCAAAGGCAGAATCAGTGCGCAAGGCTTTAACTGAAGCTCTGAAATATTTACCTGCAGAACTGCGTAAAACGTTGACCTATGACCGTGGACGTGAGATGTCAGAACATAAAATACTCGAAGAAGATTTAGGCATAGATGTATATTTCTGTGACCCACATTCACCATGGCAAAAAGGCACATGCGAAAATATGAATGGTTTAATTAGGCAATATTTACCTAAAGGGATTGATTTAAATCAGGCAGATCAGCATTATTTAAATCAAGTTGCCATGTCACTGAATACTCGTCCTAGAAAAGCGTTAGATTGGCTTACACCATTAGAGAAGTTTGCTCAGCTTGTTGATTATCATAAGGCTTTTGAAACT
>NZ_JPQO01000071.1 GCF_000773685.1 Acinetobacter sp. HR7 | reverse complement strand
GTAAAGCAGATTCAACAGACAATGATCAAACTTGCTGACCATGATCATGACTTTCATTGGTTTAGCACAGTCATAGAAATCTGCCTGCATGTTGAAGCGAGTCTGAATCTCCAGAAATCCAAGTTGCAGTTTTTCTAGGTCACCGTTTCCTTCATTGAAGCGGAAAACAATACGTGTAAAGAAATTTTCCGTCATTTCATCATCATATTGTGCCATTTCTGCAATATAACAGTCATTCGCTGCCAGATAACCACTAATTGCAGCGACAATTCCAGAAGCAGCAGGACAGCGTATCTTTAAAACATACTGTTTGGCAGTGTCGGTGGACATGGTGTTTCTCCTCAAGAAAATCTGCTGGAAATAAGAAAATTTTGTTTGAAATTGCAGATTTCACTATAGAAGCTGGTTGATGATTGTCGATATCGCTTAGGGATAAGCTGTCCTGTTTTTTGGGGGTATGTCTTAAGAGGTATAGGCTTTTTATGCTGTAGTTTTCAATATAAGCCTTAGTCATATCGAGTAGAACAGGTAAAATCTTAATGGCATGGATTGTGTTGCTGTTTGCGGGAATACTGGAAATTGTCTGGGCCTATTCCATGAAACTTTCAGAAGGGTTTACCAAAATTGTTCCAACTGTTCTTACCCTATTTTTCGTCATTCTAAGTTTCACCTTGCTGAGCTACTCCATGCGTTCGTTGCCTTTGGGCACAGCCTATACCATCTGGGCCGGCATCGGTGTAGTCGGTTCTTTTCTGTTGGGCATTATGATTCTGGGAGAGTCAGCACATCCAGTCCGCATCCTGGCTGCCATACTGATTTTCAGTGGCCTGATTCTGATGAAAATAACGACGGAATAATTTTGTTTATATATAGTGCATTTTTTCAGAGGGGGTGATCATTTATTAGGCATATTTTATTCTTCATAGTAAACAAAAGAGGCTGAATCGACCATTTAAAGCAGAATAGACCGCATTTAAGCTTGGCGCATAAATTGCTTATAGAACGATGTATAACAAAGGAGAACACAGTATGAGTTATCCAGAACATTTCACAATAAAAAATATCCGTATGGTGAATGAGAATACCTGTGAAATTTACATGCTGAATGATCACAAGAAAACCATGAAGGCATGGACGGTGCAATGTACCCAAGGTGTAGTTCATTTATTCCATGAACGCCTTAATCAGTTGTTGCAGTCGACGCAACCATTCCAAAGTCTGTTGCAGTTAAAGCAATATTACAAAGTTGATGTTTTATGTTGATTCCTCTTTAAATGCGGCATGGAATTTCTATGCCGCATTCAAACTCTTCACCAAATAAATATTCACTACAAGAAAAAAATATTCACAAAACTATAGACAGTTTAAAAAAAATCCAATATAAATTCCCTTAAAGAAATTTATTTTCCTTTTAGGAAAATAAAACGAGACAATTCAGATCAAATGATTGAAAAAGTTTTAAGGGAAGTTTTCCATGTTAAAAACAGATTCAGCGCAATATATTTTAAAAATTACTTGTCCAGCCGCGTCTGGTATTGTCGCCGCGATTAGTGGTTATCTGGCGGCACAACAGTGCTATATCAGTGAAATGGCACAATACGATGATGAAACTACAGGCCAGTTTTTTACCCGAATTGTCTTTCGCTTTAATGAAGGGAAGGGGGACATTGAAGCCTTGAAACAGGGTTTCGATACAGTTAAAGCCCAATTCAATATGCAGGCAGATTTCTATGACTGTGCTAAACCAATGAAAGTCATGATCATGGTCAGCAAGTTTGATCACTGTCTGTTGAATCTGCTTTACCGTCATCATAAAGGCGAGCTGGATTTTGAAATCACGGCCATTGTTTCCAATCACCTGGATTTACGTCC
>NZ_JPQO01000070.1 GCF_000773685.1 Acinetobacter sp. HR7 | reverse complement strand
TGGTGGGTCTGACAAGACTTGAACTTGTGACCCCACGCTTATCAAGCGTGTGCTCTAACCAACTGAGCTACAGACCCTCAGATACATCGTCATGAAGAACAACTTGTTGTGGATTCTTACCAATCGTCAATCTTTCGTTAAGGAGGTGATCCAGCCGCAGGTTCCCCTACGGCTACCTTGTTACGACTTCACCCCAGTCATCGGCCACACCGTGGTAAGCGTCCTCCTTACGGTTAGACTACCTACTTCTGGTGCAACAAACTCCCATGGTGTGACGGGCGGTGTGTACAAGGCCCGGGAACGTATTCACCGCGGCATTCTGATCCGCGATTACTAGCGATTCCGACTTCACGCAGTCGAGTTGCAGACTGCGATCCGGACTACGATCGGCTTTTTGAGATTAGCATCTGCTCGCGCAGTAGCAACCCTTTGTACCGACCATTGTAGCACGTGTGTAGCCCTGGCCGTAAGGGCCATGATGACTTGACGTCGTCCCCGCCTTCCTCCAGTTTGTCACTGGCAGTATCCTTAAAGTTCCCATCCGAAATGCTGGCAAGTAAGGAAAAGGGTTGCGCTCGTTGCGGGACTTAACCCAACATCTCACGACACGAGCTGACGACAGCCATGCAGCACCTGTATCTAAGTTCCCGAAGGCACCAATCCATCTCTGGAAAGTTCTTAGTATGTCAAGGCCAGGTAAGGTTCTTCGCGTTGCATCGAATTAAACCACATGCTCCACCGCTTGTGCGGGCCCCCGTCAATTCATTTGAGTTTTAGTCTTGCGACCGTACTCCCCAGGCGGTCTACTTATCGCGTTAGCTGCGCCACTAAAGCCTCAAAGGCCCCAACGGCTAGTAGACATCGTTTACGGCATGGACTACCAGGGTATCTAATCCTGTTTGCTCCCCATGCTTTCGCACCTCAGCGTCAGTATTAGGCCAGATGGCTGCCTTCGCCATCGGTATTCCTCCAGATCTCTACGCATTTCACCGCTACACCTGGAATTCTACCATCCTCTCCCATACTCTAGCTTCCCAGTATCGAATGCAATTCCCAAGTTAAGCTCGGGGATTTCACATCCGACTTAAAAAGCCGCCTACGCGCGCTTTACGCCCAGTAAATCCGATTAACGCTCGCACCCTCTGTATTACCGCGGCTGCTGGCACAGAGTTAGCCGGTGCTTATTCTGCGAGTAACGTCCACTCACCTTGGGTATTAACCAAGGGAGCCTCCTCCTCGCTTAAAGTGCTTTACAACCAAAAGGCCTTCTTCACACACGCGGCATGGCTGGATCAGAGTTGCCTCCATTGTCCAATATTCCCCACTGCTGCCTCCCGTAGGAGTCTGGGCCGTGTCTCAGTCCCAGTGTGGCGGATCATCCTCTCAGACCCGCTACAGATCGTCGCCTTGGTAGGCCTTTACCCCACCAACTAGCTAATCCGACTTAGGCTCATCTATTAGCGCAAGGTCCGAAGATCCCCTGCTTTCCCCCGTAGGGCGTATGCGGTATTAGCGTCCCTTTCGAAACGTTGTCCCCCACTAATAGGCAGATTCCTAAGCATTACTCACCCGTCCGCCGCTAAGAATCGGTAGCAAGCTACCTATCTCCGCTCGACTTGCATGTGTTAAGCCTGCCGCCAGCGTTCAATCTGAGCCATGATCAAACTCTTCAGTTAAAATCATTTTGTACTTTAGTTAAGACAAAGTACTTAATTCTGGCTCATCAATTACTGACAAAAATTCGCTCAAATAAACTTCGAGTAATTTCTACCATTAATCAATGAAAATATATTCAATCGATCAACCGATAAAAATCCACACAAGTTGTTCTTCATAATCTCTTAATGATC